>JAIYAJ010000199.1 GCA_027489105.1 Zymomonas sp. | reverse complement strand
GCAGAGGCCGCGCCATAGTCGCCGGTGGCAGAGGCCGCGCCATAGTCGCCGGTGGCAGAGGCCGCGCCATAGTCGCCGGTGGCAGAGGCCGCGCCCTGGTAGCCGGTGGCAGAGGCCGCGCCCTGGTAGCCGGTGGCCTGCGTGCCAGCCTCAAGCTTGGCCCGCGACCAAACGAAATCCCAGGTTCGCTTCACCAGGTCGCCAAGCGACAACTCGACATCGATGGTGATTTTCGCCGACGCGAGCTTCGTGCCCTGCGCGCTCCGCTCCCCGGACTGCGTCACCAACGCAAAGCGATTGCCGGCGGGGCCGTAGAATTCGAAGACCGAAAGCGGGTGCTGATCGACGGGGCAGGCATGGAAGCCACCTTCGCAGGCCTCCACCTTCCCTGTGTGCTCGTAGGTCTTGCCGACTTCGAATTTGAAGCCACGGCAGGACAGGTCCTTGTCGAAGCCCTTGATGGACGTGACGGAAGGCAGGGCCTCGGCGGTCACCGGTGCGGCCTTGGCCGATTTGCGCTTGGTTGCCATGTCCGCCTCACGCCGCCTGCTGGCCGAAGACGGCCGTCGGCTTCACGCGGACGACGATGGACTCGCTGGTCTTCTCGTATTCGGCGCAGATGTCGGCGCCGAGCGCAGCCTTGAGCGCCGTCGTGTCGAGGCGAGTCGAGGTCTGCTTGGAGATCGTGAGCGTGAAGGTCTGGCCTTCGACGCGGTCGGCGCCGCGGGCCACAAGCTCGGCCTTGAGCGCGTCGATGCGCTCGCCGATGGCATCGATCTGGGCTTTGAGGCTGCCGTATTCGTCCGCGATCTGGGCGCCGGACAGGTTGTGCAGGGGATTGGTCATCTCGTCTCTCCCGGTTGGGTGAGACGGACTTTCTGCTAGCCGTAAATTTCTGTCAAGCGTAAATTTGAGCTAGGCGTGAACTATGTTCCGGTTTTCATCAAAGCCTTTGCCACTTCAATGATTTGCGCTCGCTGTCCAGGGGATGCTTGCTCCCAGATGCTCCAGATCGCCTCCGGCTGCGATGGATCGCGCATGATGAGCGATGCCTTGTCCGTCATCAGCGCATCAGCCAGTAAATCCAACAGATCTTCGGTGTATGGCTGCTGGAAAGTCTCGATCCGAGACAAGTTGCCGACAGAGGTGCCAACCATTTCTGCGAGCTGGCCCTGGGTGTAGCCGCGATGCTTCCGCCAGCTTCGAATGAAATGGCGGCGGCGCGGATCGGCTGGGGTGACGCGCTTGGGCATATCAAACGGTACCAGCGCACCAAAATTCAGTCGCCGTCGCTAGGCGTGAATTTCCGCTTGACAGAAAATTACGTCTAGCAGAAAGTGGCGCCATGAACGCACTTCGCACATGGCGCAAAAACCGGGGCATCACCATCGAGACGATGGCGGATCGCCTAGGCGTGTCGGTCGGCTCGCTGTCCCGCATCGAGCGCGGAGAGCAATGGCCTGACCGTGGATTTTTTGAACGCATGGCGACGGAAACCGAAGGTTACGTGACCGCCAACGATTTCGTGCGGGACGTCGCAGCGCAAACGGAACCTTACCAGACGGTTAACGGGAGGGCAGCATGACTTTCATTCCCGCTTTCGCGTCTAGGCTTGAAGACGTCATGGTGCGGATGACCGCTACCGACGCGCAGCGGCTAGAATCTGCTCTAGAAGCTGTCGTTGATCTTGTTGCTCCCGATGCACCGCTTCCACGTACTGAGCAATCTGGATCAGCGCCACATGCAGATTGTGCTGCATCGGGTCGGTCTTCGTGTTCACGAAGCGAGCAAGATTTTCCTCCAGGGCGCGCTTTGCAAGCCCGGGCTTCATCGGGGTCATATCGTCATTACTCCCTGACAGCAGTGGAGTTGGAGACTGCCCGCCTCAACACCTTGGATCAAGGGAGGGCGGCATGAGCGGTTTCGAGGTCACCCTTCCGCTGCCGCCGTCGGCGAACAAGCTGTTCAAGAACATCGCTCACGGCCGCGCCAAGACGCGAGCCTATGTCGAGTGGCGCCATGTTGCCGAGGCGCAGCTTCGCGCGCTGCAGCTGACGCCGGTGCGCGGGCCCTACGAGCTGGCGATCCTGGTGCCGTGCGGCGCCGGCGACATCAGCAATCGCATCAAGGCTGTCGAGGACCTTCTGGTGAAGGTCGGCCTGACCGACGACGACAAGCACAACGAGGCCGTGAGCGCGCGCCGGTATCTGCGCGTTCCGCCCGGCCTGTGCACCGTCATTGTTCGATCCAGTTCCGCGGCGCCGGCAGGCGCCGGCGGCGGCCCGGCGCCCCTTCCGGTGTCCTCCCTCCCGGAAGGGGCAAAGGCCGATCTGATCGCCGCATAGAACAAGCGCCGGGGACGCCGCAAAGCGGCGCAAAACCCGGTCTTCGTCTCCCGGTCCCCGGCGCGCGGACCATCCATCGGGCGGCGAAGGCAAGAGACGAGAGACGAACATGTCATTCATGAGCAAGCTGAAGACGCTCAAGGCGGAGCATCCGCCGCGCGTCTTGATCTATGGGCCGCCCGGGATGGGCAAGACGACGCTGGCCAGCGAGTTTCCCGCGCCGGTCTTCATCCAGGCGGAAGACGGCACGCCCGCCGGCATCGAACTGACGGGCTTCAAGCCCGGCACGTTCGAAGAGGTGATGGAGGCGATTGCGAGCCTGTTTCAGGACGAGCACGATTTTCAGACGCTCGTCATCGACAGTCTCGACAAGATGGAGCCGCTCCTGTGGGACGCGGTCTGCCGCCAGAACAACTGGGCGTCGATCGAGACGCCCGGCTACGGCAAGGGCTACAACGCCACCGGCTACCTCTGGCGCGACCTTCTGGACGGCCTGAACGCCCTGCGCGTCGAGCGCGGCATGAACATCGTCCTGATCTCGCATAGCGAGGTCGAGCGCTTCGATGACCCGACGAGCGTCAGCTACTCCCAGTACCAGGTGCGGCTCCACAAGAGCGGCCGCAAGCTGGTCGAGGACGAGGTCGACGCGATCCTGCTGGTGAAACAGGAGGCGAGCGTCAAGGAAGAGGACCAGGGCTTCAACAAGAAGCGCGCTCATGCCGAGGGCGGGTCCGCCCGGTTCATCTACTGCGAGGGCCGCCCGGCCTTCACCGCGAAGAACCGCTTCGGCATGCCGGCGAAGATCACGTTCCGGCCCGGCCAGGGCTACGCCGAGCTGGCCAAGTACTTCCCCGCCCAGCCCGCAAACGACGCCGCCGCCCAGGCCGCGTGATCAGGAGAGACGAACATGAAAATTGGTGATGCCAACATCGTCGGCAGCGCTCTGCACGCCGAACTGGGGCGCAACATGGCAACGCAGATGCCGAAGGAGGCAACCGTCCAAGAGGCCTTCGAGGCATTCAGCGCGGCCAGGGACCTGTTCGCGCGCGTGAGCAATCTCGCCGATAGGCTTCTGGGTCCGGTGCCTCACGCCGCTGGAGCCGAAGCAAAAATCGCAACCCCTCCATCGGGCGTGCTGGACGAACTGTCCCGAGAGGCTGGCGCGATCCGCCTCCGGGCAGACCAGGCTCACTTCGACCTCAATCGTATCGAGCGCTTCTTCTCGATCTAGCCCCCTTCGCAACAGGAGAGACGAACATGGCGAACCTTGGTGGCTTCAATCCCGATGACGTCCCGCCGGATGAGCGCGGGAGCCTCGAGCCGGTCCCGGCCGGCATCTACGATCTGGAGGTGATCGAGAGCGATCTCGTGCCGACGAAGAACGGCAGCGGTCAGCTGCTGAAGCTGACGCACCAGATCGTCAGCGGTCCCTACGAGAACCGCTTGATCTGGTCGCAGCACAACTTCCTGAACGCCAGCGCGAAGGCGCAGGAGATCGGGCAGCGCGAGATCTCGGACCTGTGCCGCGCGATCGGGCATACCGGCGTGCTGGAGGACAGCAACGACCTCCACGGTATCCCGTACCGGGCCCGCGTGACCGTGGAGCGCGACGAGGTCTATGGGCCGAAGAACGTCATCAAGCGGTTCCTGCCGCGCGATGGCGTCGAGCAGGCGGCCCCTGCCGCACGCGCCGCGCCGGCCCAGCGCCAGGGGAACACGCCGACCCGTCAGGCCCCGCCGCCGGCCGCCGCCGGCAACGGCAAGCCCGGATGGATGAACCGCGCGGGCGCCGCCCGCTGATCTGACGCGCCCCTGAATCGACGAGCCCGCCGCCGCGAACCGTTTGCGGCGAACGGCGGCGGCTTGCCTGGAGACGAGAATGACCGCCCTCCCCGCCCTTCGCTCTCGCACGGCGCTGGCCATCGATGCCGCGCTCGAGGCCATGCCTGCCGAGGATCTATCTCCGGTACTCCGGTGCTCCGGCCTGGGCGAGAGCTGCGACCGGCGGCTCTGGTACGGCTTCCGCTGGGCGCACGAGCCGGAGCGGTTCAAGGGCCGCATCCGCCGCATCTTCGCCAACGGCCACGACCGCGAGGCCCGCATCGTCGAGATGCTGAAAAGCGCCGGCATGCAGGTGCAGGAGATCGACCCGGCGACCGGCAGACAATGGCGCGTCGAGCTCATCGACGGCGTGCTGGCAGGCTCCTGCGACGGCATCGTCACCGGCGTGCCCGAGTCGCCCGCGACACCGCACTTGCTCGAGATCAAGACGATGAACCGGGAGCGCTGGGATGCCTGGCGCCGCAAGGGCGTGCGGGTCAGCGATCCGAAGTACTTCGTCCAGGTGCAGCTCTACATGCACGGCCTTCGCCTCGACCGGGCGCTTTTCGTCGCGGAGAACCAGGACAGCAAGGACATCGAGGTCGAGCGCATCCCGTATGACGCCGCCTTCGCCATCGCCCAGGTCGAGCGCGCCCGGCGCATCGCGTTTTCGGAGATCGCGCCGCCCCGCGTGAGCGACAGCCCTGACTGGTACGAGTGCCGCTTCTGCCCGGCGCGTGCGATCTGCCACGACGGCGGCAGCGCTGGCCGCAATTGCCGCACCTGCCTTGCCTCGACCCTGACCGAAGGCGGCTGGGGCTGCGCGCGTCATGGCGTGGACCTTAGCGAGCACGCCCAGCGCCAAGGGTGCCCGGTGCACCTCTACCTGCCGGCGCTCGTGGCCGGCGAGCAGGTCGACGCCGACGAGGCGGCAGGCACCGTCACCTACCGATTGGCCGACGGCTCGACATGGGTCGACGGCGTGCGGGAGCACGCACAGGAGGAAAGCCGTGAAGGATGATCTGGCAAGCGTACTGACCGATGAGCGCTTCTGCGAGCTGATCGAGGTTGCAGAGAAGGGGTATGTCGCAACGGCTATCAGACAAGCCGTCCGTGAAGCCATTGAAGCCCAAGCCGTCAGAATCGCGGAACTGGAGCGGGAGAAAGAGGCCGGTTGGTGTATCCCTGAGCAGTACGGGAATGCGGTTGCGCGCGGCGACTATGAGAGTGTTGCGCGCATGCTGTCCGGCCGCCTTCGGCAGATGGATAAACGCGCCAAGGCCGCCAACACCCGCGCCGACACCCTCGCCAGCGCCCTTGCGGAGGCGGTGACGTTGCTGACGGACGTGCGGCACAACGGGCTGATCTATTGGGAGCCGCAATCGCAGAAGGGCGCGGAGCAAAAAGCTCTCATGTCCGCTCGCCTCGACGCCTTCCTCGCCAAGCACAAGGGAGAGACCGATGTACGCGCCGTTTGAAGAAGAGACCGCAAGTGCAGTGGATCGAGTTGCCTGGGCACTTTGCCAAATCATCGATGACGACGCTCCGATGAGATGGACTCGCTACCGATCTACAGCGAAGTGCATCGCGGCAAACCCAAAAATTATGGCTGACCTTGCAACGTTGGCGAAGGAAGAGACTGATGACCGGTGATGCACGGGAGGCGTTGGCGCTGAAGGCGCTCCGGTTGCACGACGAGTATGCGGCGCTGCCGGCGGATCGCGGCGGCGCGAACGGACGCAAGGGCAAGGCGCAAGCAGCGTGGCTTGCGGCTAAGGCCGCCGCCCTCGCATCCTCTCCCTCGCCTGCGGGCGGGGATGTGCGGGAGGCGTTGGACGCAGCTATGCGAGATGCATTCGCGGGCGGGACCGGCGTCACGATCACGCGGATCGATCCCGCCGCCCTCGCGTCCTCTCCTGCGACGACGGAGATCGCGCCCGTCGCGGTGAAGGTGAAGCCGCTGGAGTGGCATCGCTCGCACGTCGATCCTTGGAACGGTGATTATCACACAGTGCCGACGGCATATTGCGTGCGATGCGCCGACGAGGACGGCTGGAAATGGTCGTCTGGACAGGGTGCTTTTGGATATAAAGACAGTCCTGAGGCCGCCCAGCAGGCCGCGCAAAACTATCACGAACGGCGCATCCTCTCCGCCATCGAAGCCCAGCCCGTCACCGCCATCCAGGACACCCTCAACGCCAAGGCTGCGGAGCTTGAGCGGCTGCGGGAGGCTCTGACGCCGAGCGCCGACACCAAGGAAGCCTATATAGGCGAGTTCCGCTTCAACTTCCCCATCCGCGATCACAACGGCGATGACCGCGTCTACACGCCCAACGTGCCTTGGACGACGATCAAAGAGATCATGGCGGCGATCCGTGCCCGCGCCGCCCTCAAGGAGAAGACCGATGGCCAACCATCTGTCTCTCGCTGAGGAGCGCCGGCGACGAATGACGCGGCAGCTTGCCATCGTGCAGGAATATGTCGACGGCCGACCGATCGCGGACATCGCGCAGGCCTATGGCGTCGCGCAAGCGACCGTGAGCAGACTCGCCACCAAATTCGGCGTCAATCGACGCCGGAAGGTCAAGGACCGCTTCCCGGACGTCGCCCGTGACTATGCCGCCGGCATGCCAATCAAGGAGATCGTCGCGAAGTACCTGATCGACCGCAAGACCATCTGGGTGATCGCCCGGATGCATGGCCTCGAACTGCGGCGCGCCCGTTCGGAGCGTGAGCAGGCGCTGGCCGCAGGGAACGAGGTGGCCCATGCCTAGGCGACCGGCTCTTGTCACCCAAGCCGACGTAACGCGGACGATCCGCGCCATGCAGTCGCTCGGGCTGGAGATTGCGGCTGTCGTCGTGCGCCCCGATGGCGTGTCCGTCGAGACGAAGCGCGACGAGGCGCGGGAGAAGAAGCGGGCCGTTGAAGAGGCCGGCGAGATCGTGCTCTGATCCTCTGCCATGCCCCGCAAGCTCCCGCCCCACCTCACGATCGAGCGCACCCGGCACGGCACGGCCGTGCAATATGTCCGCATCGGCAAAGGGGCGCGCATCCGGATTCGCGAGGCTTTCGACACGCCGGAATTCTGGGAGGCTTACCGGGCGGCCATCGCTGGCGTACCGCGACCGGCTGCGAACGCGAGCGCCAAGCCGGGCACGATGAAGTGGCTGATCCGCCGCTACATGGCGAGCGGGGAGTGGGCGGCTCTGGCGCGGGCCACCCGATATCAACGCGAGCAGTTCCTGAAGGGCATCGAAGAGACGGCCGGCGACAAGCCGTTCGCAGCCGTAACGCGCAAGACGATCGTCGAGGGCCGCGACCGCCGCAAGGACACGCCCTTTGCCGCGAACAACTGGCTGAAGACCGTGCGCGCCCTCTTCGCCTGGGCGGTCGAGCACGAGCACATCGAGATCAACCCGGCCGCCACGGTGAAAAAATTCCCGCCGCCCAAGGGGCACCGCGGCTTTCACACCTGGACGCTGGACGAGGTCGCCAAGTACGAGGCGCGATGGCCGCTCGGCACGCGCGAGCGGCTGGCGCTGGATCTCTTGCTCTACACGGGCCTTCGCCGCGGCGACATCGTCCGGTTCGGACGCCAGCATGTTCGCGGCAACATGGCATGGATGCCGACCGAGAAGACCGGCAAGGCTGCGAGCTTCCCGATCCTCCCGCCCCTGCAGGCTTCCATAGACGCATCTGTCACCGGCGACTTGACCTTCTTCGTCACGGCGTATGGCCGGCCAATGACGAAGGAGAGCTTCGGCAACTGGTTCCGTGACGCCTGCGTCGCCGCCGGCGTGCCCGGCCGCGCCCATGGCCTGCGCAAGGCTGGCGCAACGCTGGCAGCCGAAGGCGGCGCGACAGAGGCCATGCTGAACGCGATCTACGGCTGGGCTGACGGCAGCGACGAGAGCCGCACTTACGTCAAGGACGCCAACCGACAGAAGCTCTCGGCCGAGGGCGCCGCGGCGCTCTTGAGAGGGCGGAACGGGAACACCGCCGCCCGCACCTCGCAATCCGGTGCGGGGAAAGCTGCGAAAACCTGAACGATTTCAACGGCAAAAATTCGTCGTGGTGGGCCCGGCAG
>JAIYAJ010000482.1 GCA_027489105.1 Zymomonas sp. | reverse complement strand
GTGTGGATCAGCAGCTTGCCCTCGTCGCCCTTTTCAATCTTCGCGATCGAGCGCGTGTAGACTGTGAAGGGAATGGGCGTCTGCAACGTGGCAATGCGCTGGTAGGACGCCACGATATCCTCGACGGTGAGGGGGCTCCCGTCGCTGAACATCACGCCGGGCCGTAAGGTGAACTCCCACGTCGTCGGGGCAATGCTGCGCCAGGCGGTCGCTAGCGAGGGAATGAGAGTCTGCTTCGCGTCGAAGGCGGTCAGCGTGTCGAACATCGCTGCGGCGATCTGGCTGTTCGGCGTGCTGTTATGGAATTGAGGATCAAGGGCGCCAGGAGCGGCAGCCAGCGCGACCCTCAGAACATCAGTGGCCGCTTGGCCCAGAACCGTGCCGCCGAGCCAAGGCAACAAGGCGGCGCCTCCGGCGAGCTGCAGCATTCCTCTGCGATCGATCATGGTTCTTTCCCTCTCGTGATGCCCTTAGTAAATCCACAGCCCGACGCATTCCGCAATATGTCTCAGAAAAATTACTCACCAATTTTATTGCGCGTCATTCGTGGATGTGGCTAACATCCTCTCAAGCGGCAGAAGATCGCTGGGAGCGAGGGCAACCGGCAGGCGCCAAATGCGGCAACCGTCGCGCGTCTCCCGCATCCCGTTCGTCGTTTTCGCGGATAGAGGGTCTGACATGAAGAATCGCCGATCACTGCTCAATTCAGCTGGGCTTCCCGCCTTGCTCCTCGCGGCATGCGTGCTTGCACTAACGGTTCCCGCAGCCGCGCAGACCCTGACCATCGGCCAGAGCTCGGCCCCGATGTCGGTGGATCCCCATTTCTACAACGGCACGCCCACGAAGACGCTGGCTGCCCATATCTTCGATCGGCTGGTCGAGCAGACGCCTGACACACGCCTTGTGCCGGGGCTGGCTCTGTCGTGGAGCGCGATTACCGATACAACCTGGGAGTTCCGGCTCCGGCCGAACGTGCGGTTTACAAATGGTCAGCCGCTCACGGCCGACGACATCCAGTTCTCGATCGAGCGCGCGCCGAACGTACCCCACAGCCCCGGCGGCTTTGGCTCGGTGGTGCGGGCGATCAAGCGCATCGAGGTGGTCGATCCGTTGACTGTCCGGCTTCATACGGACGCTCCGGCGCCAAACCTCCCGAGTGATCTGTCCAACCTGGCCATCATTTCGCGCGCAGTGGGGACTGGCGCGACGAACGAGGACTACAACAGCGGCAAGGCCGCCATTGGCACGGGAGCCTACAAGTTCGTCCGTTTTATCCCTGGGGACCGAGTAGAGCTTGTCCGCAACGATGACTGGTGGGGGCCGAAGCCCGATTGGGAGAAGGTCACGCTGCGCTTTCTCCCCAATCCGGGCGCCCGAAGTGCGGCCCTGCTTGCGGGCGACGTCGATTTGATCGACGCGCCGTCGCCGAACGACCTGCCCAAGTTTCAAAATGACAATCGGTTTGGGGTGTACTCACGCGAGAGCACGCGTCTGATCTTCCTTGCGATGGACCAGTCTCGAGCCGGCGCGAGCCCGTTCGTAACTGATAAGGACGGCAAGGCAGTCGAGAAGAACCCGCTCCGCGACAAGCGCGTCAGGGAAGCCCTTTCAGTGGCGATCAACCGGCCCGTTCTCGCCGAGCGGGCGATGCAGGGAACTGCGATACCGGCCGGGCAGTGGATGCCGAGAGGCGGCTATTCGTTCAATCCAGAGGTCAAGGTGCCGCCTTACGAGCCGGAGACTGCCAAGCGGCTACTGAAAGAGGCCGGCTACCCCGAGGGATTCAAGCTGACGATCCACGCTCCGACCGATACGCGCCCGACGGATCCAACCACCGTGCAGGCGATCGCTCAGATGTGGTCGCGGGTTGGTGTTGCGACCGCTGTCGAGGTCATGCCCGCCACCGTCTACAACGTGCGCGGAAGCAAGCTGGAGTTCTCGGCCAGCATCTGGGGTTGGGGCAGCAATTCCGGTGAATCCGGCTACGCTCTCGTCAACGCGATTGGCACGCGTGACGCGGCGAAGGGCATCGGATCCTACAATCGCGGGGGCTACTCCAACCCGAAACTCGACGCGATGCGCGACAAGGCGCTGTCCACGCTCGATGACGACAAGCGCGAGAAGCTGCTCAACGAGGCCGTCGCGGAAGCGATGGACGACGTTGCCGTGATCCCGCTGTACCAGACGATCAATTACTGGATCGCCCGCAAGGGCGTCTCCTACGAGGCCTCCGGCCATGAGCGCAACATCGCCATGCAGGCGAAGAAGACCCAGTAGCGCGATCGACGGGAGGCGTCGGTCAATCTGCGCCTCCCGCACCGACATCCAAAAGACAGGCAAGAACGTCAATCATGGGAATTTGGATAGGGCAGCGGCTGACCCAAGCCGTCCTCGTTGTACTGGCCATGACAGCAATCGTGTTCGTCGGTTTGAACGCCGTCGGAAACCCGATCGACGTCCTGCTGCCGCCAGAAGCCGACCAGATCGAGCGTGCTAAGGTCATCGCTGAATTCGGCCTCGATAAGCCTCTGTGGCAACAATACTTCTACTTCCTCGGGGGAGTCCTGAGCGGCGACTTCGGGCGCAGTTTCGTTTTCAACGAGCCGGCGTTGAGGGTGATCGTTCAGCGTATGCCGGCCACTCTGGAACTCGCCATCGCGGCGATGGTGCTCGCGAT
>JAIYAJ010000038.1 GCA_027489105.1 Zymomonas sp. | reverse complement strand
TCACCGCGCGCGGCTATCACCGCGTGCTCAAGGTCGCCCGCACGCTGGCCGATCTCGACGGCGAGGAGAAGGTGGCGCGCCTGCACCTGGCCGAGGCGCTGTCCTACCGCTCGCGGGTGGCGGACAGCATCTGACGAGCGGCGGAAGCCCGAAACCCGTTGCGCGCCTGCGCCCCTTCGCCTTATATCGAAGCCGCGCGGGCGTAGTTCAGAGGTAGAACGTCAGCTTCCCAAGCTGAATGTCGTGGGTTCGATTCCCATCGCCCGCTCCATCGGTCTCCAGTTTGATGCACCGCGAGAAGACGCCTCGTTAGTATGCGACTGGCTTAGGTCATCTTTGCGACTAGCTCCGCACAGGCTGATTGTGCGCTTGGAGATGGTCTTGTGTTGGCCGGACATCGCCTTTAGCATCAAAACTGACGCAGCAATGCTCTCAATGTGAGAGCATAAAGCTCATACTCTCGGCTCCGTGATGCGCTTGTTTGCTCCACAATTACAGATTGGCGATCAGGAAGGTTTCTCTGCAGGGAAAGACCTCTTCGAACGGGCAAGTATAGGGCAAGGCCTAACCAACCTTGTAAGCTCTATCACTGACCCTTTGGTTATTGCGCTAGACGGTCCATGGGGCAGCGGAAAAACAACATTCCTCAAGATGTGGGCGGGAGAGCTCCGGAAGCGGAACATACCCGTAATCCATTTTGACGCATTCGAGCATGACTATCTAAGTGATGCCTTTATAGCGTTGGCTAGTGAAGTAATAGGTCTAGCTCAAGAAAATGAAGAAGTAGATAAATCCAAGAGAGAGGAGTTTATTAACAAGGCAAAGGCAGCAGGATCGGTATTAATCAGATCCGCCCTGAAAGTTGGTGTGAAAGCAGCAACACTTGGGATAATCGACGCTAGCGATATCAAGCAGTTTGAAGCGATAGGGAGTGATGTTGCCGACCAGACCTCGAGTTGGGTGGACAGGCACTTAGGCGAACGACTTACGCAATCCAAGACTGAGAAAGATATATTACAAGGATTTCGTGATGCCCTGTCAAATCTGCCGGCACTTATCAGAAAATCAGGCAGTGACACTACCCAGAATGGACCATTGATCTTTATTGTTGACGAGTTGGATCGTTGCAGACCTCACTTTGCACTTGAACTGCTTGAGCGGATGAAACATTTTTTCTCTGTTCCCAATGTCCATTTTGTCTTGGGCGTGAATCTTAGACAGTTGCGAAATCAGGTCTGTGCTACCTACGGGGACGGTATTGACGCTAATGCGTATCTTCAGAAATTTATCCAGATTTCTGTTATGGTAGAAAAATATTCAGACAAATATAATAGAGGTGATGTAGATATTTATGTGGATCGACTTTTTCAATGGCACTCTATAGAAAATGTAGATGGCTACGCATTGAACAGTGCAAAAATGCTTATCAAACATGTTGCTAAGCGGAGATCTGTGTCGTTCCGAGCACTGGAAAGAATTATGACAAATTTGGTGTTTTCGTATGCGTCAACAAATAGTCATGATTTTAGACCTGCAGCAATTGTTACGGGTCTTTGTATTATTAAAGTATTAGAGCCACAAGTATACATAGAAGCACGTAATAAGAAAATAAATTATGATAGCGTGGCAAATGTATTGGCATTTAATGATAGCGATGTTGATAGTAATATAAATAACATGTCTATCCAATGGCGAGCATGTCTAAAAGTTAGTCGTGATTCTCATGAAGAAAAAATGCTTGATAGTTTACTCAGTACGGCAAACGTAAGCTATAATAATGGGTCTGAGATAATACCTGATATCTGTTGGAATGTCGTCGACAGAATTGGAGTATAAAGGCTGAGTATAATGCGCTGTGATGTATTGTCATAAATCTTGTCTGTCGATTGAGTTCGAGGCTTGTCCTCCTTGATTCTATGCCGCTCGCTCCCCGCTCCATGCATGGGCCGGCCCGCATAAGCGCCGGTTGAACGGCCGGCTGCCGCCGCTAATGTCGCGGCCATGAGCTTCGTCAATCCGTCCCGCTTCACCACCCGCCCCGAAATCGCCGGCACCTTCGGCGTGATCGCCTCCACCCACTGGATCGCCACGGCGGTCGGCATGGGCGTGCTCGAGCGCGGCGGCAACGCCTTCGATGCGGGCGTCGCCACCGCCTTCACGCTTCAGGTGGTCGAGCCGCACCTCAACGGTCCGGGCGGCGACGTGCCGATCATGATCAATGCGGCCAGGGGCGGCGGAACGCAGGTGATCTGCGGGCAGGGCGTCGCGCCCGCCGGGCTCACCATCGCCCATTGCTGCGCGCTCGGGCTCGATCTCGTGCCCGGCACCGGCCTGCTCGCGCCCTGCGTGCCCGGCACTTTCGACGCCTACATGCTGCTGCTGCGCGACCATGGCACCATCTCGCTGCGCGAGGCGCTGGAGCCGGCGATCCATTACGCCCGCAACGGCTATCCGCTGGTCGAGCGCATCGTCTCCACCATCCGCACCGTGGAGACGCTGTTCCGCGAGCATTGGCCGACCTCCGCCGCGCTGTACCTGCCCAATGGCAACCTTCCGGCCGTCGGCAGCCTGTTCCGCAACCCGGCGATGGCCGACACCTATGCGCGCATCCTGAAGGAAGCCGAGAGCGCCGGCGGCGACCGCACGCGCCAGATCGAGGCCGCGCGCCGCGTCTGGTCGCAGGGCTTCGTGGCCGAGGCCATCGACCGCTTCTGCCGCATGAACGAGGTGATGGACGTCTCG
>JAIYAJ010000489.1 GCA_027489105.1 Zymomonas sp. | reverse complement strand
ATCGACCATGTGCGGGCCACCGTGGGCGCGCGCAACCGGGTGTTGCGCGATGATGATGTGGCGACATCGCTGATCACCATGGCGCAGCTGAGATTGCAGCTGCAATGGATCGCGGCGCGGCAGAGGCCGTGGCGCGGGGCCGTGGCCTGCCTTGCGCTGTGCCAGGACGCCGGATGGTGCCTTGTCGATGGCAATGATGCCGGCCTGACCGAGCGGGGTGTGGCCGTGCTGGCGGCGCTTGATGCAAGCGGCGTGACCCCCACCCCTAGCCCTCCCCCGCAAGGGGAGAGGGAATTTGCTCGCAGGTCATTATGAGTTCGCGGCTGCTCTCGGACGCCTGTGATGCGCCTGCGCCGTTTGGCTCCCTGGCGGCCAAGCTCTTGCTGATCAAGCTGGTCGACTGCTGTGATGATGACGGTCGCAACATCTGGCCGAAGCGTGCCGTGCTGGCCCGCGCGGCCTGCTGCTCAGAGCGCCATGTGCGTGACCTGATGGGGCGCTTCTGTGGCATTGGCTTGCTGCGCCGCATCAAGGACGGCGGCAAGGGTCCGGGTTCGGTGAACCGCTATGAGATGGACGTGGCGGTGCTCAAGGCGGCCAAGGTTTCGGGCTGGCCATATGAGGCTGATACCCCGCCAGCCATGCACGCAGCGCATGACGGCGACGCTGACGAAGGCTGCGAAACAGCCGAAAACGAGGCCGATAAGGGGGAACTGAGTTCCCCCTTGGAAGCGCTAAGGGGGAACTGGGGTGCAGCTAAGGGGGAACTAGCTGCGCCCGTATACCCCTTAGAAGATTACCCCTTAGATGAGAGAAAGAGCGCGAGCGCGAGGCAGGCGGGCAAGGGAACAAGACCTGACGCCATGCCAATGCAGCATGCGCAGGACGCAGAGCCAAGCGGCACGCCGACGCTTTACGACTTCCGGAGAGCTTGGCCGACAACCGTGGCGGATGACCAGGTGAAGGTGGCCAACGCCTGGTCTGCGCTGGGGTTCGAAGAGCGCAGAGCCGCCGTGGAAGGCATACCCGGCTTCCTCGCCAGCATCAAAAAGCTCAAGCGCGATGCCGCCCCGGCGGGGTTCAACTATCTGGCCCAGAAGCGCTGGACGCTGGTGGCCGCAGAGGAGCGCCAGCACGACGGGCAGACCAGACTTGTGGTGCTTGAGCCATGGTCGCTGCCCTTCATGGCAGTTTTGCTGCGCCGGGCCGCCTCTGGCGAGCCTTGTGCCCAGATGCTGCGCAGCGCCGCCGAGGCCAAGGCCAGCACGTTTCGGCTCGCTGATCTGCCGGGCGAAGGCGAAAGGTCGCGGTTCAAGGGCTATCCCGCCCATGGCGAGGTGGCGCGGCGCTGGCGGGACTGGCTGGCTGGAAAAGGTGTGAGGCTACCGGATTTCGGCGCGACGATGTGGCTGCAACTGCCGGGCGAATGGCCGCCGGGGACGGGTGGAGCATCGCAATCAATCGAGCAACGGGTGCAATTCTGATGATGGGGATGATGATGGCTGCTTCGACGATCCCGCCCGGCAATGCCGCCAGCCGCGCGATTCGCAGACGGGGGACATCCGGCAAGGACCGCAAGAACCTGCGGGCGGTGCGGAAGGACGCCGGGGCACGCACCGAGGCCAAGCCTGTGCCGGCCGGGCTTGTCTGGTCTGTGCTGATGCCGCGCCCCGGCTGCGAGCGCATGCTGGCCCATGATCTCGCCCTGCATGACGCCGATGTCTGCATGCCGCTGGAACGGGTGATGATCCGCAGCGGCGTCGGCAACCTGATCGTGGTCGAGCGGCCCTTGTTCAGGGGCTATGTCTTCGTCGGAGCGGAGCCGGGCCGCGTGTTCGACTATGGCTTTCTCGAAACACTCGACGGCATGGGAAGCGTGATGCGTCGCGGGCGCGAGCCGGTGACACTGTCCGGCCGGGTGATCGAGGCGCTGAACGCGGCTGAGCGTTCCGGGCAGTTCGACGAGGTGGAGCGGGCCGAAAAGCGAAGAGCCGAGGTTGGCAGGCGCGGGCGTTTTGCCAAGGGCGACAGGGTGGTTCTGGTGAGCGGGCTTCTGCAAGGGATGATGGCGACCGTGCAGAGCCACAAGGTGGCCGGGCGCGTGAAGCTGTTGATCGATTGGGACCAAGGCGGGTGCAGCCTTGAAGTGCCGCTTGCGAATGTCGCGGCGGCGTGATAGCGATTCTGGCATGCGGTGCTTTGGTGCTGCATGCGCGGGGTGGCGGTGGCCATCCTGACGCGGGACAAGCCCAGGTCTCGGGTTGCCGTGCTGACACCAAGTGGTGATCATGCCAGCCAACCAGCCCGGCCCCCGGCAGCGGCAAGCCCTGATCAGGGCAGCGCCGTTCCTGCCCGAGTAGGGGCGGCGTGGTGCAACAGTGTTAGATTTATCGCGGGATGGAGCAGAGGTAGCTCGGATGGCTCATACCCATCAGGTCGGCGGTTCGATCCCGTCTCCCGCAACCATTGCCATGCGCGTCTGATGGCGCGGCTGAGTTCTGCGCCAGCGCTGATCGCAACCGTCAAGGCTGGTCTGAGACCTCCGGTCAAGCTGGCCGATCCGTTCTATGAAAGCCGGGACTGGCGCAGGTTCGCCAGTGCCATTAAGCGTCATCGCGGCTATGTCTGCGAGGATTGTGGCAAGGACTGCGCCGAGTATCCGTTCACTCTCAAGGCCGACCACATCATTGAGCGCAAGGATGGCGGCGCGGACTTCGATCCGCTGAACATCAGGCTGAGATGTCAGGCCTGCGACAATGCCAAGACGGCTCGCGCCAAGGCGGAGCGCTGGGGGTAGGGGGGGGTCGAAAGTCTGGGGCCGAGGCCGCCATGCACCCGTGTCTTACCCGTTGCCGGAGTTTTTTTCTTGAGCGACAATATTTTGGCCTCAGACACAAAGAAAAACAAAGGCCGTACCCCCTTCATCCCCTCCGATGACCAGCGCCGCACGGTCGCCAGCCTCGCCGCCGCGCGTCACGAGCAGGCCGACATCGCCCGCGCCATCGGCATCAGCGTGCCGACCCTGCGCAAGCACTTCGCTGCCGAACTCGCGACCCGCCTTTCGCCCGACAATCTTTTCACCGCGCCCGAAGCAGCGCCCGAATCCACGACTGAGCCCGCGCGCCCCGATCCGCTTCCCCCGCATCCTGCCCCGGCGCGCGCCAGGCCTCCCCGCACCAAGCGGGCCGATGGCCGCAAGCGCTGGAAGCCGATGCGCCATCAACTTGACGAGGCGCAGCTGCTGATTGCGGCCAACATCACCCCGGACGTCATCGCCAGGCGGCTCGGCATCACGCCTGCCACCTTCCGCCGCGCCTTCGCAGCAGATCTGGAAACCGCATCCGAAATGCAGCGCGCCGAGCTGCTGATGGCGATGCACCGCACGGCCAAGGGTGGCAACGTCACGGCCCAGCGCCATCTGATCGAGATCATCGAGCGCGCCGAGCTGGTACGCATCGGCGACAAGATCACCGGCCGTGAGGCCGAAAAGCCCGCGCCAAGGCTCGGCAAGAAAGAACAGGCGCAGGTCGATGCCGGCGAGATCATGAACAACCCCGAATGGCGCGACCTGCTCGCCCCCGCTGCCGTCGCCCACTAGCCAATCATGACAACCTGGAACTTCGCCTGCCCCGATTGGGAGGATCGCATCCGCACGGGCCGCTCCCTGCTTCCCGCCCTGCCGCTCTGGCAGGATGAGGCCGAGCGCGCGGTCAACATCCTCAACCGGCTGCGCCTGCATGATGTGCCGGGCACGCCGACCATGGCCGAGGCGGGCGGGCCGTGGTTCCTCGATTCGGTGCGCGCCATCCACGGCTCGCGCAATCCTGTCACGGGCCGCAGGATGGTTCCCGGCGTTTTCAAGCTGGTGCCGAAAAAGAACAACAAAACGACCGGCGGCGGGCTTTTCATGCTCACCTCCCTGCTGATGAGCACACGGCCCAACGCGTCGTTCGCGCTGTTCGGCCCGACCCAGAAGACCGCCGAAGACGCCTATGACGCCGCCGCCGGCGCGATCGAGCTTGATGCGGATCTGAAGAAGTACCTGAAAACCACCGACCATCTCAAGAACATCACCCGGCGCGACAACGGCGCGGAACTCGACATCGCCACCTTCGAACCGAAGATCGCCACCGGCAAGAAATTTGCCGGATGGCTACTCGATGAGCTGCATGTCCTAGGCTCGATGGCCTCCGCCGCCAAGACGCTGACCCAGATGCGCGGCGCGCGCGCCGCCATTCACGAGAGTTTCGGTTTCATCATCACGACGCAGTCGGATGCCCCGCCCGCCGGCGTGTTCAAGCAGGAGCTTGAGTATGCCCGCAAGGTCAGGGCCGGCGAGATCGACGATCCGCAAGTCGTGCCGCTGCTTTACGAATTCCCCGAGGCCGTGCAGAAAAGCAAGGACAAGCCGTGGGAAGACCCTACCCTTTGGCACATGGTCAACCCCAATCTCGGGCGTTCGGTCGATATCGACACGCTGAAGGCCCTGCGCAGCGAAGCGCGCGACAAGGGTGCGGCGGAGTACCGGGTCTGGGCCAGCCAGCATCTCAACATCGAGATCGGCCTCGCCCTGCACAATGACCGCTGGTCGGGCGCCGATCACTGGGAGCCTGCCGCCGATTCTCGCGTCACGCTGGAGTTCATCCTTGAGTGGTCCGAGGTCTGCACCATCGGCATCGATGGCGGCGGGCTGGATGACCTTCTGGCTGTCACGGTCATCGGGCGGCACAGGCTCACCGGCCAATGGCTCTGGTGGGGCTGCGCCTGGGTCGACCGCAACGCGCTCGAGCGCCACAAGGCCATCGCGCCGGCGCTGCTCGATCTGGAGCAGAGCGGCGATCTGGCCATCGTCCGGATCATGACGGGCCGCGAAGATCAGGAACATGGCGGCATGGCCGAAGGCGCGATGAACCGCGATTCCCGCGCCGCCACCTCGCCCGATGTGGCCGGGGTCGGGCAGCTGGTGCGCCGGGTCTGGGAAGCGGGCCTGCTGCCGGAAAAGAACGGCGTCGGGCTCGATCCGGTCGGGGTCGCCGCCATCGTCCACGAGCTGTCCTTCCTGCCCGAAGGCTGCATGACAGGCGTGGCGCAGGGTTATCGCCTCAATGGCGCGATTCAGGGCGCGGCCCGCAAGCTGGCCGATGGCGGCATGGTCCATGGCGGCCAGCCGCTCATGGCCTTCGCGGTCGGCAACGCAAAACAGGAAGCAAGGGGCAACGCCGTGGTGATCACCAAGGAAACCGCCGGCAGCGCCAAAATCGATCCGCTCCTGGCCGGCTTCAACGCCTTCCACCTGATGAGCCTCAATCCCGAGGCCACGGGCGGCGCGACCGATGCAAATGTCTTCGAGATGATCTGATGGGATTCTTCGCAAGTCTCGTTGCGTCTGCCGGTTTTGGTCCGAAGCGCGATGCGCTCGACAACCGCTGGTACGGCCCCGCCGACAGCGTGGTCACCCAGTCCGGTGTCGCGGTCACGCGCGAGTCGGCGCTGGAGCTTGATACGGTCCAGTCGATTCTGGAGGTTCTTGGCGGCGCTGCTTCAACCATCCCGCTGATGGTCCTGAAGCGCGATGGCGACAACAAGGAGCCAGATCGCGAGCATCGGCTCTACCGCATCCTGCATGACAGGCCCAATGCCAGCCAGACCAGCCAGGAGTTCCGCGACGAACTCACACGGCATCTCGCCTTTGACCGCAACGCCTATTGCCGCATCCTCTCGGAAAGTGACCAGGCCGTCAGCGGGCTTGAGATCATTCACCCGACGCGTGTCGCAAAGGTCGAGCGGCGCGAGGGTCGCGTCTTCTACACCATCAACCCGCTGGACAGCACCGAGCGCGCCGGTCGCATCGAGGTGCTGCGCGATGACCAGATCTGGCACATCCGCAAGGCTCCGCTGACGGTGGATGGCCTCAAGGGAATTCCGGTCTGGCAGACGGGCCGCGAGGCCATGGGCCGGGCTCTGGCCGTGGAGCGCTACGGGGCGCGCTGGTTCCGCAATTCCGGCCAGTCCGGCGGCGTGATCAAGCACCCGAAGCGCTTCATCAACAAGGACGAGAAGGATGCGTTCCTGGCCGCATGGCGCTCCGGCCGCACCGGTGAAAACCAGCACAGCGACCGCATCCTCTATGACGGTCTCGATTACACGCCGAACGTGGTCCAGAACGACCAGGCCCAGTTCATCGAGACGCTGAAACAGGTCGAGGTCAAGATCGCGCGCCTCTGGCAGATGCCGCCGCACCGCATCGGCATCCTCGACCGCGCCACCTTCTCGAACATTGAGGCCCAGGGGCTTGATTTCGTGGTCTACGCGCTGGCGCCGTGGATCGCCGCCATTGAGCAGGCGGCAAACCGCGATCTTTTGACCGAGGATGAGCAGAAAACCCATTTCGTCGAGTTCAATGTTGCCGGTCTGCTGCGCGGCGACATCATGAGCCGGTACAAGTCCTATGCGCTGGGCCGGCAATGGGGCTGGCTCTCGGTCAACGACATCAAGCGTCGCGAGAACGAAAAGACCATCGGCCCCGATGGCGATGTGTATCTGGAGCCGCTCAATATGGTTCCTGCTGGTCGCGGCGATGCCGCCGACAATCAGAATGACGACCTTAAGGACAGCCCCGATGAACCCTGACCTGTTGCTGGCTCTCATCGCCCATCTGGCCGCTGATGATCTTCTGTCGGTTTCGGAGCAGCATGTTGCCCGTGTGGCCCAGCCGCGCGAGCCTAGCCGGCGCGGCACCGTGGCTGTCATCCCGGTGCTCGGCCCGTTGATGGGCCGCTCTGCGTCTTCATGGTTCGGGCGCATCGAAGGCATGGACGTCCTGCGCCAGCGCATCGATGCCGCCGCCGCCAATGCCGATGTTTCGGCCATCGTGCTCGATATCGATTCGCCGGGCGGGTCGGTTGCGGGCACGGCGGAGACTGCCGACAGCGTGGCCCGCGCCGCTGCCATCAAGCCCGTCATCGCCGTGGCCAACAGCCTGGCGGCGTCTGCGGCCTACTGGATTGCGGCGCAGGCCAGCGAAGTGGTCATGACACCTGCGGCCCTCACCGGCTCGGTCGGCGTGATGCAGATCCACCAGAACCTCGGCAAGGCCATGGAGCGCGTCGGTGTCGAGATGACGATGATCACCTCCGGCGCGCGCAAGGCCGAGGCCAATCCTTTTGGCCCGCTCAGCGATGTTGCCAAAGCTGCGATGCAGGCCCGTGTCGATGAAGCCGCACAGGCCTTCTATGGCGCGGTAGCGTCTGGCCGCAAGCTCAGCCTGAAGGTTGTGAAGGAGAGGGCCGGAGATGGCCAGGTCTTCACATCCAGTGAGGCCGTTACGGCTGGCCTTGCCGACCGCATCGCCACGCTCGATCAGGTCATAGCTGATCTGTCCACCGGCAAGGCCAAAGCCTTCCGCCGCCGCTCGGCGCTGGCTTTCGCCTGAATCTCAGACCCTTTCGCTCGTCACCAGCTCGCGACCAACGGGGCCGCGAGACGATGCGTGTTCGCCGCCCCGGTCACCAGGAGAATGGAACATGAAAAAGAACTTGAAGGAGATGCGTGCCGCTCTCGGTGCCGCAAAGGCCAAGGGCAAAGCCAAGGTCGATGCTTACGAGGCCCTGCGCGGCAAGGCTGAATTGAGCGCCGAAGAGACCGTCAGGCTCGAAGCGCTTGACGCCGAGATCGAGGCCATTGAAGCCGAGGTTGCCGCGCTCGAAGCCGATATCTCAGCCGAGGAAACCCGCGCCCGCCGTAGTGCAGCCTTCGGCGCATCGACGGCGATTACCTCGACCCAGCGTGTCCAGGTGCTGCGCGACGCTCCAAACCCTGAGCGCACCAACGGCTTCAACTCCATGGCGGAGTTTGCCCGTGCCGTTCGTTTGGCCTCCAGCAACACAGGCTATGACGACCGCCTGAATGCCGCTGCCCCGGCCAACATCCATCAGAACGGCGGCAATGCCGGTGAGGGCTACCTTGTGCCGGCGGAGTTCCGCCAGCAGATCTGGGATGCGGTTTTCTCGGGCTTTGACCTTCTGCCGATGTTCTCGCCGTCGCCGACCAGCTCGAACCTTGTCAACTTCGTCAAGGACGAAACCACCCCGTGGGGCTCGGTCGGCGTCCGTGCCTTCTGGCGTGCCGAGGCATCCCTGATGACGGCCTCGAAGCTGTCGCTTCAGGGCGGTTCCTGCCCGCTGCATGAAATCTTTGCGCTGTGCGGCGCGACCGAAGAGCTTCTGCACGATGCGCCGCAGCTCAACAACCGGCTGACGGTCAAGGCTGCTGCCGCAATCCGCTATGTCGCCTCGCGCGCCATCTTCGAGGGCAGCGGCGCGGGCCAGCCGCTCGGCTTCACCACCTCGGGCGGCCCGCTCATCACCCAGGCGGCTGAGGGCGGCCAGACAGCCGGCACCATCGTTTTGCAGAACCTCGCCAAGATGATGACGCGGCTGCAGCCTTCGTCCCTGGGTTCATCTTTCTGGATGGCCTCTCCGGAAGTCCTGCCCCAGCTTGTCGGCCTGACGATCGGCAACATCCCGGTCTTCACGCCGCCGAATGCCGGCGCAACCGAGGCTCCTGCCGGCTACATCCTGGGCCGGCCGCTGATCTACACCGAGCACAACAACCCCCTCGGACAGGTCGGCGACATCTGCCTTGTCGATCCGGCAGGCTATCTGGCTCTGACAAAGGAAGGCGGCGGCATCGACTTCGCGTCCTCGATCCATCTCTGGTTCGATCAGGCGGCCACCTGCTTCCGCTGGATTTTCCGGATCGGAGGCCAACCATTGCTCTCCGCTCCGATCTCGCCAGCCAAGGGTTCACTGACGAAATCCCATTTCGTCACGCTCGCCGCACGCTGAGCATAACCACAGCTCAAACACACGCGGGCCGGGACTGCACCGGCCCGCCATTGTTTCCCACCATCATCAGGAGAACACGATGTTTCCCAATCTTCGCCCATCCCAAAACATCACCCTGTGCGACAAGATCGCGCCGGTTTCGCAAGCGCCTGGCACCATCGATTCCGGCTGGGTCGATATGGCCCAGTTTGCCTGGCTCATGGCCACCATCCAGACCGGCGTCCTCGGCGCAGCCGCCACCGTCGACGGCATTTTCCAGCAGGCCACCTCGGCAGCCGGTGCCGGTGCCAAGGCTGTCACTGGCGCAGCCATAACGCAGATGGTCAAGGCGACCGACGACAACCGCGAATCCATTCTCGAAATGCGCGAAGAGGCTCTCGACATGGCCAACGGTTTCCGCTGGGTCCGGCTTCGCCTGACGGTCGGCGCTGCCGCATCCATCGTCGGCGCGCAGCTTCTCGGCGTGCTCCGCCGCAACGGTCCGGCCAACCTCGGGAACAACGCCACAGTGAAGTCGATCACCTCTGTCCCTGCCAACGTCTGACGACAACGTCAGGTCATTCGTCCGGGGCCGGCTGAACCGGCCCCGGCACTGAAAGTTCTTGATCATGTTTGTTCCCGCCATGACGCCCCTCCGCATCACCGCCCCGGCAGCAGTCCCGGTCGAGACCGATGCGGTCAAGCAACACCTGCGCGTGGAGCATTCCGCCGATGATGTCCTGATCGCGCTGCTGCGTGATGCCGCCATCGCCCATCTCGACGGCTGGGCCGGTGTGATCGGCCGCTGCCTGATCAGCCAGGGCTGGTCGCAATCCTTCCCCGGCTTCCCCTGCGGCGCGCTGCTGCGCCTGCCTTTCCCCGATGTCAGCGCCGTGGCCGGGGTCGCCTATGTTGACACCGCCGGCGCGGCGCAGACCCTGTCCGCCTCGCTCTACCGTTTCGGCAATGACGCGCTGGGCGGCTTTGTCATGCTCGACGATGCCGCCTCCTGGCCCGCCACCGCTGACCGCCCCGCCGCAGTCACGGTCAGCTTCACTGCGGGCTATGGCGCGACCGCCGAAGCCGTCCCCGCCTCGATCCGCGCCGCCATCCTGATGATCGTGGCTGATCTGTACCGATCTCGCGAAACCACGGTCAACGAGCGCCTGCGCGACAACCCGGTTCTCGACATGCTGCTCACGCCGCACCGCGTGTCACAGATTTAACCAACGCATGTTGGCAAGCGCGGCTGCAGCCAAGTCTACGCAGGCTGCGACCACCTACCTGCGCCCGAGCCAATGCGAGGAAAGCTTTCCATTCGGAAAGCCAGAAAGCATTCCGTCATGGCCGAAACCGACCGCCGCCCGCACTTTGGCGCGGGTGATCTCACCGAGCGCGTCATGCTGCTGCGCCGCCCCGTTGGCACCGAGCCGGGGCAGGAGCGGGGGGATTTCGAGGTCGCGTTCCAGCGCTGGGCTGCCTGGCGCTTCATGGGTGCGCGCTCGCTGGCCGAGGGCGGACGCGACATAGATGCCGCCGATGGCAGGCTTGTCCTGCGCGCCGATCCGGACACCAAAACCATCACCATTGCCGACCGGCTGCGCTGGAACGGCTTCGATTGGTCCATCGTCTCGGTCACGCCGTCCACGCGCGACTGGCCATTCATCGAGTGCTTCATCAACCGCAACCGCAACGGGTCATGACCCGTCCATCCCGAAGGAACCTGCCATGACCGTCACCGCCAGCCTGAGCATCACCCTTGAAGGCCAGCGCGCCGGATCGAACCCGAACGGCAAGCCGAACTTCCCGTTCGTCCTGTCGGACCGGGCCGATTTCCTGCCCGGCGCGGCAGCCGGGCAGGCCAACGACATCCTGAGCGCCGAGCGCACAATCGCCGCCTCGGGTTTCGACGATCTCGACCTCAACGGCGCGTTTCCCGGTGTCTTCGGCGCGAACATCGCCTTCACTCTGGTGCGCGCCATCATGGTCATCGCCAACCCGGCCAACATCAACAACGTGGTCATCGGCGGCGCGCCCGCCAACGGCTTTGTCGGGCCGTTCGGGGCCGCCGCCCACACCATCGTGCTGCGCCCCGGCGAGGAGTTCGTCATCACCAACCGGGGCGCGGGCTGGCCCGTCACGCCCGGCACCGCCGACCTGCTGCGCATCGCCAACAGCGGCGCGGGCTCGACCGTGTCCTACAAGATCGCGATCCTCGGGTCCTGATCCGTCATGGCCGTCATCCTTCCCGCGCTTGGCATCGCGGCACGGCTTGCCGCGCCATCGGCCTCGACCGTGCTGTCCGCGTCGGCCAGCTTCGGCCAGCGCGCGGACGCGCTGTTCGATGTGGTCGGCTGGGACAACGTCGTGCGCGGCCTGTTCAAGGTGTCGGATGCCCTGTCCGGCAACGCGGCGGCCATCAACCGCCGGGCGCTCGACCGCATGGTCGATCTTGCCCGCAGCCGCGTGCCGCAGGACACTGGCCTGCTCTACAGCGGCATCGAAGGCCGCGAGGACGGCGACGGCTTCGAGTTCCGCGCCAGCGCCGAACTCGACGATGCCGACTACGCCCGCTTCGTCGAGTTCGGCACGGCGGCGGGGGAGCGCGGGCGGCGCATCGTGCAAGGCGGGCGCAGCCGCAGGCAGCGGCGCGGCCACCCCGGCACGGCGGCCCAGCCCTATTTCTACAACTCCGCGTCGGAGGTTCTGGCCGATCTGGGCCGCGAGCAGCTCGACGGCATGATCGATGCCATGCAGGCGGAGGGCTTCTGATGCCGCGCATGCAGGTGATCAATGCCCGTTTCCTCGTCACGCCGCTGCATGGCGGCGTCGAGTACCCGGCGGGCTATGGCGGCAAGGCCCCGGAATGGGTTGTCGCGGCGCTCGTCGCCTCGGGCGATGCCGTGCGCATGCCCGATCCGGAGCCCGATTCCGCCGCGCCTGAACCCGCTGCGGCTGAACCCGCCGTGGTGGAACTCGCGCCACCCCGTGCCACATCCCGTAAGTCCGCCTGATGGCACCGGAAGTCGCCCTGCTCGATGCCGTGCTGAAGAAGCTCAAGGCCGACAGCGTCCTGTCCGCCATGCTCGGCGCCCGCATCTTCGACGAGGTCCCGACCGACGATCGCGGTGTGTCAACGGCCAGGCCGCCTTACGTCTATATCGGCCCCATCGCCACGGTCGATGACAACGCCATCTGTTCCGATCACTACAATCTTCGCATGCGGGTGATGGTGGTGTCCGACCGCTTCGCCCGGCGCGAGGCGTGGAACATCCTGCACGAGGTCCGCCGCGTGCTGCGCCGCGCCATCGGCGACGGCAGGCCAGCCCTCACGCTCGCCGCTCCGCATGACCTGGCCGATGCCAGCTTCGCCGCCTCCGGCGACATCACCGAGCCGAACGGGCTGAAGACAGCCTTCATCGATCTTGCCGCCACGATCACCTCGGACTGCACCTCGGATTGACCCCACACCCTCCCTGAAAGGACACCATCATGGCCAAGCAGCTCCTGCATCGCGGCACCTTGCTCCAGGTCTTCGTGCGCACCGCCATCGGACCTCCCGCCGTGTTCGATTTCCTGTGCCCGGCGACATCCAAGGGCATCAGCATGAAGACCGAGCTTGAGGACGCCACCACCATCGAGTGCTCGACGCCGAACGCCATCCCCACATCCAGCTACCTGCCGGTCAAGACCATGACCGACGCCACGATCAGTGGCCGCCTCGACGCGATCAAGATCAGGCCCCTGCGCGAAGCCTTCCGGTTGGCCCAGGCCATCAACCTGCGCTTGCTGCTCGATCTGCCGCTAGCCAGCGGCGGCGGCTCATGGCAGGGCGACTTCTGGATCGAGAGCCTCGACATCGCCACCGCCGACAACCGCATGGTCACGTTCAGCGCCACGCTCAAGGGCGATGGCGAGGTGCCCTGGACCAACGCGGCCTCGTGATGTCGCTCACCCGCATCACGGCCCGCCTCGGCGGCACGGCGCGGCATTTCGAGCTGCGCATCGGCGAGATCGCCGAACTGGAACGGCTCTGCAACGCCGGAATCGGCGAAGTTATCGGCCGGGTCGACTCCGGGCGCTGGCGCTTCGCCGATATCCGCGAGACCATCCGCCTCGGCCTCGAAGGTGGCGGAACGGCTCCGGTCGAAGCCGACATTCTCACCGAGCGCTATGTCGATGAACGCCCGCTTGGCGAAAACGTGCCGCTGGCCTCCGCCATTCTCGGCGCGCTGCTGGGCGGCTCGGCGGCCATCAATGCCGCCATGGCGGAGGTCGGCGGAGCCGGCCGGGGAGAGGAGCCGGGGGAGCCCGGGGCCGGGCCGGCAACAGCGCCGGACCCGGCGATCTGAGTTTCTTTCACCAGGCCGGGCGCAATATGGGCCTGATGCCGCATCACGTCGAGGCGATGGACTACCACGCCTTCGCCGCATGCATCGCCGCCTACGCCCGCATGAATGCCGACCCGAACGCCGCTCCGGCCCCGCCCTCGGAGGCCGAATACCGGGCCGCGCTGAAAAAATTCGGAAGTAGGGAAATCCACTGATGTCACAACCTCTCGTCCTACGCTTCGGGGCAGATACTGCGCCGGTGCGCAGCGCCCTGCGCGAGATGGTCGCCACCACGGCGGGCCAGATGCAGGGCCTGCGCGGCATCTACGAGCAAACGGCAGCGGCCTCGGCCATCCCGTGGGTGCGCGGGCTTGGCTCCATCGTCTCCGCCATCGGGCCGGTGCGCCTCGCCATGCTCGGCCTGGCCGCCGCCAGCGTGGTCGGCTT
>JAIYAJ010000244.1 GCA_027489105.1 Zymomonas sp. | reverse complement strand
GAGGTGAGCGCATCCTGCGCGCGGGCGAAGCGATCGACCGGAGCCGTGGAGGGCACGCCCGCCTTACGGATGACGATCAGCCCGCCGATCTCGCGACGCACCGCGTCCAGCCAGCTTTCGTCCTCGGCGCCGGCTTCCAGTTGCGGCCGCAGCGCTTCGAGCTGGTCGCGCAGCATGTCGGTCGTCACCGGCTGGCGGCTGGCGCTGATCACGGTGGCGACGGCGCGGGGGTCGGCGCCGGCGAATTTCTCGCGCAGTACGCCCTCAAGATAGCCGAGCGGCGCGCCCCGGTCTATCGCCCGTCGCGCGGCGAAGGCGATCAGCAGCCGTTCTGCGCGCATCGCCTCGCTGCTCGCGGCGGCGGTGCGCTCGTCGATATCTTCGACCTTCTCCTCGATCTGGCCGATCCGCTGGTCGATGATCGTTTCGACCACCGCCGCCGGGGGCGGCGGCGCGATGTTGGTGAGGGTTGGCGGCACCTGGGGGGCTGCGGGCGGCACGATCACGGGCAGGCGTGGTTTGATGAAGTCCGAGACCTGATCATAGCGGTAGAAGAGCCACGCCATGCTGCCCATGCCGACCAGCGCGGCTACCAGCAGACCCAGCAGGATCGCCAGGAGCGGGCGGCGCGGGCGACCATAGACTTCGGCTTGTTCCTGCATCGTCGGTACGTCTCGCTCCCTGTCGCGCACTCTTATTGGCACAGCCGGGCAGCCGCCGCCAGAAGCGCGGCATCGTCCGGCCTGTCGGCGGCGATCGTCGCGGCCCAGCCATGCCCCGCCGCCTCCGCCACTGCGGGTGCGAGCGCGGCGATGCGAATTCCGTTCCGGGGGATGGCGGCTTCGTCGACGAGTTGCGCGAAGCGTTCGCCCGCGCGGCCCGAATGGAGAAGCGCCACCGCCTCACCGCTGCGCAAGGCCAGTTCAGCCTTCTCGCTCAGCCGGCCCGCGGCAGCGCTGCGATAGACGAGGCGCCGGTCGAGCCGGATGTCGGGATGTTCGCTGTCGCGATGGTCTTCTCCGGCCAGGTGCAAGGCCGACGTCACCCCCTCTGCAGCGGCGGTGAGCATCATCATCGCGGCGTCACCGCGACCGGTGCGGATCTGGGTAAAGCCGGCCGATTTGAGCGCGCGCGCGGTTGCCGCGCCGACCGCATAGGCGGGCATGTCGCGGTAGCGGGACAGAGCCTTTCCGGCCTGCCGCACCGCATTGGCGCTGGTCACGAACAGCGCGTCATAGTCGGATGCCGGCGGCGCGTCCCAGGCGAGCGGTTCGATCCGGAAGATTGGCGCGACGATCGGTCGCCAGCCCTGATCGAACGCGGATTTCGCGGTCATGGTGGCGCCGGGCTCGGGCCGCAGGATCAGCAGCGGGCGGCGGCTCATGCGCCGGTGAACAGTTCGGCGAGGGCCGGTGGGGCATCGTGGAGCAGGCGCGCAGCCAGCGCCGCCGCATCGCTGGTCTGCAGCAACATCGCCTCACCCGAGCGGCAGATCGCGCCGTCCCCGCTCATGATCTCGGCGCGTATGTGGAGCCCCGCACCCGAGCGCACCGCGAGGGCCGCGACCGGCGAACGGCAATCCGCGCCAAGGGCTGCGAGCAACGCCCGCTCGGCCGACACGCAGGCATTGGTCTGCGGATCGTCGATCGCGCCGAGGATCGCGCGCAATTCCTCGCGCGCAGCCAGCGTCTCGATTCCCACCGCGCCCTGGGCCGGAGCCGGCAGCATGTCGGTCACCGGGATCGGATGCCCGATGTCGGGACGTCCCAGCCGTTCGAGCCCGGCGCTGGCGAGCAGGGTCGCATCCGCCTCGCCAGCGGCGAGCTTCGCCAGCCGCGTGTCGACATTGCCTCTGAAGAGGACCACCTCCGCATCGGGGCGGGCGCGGCGCACCTGCGCCGCACGACGGGGCGAGGATGTGCCGATGCGTGGCGAAGCCGGCAGGGCCGCGAGGCTTTCGGCACCTATCAGCCGGTCGCGCACGTCGGCGCGCGGCAGCATCGCGGCGATCACGATCTCGACCGGGCGGATGGTTTCGACGTCCTTCATCGAATGGACCGCGAAGTCGATCTCGCCATCCTGCAGGGCGCGATCGAGTTCCTTGGTCCACAGCGCCTTTCCGCCGACCTCGGCCAATGGCCGGTCCTGGATGCGGTCGCCGCTGGTCTTGATCGTGACGATCTCGACCGCGTCCTCGGACCAGCCATGCGCCTGGCACAGGGCGGCGATGGTCATCCGGGCCTGGGTCAGCGCCAGCGGCGATCCACGGGTGCCCAGGCGGAGCGGGCGGGAAGGGTGAGGTGCGTTCATCGCGCCTGCATAGAGAAGGAGGCGCCGGAGCAAAAGGCCCGGCGCGTCTAGGCATCAGTCGCGTCGCTCGACCGGCAGATGGAGCAGGCCGAGCCGCTCTCGCCACATCCAGCGCCACACGAGCAGCACCGAGACGACACCGAGCCCGGCCGCCAGCCCGAGCCAGATCCCGACCCCGTCGAGGTGCAGCTTGAATGCGAGAAGCACGCCGGTCCCGATCCCCACGACCCAATAGCCGAAGGCGGCGAAGATCATCGGAACGCGGGTGTCCTGCAGGCCGCGCAGCACACCTGCGGCGATCGCCTGGGTGCAGTCGACCAGCTGGAACAGTGCAGCGACCGCCAGGAAGGACACCGCAAGGTCGACGACGATCATGTTCGCCGGCAGGTCGACATCGATGAAGGCTCCGATCAGCGGGCGCGGAGCGAAGATCAGCAGCGCGGAGGCTGCTGCGGAGAAGGCACTCCCCAGTCCCAGCGCTAGCCATCCGGCGCGCCCCACGGCCGCCGGATCGCCCCGCCCATGGGCATAGCCGACCCGCACCGTCGCTGCCTGGCCGACACCCATCGGCACCATGAAGCAGAGGGCGGCAATCTGGATCGCGATGGCGTGGGCCGCGAGTTCGGCGCGTCCGATCAGGCCCATGAGGAAAACCGCCGCGTTGAACACCGTCGCCTCGAAACCCACGGTGATCGCGACCGGCAGGCCGATCTTCCACACCGTCTTGAAGCGCGGCCAGTCGGCGACCCAGAAGCGCCCGAACAGCCGATAGCGGCGGAAGCGCCGGTCGCGCATGACCACCAGCCCCATACCGATCGCCATGAAGCAGGAGGTCAGCAGGCTCGCCAGACCTGCCCCACGCAGGCCCATGGCGGGCAGACCGAGGTGACCGAAGATCAGCACCCATCCGGCGAACGCATTGAACGGCACGGTCAGCAAGGTGACGATCACGCCCCAGATCGGCTTCTCCAACGCGGCGACGAAATTGCGCAGGACCAGGAAGAGGAAATAGGGGAACAGGCCCCACTGCAGGCCATGGACGAGTTCGGAGGCGCGGGCAGCGAGTTCCGGATCCTGACCGATCGCGATCAGCACCGCCTCCGCCTGCCACAGCAACAGCCAGGCGGGCAGGCAGAGAAGGCCGGCGGCCCAGGCGGTCTGGCGGACCGATCGTCTGATGTCGCGGACCGAATGGAGCTTGCGGCCGCGTTCGCTCGCGATCAGCGGCGACACCGCGCTGGTCAGGCCGATGCCGGAGATCAGAAAGGCATGATAGAGGTTGAGCGCGAGCGATCCGGCGGCGACCGCGTCCGGCCCGAGCCGGCCGAGCAGCAACAGGTCGGTCGCGGAGATCGCCGACCAGCCGAGATTGGCGATGACCAGCGGCAGGCTGAGCGCGATCAGCGCTCTGGCTTCGGTTCGCCAGGGCGAGCGCGATTCAGGATTCTCCTCCATGGCGTGCTCCATAGAGGTTTGAATCGCGAACGGAAACCGCGTGTGCCGGAAACGCTAGAAGAGAGCGGGTCTCGCCCATGGCCGGTCGAAACAGGCCTGTTCTCGGTCCGGAGCCACGATATGCGGCCGGTGCGGACGCAGCGCGGTGGGCAGGCTGTCCAACGGCGCGAAATAGCCGGTCTTGGGAAAGACCGCGAAGCTTTCGTCCCAGGCGCGCGAGACGTGGCAGTGGCCGAGTGGGCTGGCCGGAAAGCTCAGCGCCCGCAGGACCTCGGTCACCGGTGTTGCTGCGCCGACGCACAGCAGGGCCGCCAGCGCGATCTTGCGGCGGGCCGATGCCGCCCAGCCGCCGCCCATCATGTCGGCCAGATGCGCGATCAGGATCGCCAGGGCCGGAATGGTCGCGCGCATCGCGAAGTCGATCGAGCCGCCGATCTGGATCAGCGGTGCGCCCAGCAGGAACAGCGCCGCCGTGGCGAACAGCGCCCCGCCGAAGCGCGCCTTCATGCCGGCCAGACCGATCAGCAGGAAGGGCAGGATCTCGATCATGAGGAAACTCAGATATATGTCGGACCGGATCGGAAAGGCGCGTAGCCCCACCGCATCCGATCCCGCTGCCAGATAAAGAAGCGCGGGCAGGGCAAGAGCGGTCGCCGCGCCCGGCAGCAGCAGGTCCGCCAGCCGAATGGCGCGACGCCGGATGTCCCCGACGCAGGCCACTGCCAAGAAGGGCAGCAGGCCCAGCGCCGCAAAGGGCGACCAGAGCGCGATCATCGGCGGCAGCATCAGCAGGGTGCCGAGGCCGAGCCGCCGCTCGCGCCAGAGCAGGACGGCCAGCGCGCCGAGCCAGCCGGCCAGCGCATGCTGCGGCACCCAGAAGGCGAGGGTGATCGTCGACGAAAATTGCGACGGGCCCCAGCCTTCGAGATGCGCGGTGGGCGTCAGGCCTGCCGCATGGCCGACCTTGATCTGGCCGAGAATGTCGAGCCCGCTGAACAGCAGGAAGGTGGCGAGCGCGATCAGCCTTTGGCGCCGGTGGGAGAACAGCGTCGAGCCGATCGCCAGGAGCGCCCCCAGGAAGAGCGCATTCTGCGCGAGCAGCGCCATATCGGCCGCCGCACGACCGAAAGCTTTGCCGATCAGCGCCGGCGCCAGATACATGCCGATCGGCGCCCGCAGCAGATTTCCATCGGCATAAGCGAAGGGCCAAGGGTTCGCGATCATGTCGCTGAGCACCGCGTCGCGGACTTGCCAGTCTATGTTGGCGTAGAGCAGCCGCCCTTCGCCGCCGAGGATCAGCAGCAGTGCCGCGCCTCCAACGCAGAGCAGCAGCCGGGCGACGGTGGGCCCCGCGAGGAGGTCGATCCGGCGGGGCAGGGTGAGCAGCCAGAACAGCGCGAGCGACAGACACACCCAGCCCGCATGCAGCCCGAAGCCGCCGAGCCCGAGAAAGCGGCAGAGCAGGAGGAGATCGTAGCTCAGCCAGCCGACGATCGCACCGAACAGCACCGCCGCCGGCACCGTCTGTTGCAGCAATGATGGTCCGCGCGACACCGATCGGTCGAGGGGTGGGGCGAGACTGGCCATGGGAGCGCGGTACAGCAAGGATGTTAACAAGCTGCGAGTGTGTAAGCGGGCGACTTCTGTCGCGCCGATATTTCCTTCCGCCGGCAATTCGCTCTACAGGCGCCGCATGGCGATCATCCTCGGCATCGAATCGAGCTGCGACGAGACGGCCGCGGCGCTGGTGACCAGCGACGGCAAGGTGCTGTCGCACCGGCTGGCCGGGCAGGAGGAGGCGCATCGCCCCTTTGGCGGGGTCGTGCCCGAGCTCGCCGCGCGCGCGCATGTCGAGATGGCGGTGCCGCTGGTCGAAGGCGCGCTGACCGATGCGGGGCTGACCCTTGCGGATGTCGACGCGATCGCGGCGACGGCGGGCCCGGGCCTGATCGGCGGGGTCATGGTCGGGCTGATGACCGGCAAGGCACTGGCCCATGCGGCGGGCAAACCGCTGATCGCGGTCAACCATCTGGAAGGGCACGCCCTCTCGCCGCGTCTGGCCGATCCGACGCTGGTCTATCCCTATCTGCTGCTGCTGGTATCCGGTGGCCATTGCCAGCTGCTCTTCGTCGAGGGCGTCGGCCGCTATCGGCGCCTCGCGACCACGATCGACGATGCCGCCGGCGAGGCCTTTGACAAGACGGCGAAGCTGCTCGGCCTGGGATTTCCCGGCGGGCCTGCGGTCGAGCGCGCGGCGCTGTCGGGCGATCCGCGCGCGGTGCCGTTGCCGCGTCCGCTGGTGGGCAGCGGCGAGCCGCATTTCTCCTTTGCCGGGCTTAAGAGCGCGGTCCTGCGTGCGCGTGATGCCGGCACCCATAAGCCCGAGGACATCGCGGCGTCCTTCCAGCAGGCGGTCGTCGACTGCCTGGTCGACCGGACCCGCATTGCGCTCGATGCAGCCGATGGCGCGACCGCGCTCGTCGTGGCGGGGGGCGTCGCCGCCAACCAAGCGATCCGAGCGGCGCTGGCCGATCTGGCCGCGCGCTCTGGGCTGCGCTTCGCCGCGCCGCCGCTGTGGCTGTGCACCGACAATGGCGCGATGATCGCCTGGGCAGGGGCCGAGCGCTTCGCCGCCGGGCTGGTCGACGACATGGAGACGCCGGCCCGCGCACGCTGGCCGCTCGATCCGACGGCCGAGAAGGCACGCGGCGCCGGAGTAAAGGCATGACAATGGCTTTGGAGGGGCGAACCATGGACCGGCTGGGCGTGATCGGCGGCGGCGCCTGGGGCACCGCCATGGCACAGGTGATCGCCAGCGATGGGTCCGACGTTCTGCTGTGGGCGCGGGAGCCCGAGGTGGTGGCTGCGGTCAATGCCGACCATGCCAATCCGCTGTTCCTTCCGGGGCTTTCGCTCAGCCCCTCGATCCGCGCGACCGGGGCGCTCGCCGATCTGGCGGAGTGCGATGCGCTGGTGGTGGTCGTGCCAGCGCAGTTCGTCCGTTCGGTGTTGGCCGAGCTGCCCTGTGCTGGAAAGCCACTGGTCCTGTGCGCCAAGGGCATGGAGGCCGGATCGCGCCAGCTGATGTCCGAAGTCGCGGCGGCGGTTGCGTCGGACTCGCCGATCGCGGTGCTGTCGGGCCCGACCTTCGCGCATGAGGTTGCGGGGGGGAAGCCGACCGCAATCACGCTCGCCTGTGAGGATGAGGCGGTCGGCCGCGCGCTGGCCGAGCGGCTGCGCCGTCCCGGCTTCCGCCCCTATCTGTCGCAGGACGTGATCGGTGCGGAGATCGGCGGCGCGGTGAAGAATGTCCTCGCCATTGCCTGCGGCGTCGTCGAGGGCGCGGGGCTGGGCCAGAACGCGCGCGCCGCGCTGATCAGCCGGGGTTTTGCGGAGATGACCCGCTTCGGCCTCGCGCGCGGTGCGCGGGCGGAGACGCTGGCGGGCCTGTCGGGGCTGGGCGATCTGGTGCTGACCTGCTCCTCGACCAGTTCTCGCAACTTCTCGCTCGGCAAGGGGCTGGGCGAGGGCCGTTCGGCGAGCGACCTCCTCTCCGACCGCCGGACGGTCGCAGAGGGTGCGGCGACAGCCCCGGTCCTCGCCGAAGCCGCACGCGAGGCGGGAGTCGACATGCCGATCGTCGACGCGGTCTGCGCGCTGCTCGCGGGCAAGGCGACGGTGGCGGAGGTGGTGAGCGAATTGCTCGCGCGGCCGCTGAAGCAGGAGGGGGCGTAGAGGGCGGTTCAGCGGCATCGCCTTCCCCTCCACCATGCTCCGCATGGTCCCCCTCCCCGTACCGGGGAGGAATTTTTCCCACAAGCGACACCCAAGTTCCTCCCCGGCACGGGGAGGGGGACCGTCCGCAGGACGGTGGAGGGGAAGGGCGGAACGATGTTTACAAGAGAGCAGCGCGCCCCAAGCCCTAAGCCATCGCTCAGTTCGGGTTGTCCGCCGTGCCGCCGGCCGGGCCGACGCTGCCGACGCGGCCGATATTGCCG
>JAIYAJ010000266.1 GCA_027489105.1 Zymomonas sp. | reverse complement strand
TATCCGATCTTCTTCGCCTATTCCGCCGCCAAGGGCGCGGTGCGGTCGATGACCAAGTCGATCGCGGTGATGTGCCAGGAAAAGGGCTACAAGATCCGCTGCAACTCGGTCCATCCCGGCGCGATCGAGACGCCGATGGTGCAGGAGGCCGAAGGCCGCATCGGTCAGGTGCAGGCGGTCGCCGGCGGCGTGCTGCCGCCCGGCGCGAAGGGCGCGCCCGAAGACGTCGCCGCGATGGTGCTGTTCCTCGCCTCGGACGAATCGCGCTTCGTCAACGGCGCCGAACTGGTCGTCGACAATGGCGTGACCATCCGCCCCTTCTGATCTGTCCTGCGCCCGGCGGCGTTCAGGCACTACCGAGAATGTTGATCGTGAAGGCCAGCACGCCGATGTTGAAGATGAAGGCGGCGAAGCAGTGGCTGATCGCCACCCGCCGCATATGCCGCCCGCTCAATTCGACATCGGATGTCTGGAAGGTCATCCCCAGCGTGAAGGCGAAATAGACGAAGTCCCAATAATCGGGATCGTCATTGCCGGGGAAGTCCAGCCCGCGCGCGTCGCCGCCATCGGCCTGACTGTAATAGAGATGCGCATAATGCAGCGCATAGATCATGTTGCTGAACAGCCAGGCGAGCAGCAGCGTGACGATCACCAGCGCGGTGCCGCTGGCATGAAGATCGCCCTTGCGGCCTAGCTCGAATCCGACCGCCACCAATATCGTCACGCAAACGGTACCCGTTATCGCCAGCAGCGTGACGCGGTTGGCATCGTTGCGCTCGGCTGCGTCACGCATCGCCGGCGGGTCCTTCGCGAGCAGCGGAATGACCGACAGCAGGAAGAGCCCCGCCCCCGCGTCGAAGCCGACCAGCGCCGCGCGCGACCAGCCCAGCCGGTCGAAGGCAAGCCAGAAGACCGCCGCAGACAGCAGAAGAAAGGCGAGAAAGCGCGGTGGGGCAACATGATGGCCAAGCGCGAGGCGGAGCGACATGGATGACCTTCTAGCGCCGCCGGGTCCGCGCGGCTATGGCCCTCCCATGGCCTGGATATTGCTCATCGTCGGCGGCTGCTTCGAAGTCGGCTTCACGACCTGCCTGCGCTTCGTCGACGGCTTCCGCAACCTGCCCTGGACGATCGCCTTCCTCGTCTCGGTAACGCTGTCGATGGGGCTGCTAGAGGTTGCGAGCCGGTCGATCCCCATGGGTACCGCCTATGCGGTCTGGACCGGCATCGGGGCGATCGGAACGGTGCTCGTCGGGATGATCTGGTTCGGCGAACCCGCGACCAGCGTCCGCATCCTGCTGTTGCTGACCATCGTCGCCTGCATCGCCGGCCTCAAACTGGTCGCGCATTGAGCAAACCGGCCAGCCCCTTGCCAGCCGGCGCGCCGGGCTGGCATGCGGGACCGGAACGGCGATCACCCGTCCGTGCGTCAGGAGTGTCATGCGTTATTATCTCGATACCGAGTTCAACGGCTTCGGCGGCGACCTGCTGAGCCTGGCTCTCGTGCCCGAATATGGCGACCAGGACTATTATGTCGTGATCCCGACCGACGCGCCTTACCACCCCTGGGTCGAGAAGCATGTCGTCCCTTATCTCGAATCGGTCCCCCGCACGCTGTACAACCGGCTCGACCGTGTCGCGGCCGCGCATGACGTCGCGGCCTTCCTGGCCGGCGACCCCGACCCGGTCATCATTGCCGACTGGCCGGAGGATATCGCGCTCTTCTGCCGCCTGCTTCTGGTGGGAGAGACCGAGATCGTCGACATCCGTCACATGCGCTTCGAATTCCACCGCACGCCGGGCTTTTCGACCGCGCGCAACAGCGCGGTGCCGCACAATGCGCTGCATGACGCCCGCGCGCTGCGCGATCATCTGACCAGCCTCGACTGACCCCAAACCGGCATTCCATCTCTGTCATGGAAGCGCCCGACGCGACCGCTTATGCTGTCGTCCGATATCGAAGGAGAGCAATCCCGATGAAGACCAGGTTCCTGAACCCCATGCGTGCGACGCTGGTCGCGGCGATGGCGCTGCTGATCGCCAGCTGCGGACAGCAGGCGAAGAAGGACGATGCCGCAGGCGGAGGTTCGGCCGCAGCGGCCGGTGCCCTGTCCGGCGCAGGCGCGACCTTCCCCGCGCCGCTCTATGCAAAATGGGCCGAGAGCTACAAGGCACAGACCGGCGTGGGCCTGAACTATCAGGCGATCGGCTCGGGCGGCGGGATCAAGCAGATCAAGGCCAACACCGTCGATTTCGGCGCGTCGGACAAGCCGCTAAAGGCCGACGAACTGGCTTCCGCCGGGCTATACCAATTCCCGACGGTGATGGGCGGCGTCGTGCCCGTCGTGAACATCCCCGGCATCACCCCCGGCCAGGTGCGCCTGTCGGGCGAGTTGCTCGGCGCGATCTTCCTGGGCGAAGTTGCCAAGTGGACCGACCCGCGCATCGCCGCGCTCAACCCCGGCGTGAAGCTGCCTGCGCTGCCGATCACCGTCGTCCACCGCTCGGACGGGTCGGGCACCTCTTTTCTCTTCACCAGCTATCTGACCGCGAAGAGCCCCGCCTGGGGATCGAAGGTCGGTGCCAGCGACGCCGTGTCCTGGCCGACCGGGATCGGCGGCAAGGGCAATGACGGCGTCTCGGCCTTCGTGCGCCAGACCAAAGGCTCGATCGGCTATGTCGAATATGCCTATGCCAAGCAGAACCAGATGAGCCACGTGCTCCTGCAGAACAAGGCGGGCGGCTTCGTCGCCCCCTCGGCCGAGAGCTTCGCCGCCGCAGCCGCCGGCGCCGACTGGGCCGCAGCCCCCGGCAATTATCTGCTGCTGCTCGACCAGCCGGGCGAGAAGAGCTGGCCGATCACCGGCGCCACCTTCATCCTGCTCCACACAAAGCAGGAAAATGTCGCCAAGGCGAAGGCCGCGCTCGGCTTCTTCGACTGGGCGATGGGCAAGGGCGACGCCGAAGCAGTTGCGCTCGACTATGTCCCGCTGCCCGCCGAGGTGAAGGCGCTCGTCCGCAAGCAGTGGGCGGAGGCGATCACCGGGCCGGACGGCAAGCCGCTCTACACGCCGGCTCCCTGAGCCGGCTCTCCCGAAACCGAAAAGGGGCCGCCGGCACTGTGCCGACGGCCCCTTTCTTTTGCTGCGGGCCGGAGCGGAGCGCCCCGGCCTGCCGTCCCTTCGGCCCGATCAGTTCGGAACGACGGTGACTGCGCGGCGGTTCTGCGCCCAGGCAGCCTCGTCCGAACCGGTCGCCAGCGGGCGTTCCTTGCCATAGCTGATGACCGAGATGCGCGACGCCGGAACGCCGACGCTCACCAGATAATTCTTCGCGGCATTGGCACGACGCTCGCCAAGGGCGAGGTTGTACTCGCGCGTGCCACGCTCGTCGCAATGGCCTTCTATCGTCACCGAAACGTTCGGATATTTGGCCAGCCACTGGGCCTGGCGGCTCAGCGTCGCCTGATCCTCGGCATCGACATCATAGGAATCGGTGTCGAAGAACACGGTATCGGTGCCGGCCTGCGCCAGAAAATCGGCGCGCGATCCCGGGACCGGGCCGGTCTGCGGCGGCGGCGGCGGCGGGGCCTCCGGCATCGGGGCCGGGGCGGTCTGCGGCGGCGGCGGCGGCAGTTCCTCGGGCTTCTTCTTCGAACAGGCAGCGACGCTCAGTGCCAGCGCGGACACGAGCGCGATCTTAAGGGTCATACGCGCCATCTAAATCTCCTTCCTCAGCTGGTTACGGTTGAATAACGATTTTCATTCCCGGTTTCTCCCAGAAATCCCCTCATGGCAGCAACGGCCCCCAGGCCGGGTCCGACCCGTCGAGCGGGGTCGGGATTGGGCGTTCGTTGACGCCGGTCAGGTCGACCGACCAGAGATCGGCCTTGCCCGACCCCTGCGCGGTACGGAAGAACATGATCACGCGGCCATTGGGCGACCAGCTCGGGCCTTCGTCCTGCCAGCCATTGGTCAGGATCTTCTCGCCCGAACCATCGATGTTCATGACACCGACATTGAAGCCCCCGCCGATCCGGGTGAAGGCGATCAGGTCGCCGCGCGGGCTCCAGGCGGCGCTGCCATAGCGGCCCGAACCGAAGCTTATCCGGTTCTGGCTCGAGCCGTCGGCGTTCAACACATAGAGCTGCTGGGTGCCCGAACGATCGCTTTCGAACACGATCTTCGACCCATCAGGCGAATAGCTGGCGCCGGTGTCGATGCCGGGCGAGGTCGTCAGCCGCTGTGGCGTGCCGCCGGTGCTGGCCACGCGATAGATGTCGGTGTTGCCGCCGACCGCCATCGAGAAGACGATGTAGCGGCCATCGGGCGAGAAACGCGGCGCGAAGGTCATGTTCGGCTGATCGACGACCAGACGCTGCGAACCCGAGCCGATGTCGTACACATACACGCGGGCGCGGTTGTTGGTGTAGGACATATAGGTGATCGTCTGCTGGTTCGGCGCGAAGCGCGGCGTCAGCACGATCGACTGCCCGTTGGTCAGGAAGCGGTGGTTCGCGCCGTCCTGGTCCATGATGCCAAGCCGCTTGATGCGGTTCGTCTTGGGTCCGGTTTCGGACACATAGACGACGCGGCTGTCGAAATAGGGACCTTCGCCGGTCAGGCGGGTATAGACCTGATCGGCACATTTATGCGCGGCACGGCGCCACTGGCCCGGCTGCACGACGAAGCCCTGCCGCGTCAGTTCGCTGCGCGCCAGAACGTCATAGAGGTAACAGCCGACCGTTAGCGTCCCGTCGCCATTGGCCTGAACGAAGCCTTGGACGAGCGCCTGCGCGCCGCTTTGGGTCCAGAACATGTAATCGGGCGCGGTCACCTGCGGGTGGGTGACGGTCTGCATCGCGCTCTTCGGCAGCGGGCTGAACAGGCCGCTATTCTTGAGATCGGCGGTCACCACCTCGGCGACGCGCTGGCCGAGCGCTGCGGTATCGCCTGCCGGGGTGTTGGCGACAGCCGGGGTCGGCATGCCGGGCACCGCGATCGGCATGGGCTGGGCGATGCCGCCGGTGATGTCGACCTCGAGCTGTGCGGCAGCGGGCGACGCCGCCAGCGTGAAGCTCAACAGGGACAGGGCAAGGCCAAAGCGCATTCTCGTCTCCTTCGCCCCGCTCGGGCCATGCTGCCCAAAGCGGGGGCAATAGTCAAAAAACCGGCCCATCAGTTCATCTGCGCCGGGCGGAAGGTGAACGCCACATCTTCCCAGCCGCCCTCGTAAAGATCGGGCGGAAGCTTGTACGGGGCGCAACGTTGCAACGCCCGGGTGGCGGCTTCGTTCATCTGCCGCACATAGGGCTGGTTGGTGGGCGTCACACCGAGATTGCCGATCACCTCGGGCGCGACCGCGATCGAGCCGTCCGGCTTGAAGCGCAGCCGCACGCGGGTGACGATGCTGGCGGTGTCGGCGCCGCCGGCAGGGATCGTATAACAGGGCTTCACCTGGCTCGCGATCAGGGCAACGAGGCCGTTCATCGCAATCGGGCTGATCGCGGCAGCGCGCGGCGCGGCGCCCTTGCCCGCGGACTTCTCGACGGGGATGCCCTTGAGGAAGTCGGTGCCGAGCGAGGTTGCCTTCGGCTTGGGCTTCGCGGGCGCGGGCGTCGCCTTTGCCGCAGGCGCAGGCGCGGCTTTCGCCGGGGTCGGGGGCGTCTTCTCGGCCGGCTTCGGCGTGGGCGCGGGCGCGGGCTTGGGGGGAGCCGGCTTGGGGGCAGGCTTCGGGGTCGGCGCGGGCTTGGGCGGCGTCGGCGGAGCGGGCTCGGGCTTGGCGGGCGCCGGCGTCGGCTCGGGCGGTGTCTCCTCGACCGGGCCCAGCTCGGGCGCCTGCGCGGCCTGCGGCGGCTCCTTCGAGATTTCGGGCGCAGCCGAGACGAGCCCGGCCTTGTCGACCAGCATCACGTCCATCGGTTCGCTGAGCTTGGGCATCTGCCGCACGCTCATCAGGTTCAGCGACAGCAGCGCGAGCAGGCCGACATGGCCCGCGATCGACAACCCCAGCCCTGCACCCTCGGACCGCTTCATCCTTAGGGCACCGCCGGCTCGGGAACTTCGTCCCCGTCGACGCGGCCGCCGGCCTGCGGCCCAGCCGCCTCGCCCTCGCCCAGCGTGACCAGCGCGACGCGGTTGAGCCCGGCATGGTTGAGCGCGCCCATCACCGCCATGACGCGGCCATAGTCGAGCGCGCGGTCGGCGCGCAGGAAGATCTGCGGGCTGTCCTTGCCCTTGCCCGACTTGGCGGCGATTTCGGCGAACTGGGCTTCCATCGCCGCGATCTGGATCTCTCGATCGTCGAGATAGATGCGGCCGTCCTTGTCGATCGACAGCTGGATCGGCTTCTTGTCCTGATCGAGCGCGCCGGCCGAACTTTCGGGCAGGTCGACCGGCACGCCGGCGAGCAGCAGCGGCGCGGTCACCATGAAGATGATCAGCAGCACCAGCATCACGTCGACGAGCGGCGTGACGTTGATCTCCGCCATCGGCGCGCGCCGACCGCCGCGCCCGGAAACGGGACCGCCCATTCCCATCAGAGGCGCTCCAGTTCCCGGCTGAGCGTCATGTGGATCGCGTCGCCGAAGCGGTGAAGCTGACCCTCGATCTTCGATACGACATGCAGCAGCCGGTTATAGGCGATGACCGCCGGGATCGCAGCGAACAGGCCCAGCGCGGTCGCGAACAGTGCCTCGGCGATGCCGGGCGCGACAACGCCGAGCGAGGTGTTCTGCGACGCCGCGATGTCGGTGAAGCTGCGCATGATCCCCCAGACTGTGCCGAACAGCCCGACGAAGGGCGCGACCGAACCGACGGTGGCGAGGATGTTCAGCCGATCCGACAGCCGATCGATCTCGCTACCGGCCGCCGCGCCCAGCGCATTGGCCAGCCGCGCGCGGGTGCCGTCACGGTCGATCGCCTGACCCGACCGCACCGAGCGGCGCCATTCGGCGACGCCGGCCGAAAAGACCTTGGCGGCGGGGATGTCCTGCCGGCCGGGCCCTTCATAGAACTTGTCGATATCCTCGGACTTCCAGAAATCCGCCTCGAAGCCTTTGCTCGCCTTGAGCGCGCGGCCCAGCGACAGGCTGCCGGACAGGATGATCGTCCAGGTCCAGATGCTGGCTGCGAGCAGGCCGATCATCACCGCCTTCACGACGATGTCGGCCTGGAGGAAGAGAGCGATGGGCGATAGCGCCGAAGCCGATGCGGAGACCGCCATTTCCTGCATCATCAATTCAATCCGTCCCTTTTCAATCTCTCGCCGCTTTGAGGCGCTCGAATGTCTCGATCCAGTGGCGGGGCTGACGCTTCGGACGGCCGTCCGAGCCGATCAGGGCAACCGAGACATCGGCTTGCACCAATGTTTCGGGTCCGCGCATGACTCTCTGATGAACGATGCATGAGGCACCCCGGATAGTCCCCATGCGGCTGATCACCAGCAGCTCGTCGTCGAGCCGGCCCGGCGCGCGATAGCGCAGGCCCAGTTCGACAACGACATAATTGCCCTCGCCACGCTCCATCGCGCCACGCTGGTCGATTCCGGCCAGCCGCATCATGTCGCTGCGCGCCCGCTCCATGAACCGCAAATAGCTCGCATGATAAACGACGCCGCCCGCATCGGTATCCTCGAAATAGACGCGCAGCGCGAAATGATGCGCGCCCGCTTCGAAGCGTCCGGAATAGGGTGTGTCGTGCATTGTCGCCTGTTTAAGCGATCGCGGCCCGAAATGAACGGATATTCGCCGAAAGCGGCTCGGTTCGCCCTGCAGGAACGTCGATCCGGCGATGTCGCGACCGCAGCGGGCGTCAGACGCCGTCGAACAGACCGTCCTGCCCGGCCTCGGGCGGCGGCGCGATGCCGAGATGCTTCCAGCCGCGCCCGTTGAGGCAGCGCCCCCGCGCGGTGCGGGCAATCAGGCCGAGCTGGATCAGATAGGGCTCGATCACGTCCTCGATCGTGTCGCGCGGTTCGGACAGGCCGGCGGCCAGGGTCTCCACCCCGACGGGTCCGCCGCGATAGATGTCGGCGATCATGTGGAGATAGCGCCGGTCCATCGCGTCGAGGCCCAGGCTGTCGACCTCGAGCCGGTTGAGCGCCTGATCGGCCAGCTTTGCATCGACGATCTCGGAGCCCAGCACATGGGCGAAGTCCCTGACCCGGCGCAGCAGCCGGCCAGCGATGCGCGGCGTTCCCCGCGCGCGCCGCGCGATTTCGACCGCCCCGTCGGGTGCGATCGGCAGGTCGAGCAGGCGCGAAGCGCGGGTGACGACCTTCTCCAGCTCGTCCACGGTATAGAATTGCAGCCGGATCGGAATGCCGAAGCGGTCGCGCAAGGGGGTGGTGATCAGCCCCTGCCGCGTGGTGGCGCCAACCAGGGTGAAGCGCGGCAGATCGATCCGCACGCTGCGCGCCGACGGCCCCTCGCCGATCATCAGGTCGAGCGCACGATCTTCCATCGCAGGGTAGAGGACCTCCTCGACCTGCGGCTGCAGGCGATGAATCTCGTCGATGAAGAGGACGTCGCCATCCTCGAGATTTGTCAGCAACGCCGCCAGGTCCCCCGACTTGGCGATCACCGGCCCCGAAGTCGCGCGGAAGC
>JAIYAJ010000562.1 GCA_027489105.1 Zymomonas sp. | reverse complement strand
TCTTCATGGTGAAGGACAGCTCGTTCATGTTCGTGACCGGCCCCGACGTCGTGAAGACCGTCACCAACGAGGTCGTCACCCAGGAGGAGCTGGGTGGTGCTGTGACGCACACCACCAAGACCTCGGTCGCTGACAATGCGTTCGAGAACGACATCGAAGCGCTGCTGAGCGTGCGCGATTTCGTCGATTTCCTGCCGCTGTCGAACCGGCACGAACTGCCCACCCGGCCGACCGACGATCCCTGGGATCGCCTGGAGCCGAGCCTCGACACGCTGATTCCGGACAGCGCGTCCAAGCCCTATGACATGAAGGAGCTGATCGCGAAGGTCGTCGACGAAGGCGATTTCTTCGAGGTTCAGCCCACCCACGCTCCGAACATCGTCATCGGCTTCGGCCGTATCGAGGGGCGCCCGGTGGGCATCGTCGCCAATCAGCCGATGGTGCTGGCGGGCGTGCTCGACATCAATTCGTCGAAGAAGGCCGCGCGCTTCGTCCGCTTCTGCGACGCGTTCGACATTCCGATCGTGACCTTCGTCGACGTGCCCGGCTTCCTGCCCGGCACCGCGCAGGAGCATAACGGCATCATCAAGCATGGCGCCAAGCTGCTCTTCGCTTATGGCGAGGCGACCGTTCCCAAGATCACCGTCATCACGCGCAAGGCCTATGGCGGCGCCTATGACGTGATGGCCTCCAAGCGTCTGCGCGGCGACCTCAACTATGCCTGGCCCACCGCCGAAATCGCGGTGATGGGCGCCAAGGGCGCGGTCGAGATCATCTTCCGCAAGGACATAGGCGACGCACAGAAGATCGCCGAACGCACCAAGGAATATGAGGATCGCTTCGCCAACCCGTTCGTAGCGGCGTCGAAGGGCTTCATCGACGAGGTGATCATGCCGCATTCGACGCGGCGGCGGATTGCCCTGGGTCTTCGCAAGCTCAAGAACAAGAGCCTCGAAAACCCCTGGAAGAAGCACGACAACATCCCGCTCTGAAGAAGCGGGGGTCATTTGCAGGAACCGAACATGGCCCAATTCGAAGACATCTACATCGTCGGCGGCGTACGGACCGCGATCGGCGACTTTGGCGGCGCGCTGAAGGGCTTTTATCCGTCCGACCTCGGCGGCCTCGTCGCGACCGAAGCGCTCTCGCGGGCCGGCGTGGCGCCGGCCGATGTCGGCCATGTCGTGTTCGGGCAGGTCATGCCGACCAGCGCCAAGGACGCGATGCTGGCGCGCACCATCGCGCTCAACGCCGGCGTTCCGGTCGAAGTCCCCGCGATGACGCTCAACCGCCTGTGCGGCTCGGGCATCCAGGCGATCGTCTCGTCGGCGCAGATGATGCAGTTGGGCGAAGCCACCATCACCCTCGCCGGTGGTGCGGAATCGATGTCGAACGTGCCCTATCATGACCACGGCGCCCGCTGGGGCGTGAAGATGGGCAACAACACCCTCGTCGATGCGCTGGTGCAGGGCCTGCAGGACGCGAGCGGCGGCTATCATATGGGCATCACCGCCGAGAATTGCGCCGACCGCCACGGCATCAGCCGCGAGGAGCAGGACGCACTCGCGGTCGAAGGCCATCAGCGGGCGGCCCGCGCGATCGCGGAAGGGCGCTTCAAGACGCAGATCCTCCCGGTCGAGATCAAGAGCCGCAAGGGCACGACCGTCTTCGACACCGACGAGCATGTCCGTGCCGAGACGAGCCTCGAGACCCTCGCGAAGATGAAGCCGGCCTTCAAGAAGGACGGCAGCGTCACCGCCGCCAATGCTTCGGGCATCAACGACGGTGCCGCCGCAGTCGTGCTGGCGACGGCGGGCGAAGTCGAGAAGCGCGGCTTGAAGCCGCTGGCGAAGATCGTCGCCTGGGGCCATGCCGGTGTCGAGCCCGACTATATGGGCGAAGGCCCGATCAAGGCGGTGCCGATCGCGCTCAAGCGCGCCGGGCTGACGCTCGCCGATATGGACGTGATCGAGGCCAACGAGGCTTTCGCTGCGCAGGCGCTGTCGGTCGCCAAGGTGCTCGGCTTCGACCGCGAGAAGCTGAACCCCAATGGCTCGGGCATCGCGCTGGGCCATCCGGTCGGCGCCACCGGCACGATCCTGACGGTCAAGGCCGCCTATGAGCTCGAGCGGATCGGTGGACGTTATGCGCTGATCACCATGTGCATCGGTGGCGGCCAGGGCATCGCCCTGATCATCGAACGCGTCTGACGCAGGGCCGGACCGGCCGGCGCTTGGGCGTTTCCGGTCCGGGACCCGCAGGGATATAACGGGATATCGAGATGAAACTGGGCCGTCTTAATCATGTCGGGGTCGCCACCCCCTCGATCGAGAAGAGCATCGCCTTCTATCGCGACGTGATGGGCGCGGAGGTCGTCCGCGAACCGTTCGACCTGCCCGCGCAGGGGGTCAAGGTGTGCTTCGTCGATACGCCGAACACGCAGATCGAGCTGATCGAGCCGCTGGGCGAGGCCTCGCCGATCCATGGATTCCTCGCCAAGAATCCGGCGGGCGGCCAGCATCATCTCTGCTATGAGGTGCCCGATATCCATGCCGCCAAGGCCTGGTTCGAGGGCAAGGGCGCCAAGGTGCTCGGCGAGCCGCGCATCGGCGCGCACGGCACCTATATCTTCTTCGTCCACCCCAAGGACATGGGCGGCGTGCTGACCGAGATCATGGAATCGCCCGGCGGCCCGAACGACCCCGGCGCCGGCCACTGAGAAACCCGAGGAAGCTGCGATGAGCGACAAGACGCCCGATCTGGCCCAGTGGGAGGCCGCCGCCGCCAGGGAGGTCAAGGGCAAGGACCTGACCTGGAACACCCCCGAGGGCATCGCCGTGAAGCCGCTCTACACGGCGGACGACGTGGCCGATCTCGACCCCGGCCTGCCCGGCTTCGCGCCGTTCACGCGCGGCGTGCGCGCGTCGATGTATGCCGGACGTCCCTGGACGATCCGCCAATATGCGGGCTTCTCGACCGCCGAGGAATCGAACGCCTTCTATCATCGCAACCTGAAGGCCGGACAGAAGGGCCTGTCGGTCGCCTTCGACCTTGCCACCCATCGCGGCTATGACAGCGATCACCCGCGCGTGACCGGCGACGTCGGCAAGGCCGGCGTCGCGATCGACACGATCGACGACATGAAGATCCTGTTCGACGGCATTCCGCTCGACCAGATGTCGGTGTCGATGACGATG
>JAIYAJ010000324.1 GCA_027489105.1 Zymomonas sp. | reverse complement strand
CTGATCGACGAGGGCGGCGAGCGCCGCGTACGGATGGGCAATCTCGCCTTCGCCGGGTCGCACAGCGTCAATGGCGTGTCCGCGCTCCACACCGAGCTGATGAAGGAGACCGTCTTCGCGGCCTTCCACCGGCTCTATCCCGACCGGATCAACAACAAGACCAACGGCATCACGCCGCGCCGCTGGCTGATGCAGTGCAATCCCGAGCTGACCGCCCTGATCCGCGAGGCGATCGGCGAAGCCTTCCTCGACGATGCCGAGGCGCTGCGTGCGCTGACGCCCTTCGCCGAGGATGCTGCCTTCCGCGAGAAATTCGCGGCGGTGAAACTCGCGAAGAAGGTCGCGCTGTCGAACCTGCTGCGCGAGCGCATGGGGCTGAAGATCGATCCCGCCGCGATGTTCGACACGCAGATCAAACGCATCCACGAATATAAGCGGCAGTTGCTCAACATCATCGAGGCGGTCGCGCTCTACGACCAGATCCGCTCGCATCCAGAGCGCGACTGGGTGCCGCGCGTAAAGCTGTTCGGCGGCAAGGCCGCGCCGAGCTATCACAACGCAAAGCTGATCATAAAGCTGGCCAACGACGTCGCCCGGGTGATCAACCATGATCCCGCCGTGCAGGGCCTGCTCAAGGTCGCCTTCGTCCCGAATTACAACGTCTCGCTGGCCGAGATCATGATGCCTGCTGCCGACTTGTCCGAGCAGATCTCGACCGCCGGCATGGAGGCGTCGGGTACGGGCAACATGAAGTTCGCGCTAAACGGTGCGCTGACGATCGGCACGCTCGACGGCGCCAATGTCGAGATGCGCGACCATGTCGGGGCAGAGAATATGATCATCTTCGGCCTGACCGCCGAAGACGTCGGCAAGGCCCGCACCGAGGGGCATCAGCCGCGCGCGATCATCGAAGCGTCCCGGGAGCTCAGCCAGGCGCTGCACGCGATCTCGGGCGGGGTGTTTTCGCCCGACGACCGCGATCGCTACAAGGCGCTCGTCGCCGGCCTGTACGACCATGACTGGTTCATGGTCGCCGCCGACTTCGATGGCTATGCGGCAGCCCAGCGCCGCGTCGACCGGATCTGGGAAGATCGCGATAGCTGGAACGCCATGGCGATCCGCAACGTAGCGGGGATGGGCTGGTTTTCGTCCGACCGGACCATCCGTCAATATGCCCGTGAAATCTGGGATGTGCTCTGATCTGCTGTTGCTCAACCGCCAAGCGGGGCCCATGATGACGCTCCAGCCCCGCGCGGGGCCTGTGAGGCAGTCGATCGCGTGACCTTATTGTCCTCTGACGAGATTGCCGCTCTGGCCGAAGGCCGTCATGCCGACCCCTTTGCCGTGCTCGGCGTTCATAAAGCGGACCGAGGGCTCGTCGCGCGGATCTTCGCACCTGGAGCCGAGAAGGCAGAGGCGGCCGATCTCGAGGGGCGCCGGATCGGCAGCCTGACGATGCTCCACCCCGCCGGGCTGTTCGAGGGGCGCCTGTCGATCCGCAAGCCCCGCCCGCTCCGCTACAGCCTGTCGGCGGGGGACGCGAGTTGGTCCATGACCGACCCCTATAGCTTCGGCCCCGTGCTAGGCCCGATGGACGATTATTATATCGCCGAAGGCTCGCACCTTCGTCTGTTCGATCGCATGGGGGCGCACCGGATCGAGCATGAAGGCGCGACCGGCATGCATTTCGCCGTCTGGGCGCCCAATGCGCGGCGCGTCTCGGTCGTCGGTCTGTTCAACGACTGGGACGGCCGTCGCCATGTCATGCGCCTGCGCCGGGACACCGGCATCTGGGAAATCTTCGTCCCCGACCTGGGCGAGGGTGAGCCCTATAAATATGAGATCGTCGCCGCAGACGGCGAGCTTCTGCCGCTGAAGGCCGACCCCTTCGCCTTTCGCAGCGAGTTGCGGCCGGCCAATGCCTCGCTGACCGCCGCTCCGCTCACGCATCGCTGGGGCGATCATGCACACCGCGACCATTGGCGGCGCGCCGATGCGCGGCGCCAGCCCATGTCGATCTACGAGGTTCACCTCGGGTCCTGGCAGCGCGCCGAGGATGGTGGATTCCTTGACTGGGACCGCATCGCCGAGCGCCTGATCCCCTATGCGCTCGATATGGGTTTTACCCATATCGAGCTGCTGCCGATCAGCGAATATCCCTATGATCCGAGCTGGGGCTATCAGACGACCGGCCTCTACGCGCCGACCGCCCGCTTCGGCCCGCCCGAGGGCTTCGCCCGCTTCGTCGACGGTGCCCACCGTGCCGGGCTCGGGATCATCCTCGACTGGGTGCCTGCGCATTTCCCGACCGACGCCCACGGCCTGGCCCGCTTCGACGGCACCGCGCTCTATGAGCATGCGGACCCCCGCAAGGGCTTCCACCCCGACTGGAACACCGCGATCTACAATTTCGGCAGGCGTGAGGTGGCGGCTTTCCTCGTCAACAACGCGCTGTTCTGGGCGGAGAAATATCATATCGACGGGCTGCGCGTCGATGCGGTCGCCTCGATGCTCTACCTCGATTATTCGCGCAAGGACGGCGAATGGATCCCCAACGAGCATGGCGGGCGTGAAAATCTGGAGGCGGTCGCCTTCCTCCAGGCGATGAACCGCGAACTCTACCGCCAGCATCCCGGCAGCTTCACCATAGCGGAGGAATCGACCAGCTGGCCGAAGGTCTCGCACCCGGTCCATGAAGGCGGCCTGGGCTTCGGCTTCAAATGGAATATGGGCTTCATGCACGACACGCTGCGCTACATGGGGCGCGATCCGGTGCATCGCCGCCACCATCATGACGACATCACCTTCGGCCTGCTCTACGCGTTCGGCGAGAATTATGTCCTGCCGCTGAGCCATGACGAGGTCGTGCATGGCAAGGGATCGCTGATGACCAAGATGGCCGGCGACGATTGGCAGAAATTCGCCAATCTCCGCGCCTATTACGCGCTGATGTGGGGTTATCCCGGCAAAAAGCTGCTGTTCATGGGACAGGAGTTCGCGCAGCGCGACGAGTGGAGCGAGGAGCATGCGCTCGACTGGCATCTGCTCGACGCCCCGGCCCATGCCGGGGTCAAACTGCTCGTCCGCGACCTCAACCGACTCTATCGCGAGCACCCTGCCCTCCATGCCCGCGACTGCGAGCCGGAGGGCTTCGCCTGGCTTATGGCCGACGATGCGGAGCGATCGGTCTTCGCCTGGCAGCGCCGCGCGCCCGGCGAGAAGCCGATCGTGCTGGTGTCCAACATGACGCCGGTGCCTCACCACGCCTATCGCCTCCGCCTGCCGCATGGCGGGCGCTGGCGCGAGATCTTGAACAGCGACGCCGGCCTCTACGGTGGCGCCAATATCGGAAACCAGGGCTGTATCGATGCGGACGGCGACGGATGGGCGACGCTTGTCCTGCCTCCGCTCGCCACCCTGATGCTGGAGGGAGAATGATGGCCGGAAGCATTTCGAGAAGCGATCGTCGCAGCCAGCCTCTCGCCCGCGACGCCATGGCCTATGTCCTTGCCGGAGGTCGCGGGAGCCGGCTTTATGAGCTGACCGACCGGCGCGCCAAGCCGGCCGTCTATTTCGGCGGCAAAGCGCGGATCATCGACTTCGCCCTGTCGAACGCGCTCAACTCGGGCATCCGCCGCATGGGGGTAGCGACCCAGTACAAGGCGCATTCGCTGATCCGCCATCTCCAGCGCGGCTGGAACTTCCTCCGCCCCGAGCGCAACGAGAGCTTCGACATCCTCCCGGCCAGCCAGCGCGTGTCGGAAACCCAATGGTATGAAGGCACTGCCGACGCGGTCTATCAGAACCTCGACATCATAGAGGCTTATGATCCCGAATATATGATCATCCTGGCCGGCGATCATGTCTACAAGATGGACTATGAGCTGATGCTGCGGCAGCATGTCGATGCGGGCGCCGACGTGACGGTGGGCTGCCTCGAGGTGCCGCGTATGGAAGCGACCGGCTTCGGCGTGATGCAGGTCGACGCCAAAGGCCGCATCGTCCAGTTCGTCGAAAAGCCGAAGGACCCGCCGGCCATGCCCGGAAAGCCGGACACGGCGCTCGCCTCTATGGGCATCTACGTCTTCCGCACCAAGTTTCTCGCCGATCTGCTCCGCCGCGACGCGGCCGACGCGACGTCCAGCCATGATTTCGGCAAGGACCTGATCCCCTATATCGTCAAGCACGGCAAGGCGGTCGCCCACCTCTTCTCGCAGAGCTGCGTACGCGCGGAGAGCGAGCCCGAGGCCTATTGGCGCGACGTCGGCACGATCGATGCCTATTGGGAAGCGAGCATCGATCTGACCGACGTGGTTCCCAAGCTCGACATCTACGAGCGTGACTGGCCGATCTGGAGCTATGCCGAGGTCATGCCGCCGGCCAAATTCGTCCACAATGAGGACGGCCGGCGCGGCGCCGCCACATCCTCGCTGATCGCCGGCGGATGCATCGTATCCGGCGCCTCGCTGCACCGCGCACTGCTTTTTTCCGGCGTGCGGGTGAACAGCTACTCTTCGATCACCGAGGCGGTGGTGATGCCAGATTGCTACATTGGGCGCGAAGCACGCCTGCACAAGGTCGTGCTCGATCAGGGCGTGCAGATCCCCAAGGGCCTGATCGTCGGTGAGGATCCCATCGCCGATGCGAAGCGCTTCCGGCGGACCGAGAAGGGCGTTTGCCTGATCACCCAGGACATGATCGACCGGTTGGTGGTCTGACCGACCATGTCGCTGCGCCTGCTGTCGGTCACGTCCGAACTTCATCCGCTGATCAAGACCGGTGGGCTGGCCGACGTGGCCGGCGCCCTGCCGCTCGCGCTGGCCGCCCATGGCCTCGAGACCCGCTCGCTGCTACCCGCCTACCCGCAGGTCCAGCGCGCGCTGGCCGGTGTCCGGCTGCGGTCCGTCCATAGCTACAAGACCCTGTTCGGTGGTCCAGCGCGGATAATGGCCGGGCAGCATGAGGGCCACGATCTGCTGCTGCTCGACTCCCCTACCTTGTTCGGCACCCGCGACGGCGGTCCCTATGCAGATATCGCCGGCCAGGACTGGAGCGACAATTGGCGACGCTTCGCGGCGCTGTCTGCCGTCGCCGCCGATGTCGCGACGGGCGCGATCAAGGGCTGGAGCGCCGATGTCGTCCACGCGCATGACTGGCAGGCAGCGCTGAGCGCCGCCTATGTTCGCCATGGTCGGCGCCCCGAGCTCCCGGTCGTCGTGACGATCCACAACCTCGCCTTTCAGGGCCGCTTCGATGCCGGAATCTTTCCCGAACTCGGGCTGCCGGCCGGAGCCTTCGCGGTCGATGGGGTCGAATATTATGGCGGGGTGGGTTTTCTGAAGGCCGGCCTGCAATATGCCGATGCGGTAACCACGGTCAGCCCCAGCTATGCCGACGAAATCCGTACGACCGAGGGCGGCATGGGCCTCGACGGGCTGCTCCGCGCACGCGGCGACGCCGTGCTGGGGATCGTCAATGGCGTCGACACGCGGGAATGGGATCCGTCGAGCGATCCGGCCCTCGCCGCCCCCTATTCGCACCGCGCGCTGGGCGGCCGGACCGCCAACCGGCGCGCGCTCGAAAAGCGCTTCGGGCTAAAGCGCGGCCGCGGGCCGATCTTCGCGGTGATCAGCCGCCTGACCTGGCAGAAAGGCATCGACCTGATCCTCGACTCGCTCGATCATCTAGTCGCACTCGGCGGACGCCTGGTGGTGCTCGGATCGGGCGACGGCGCGATGGAGAATGCGTTGCTCGGCGCTGCCGCGCGGCATGCTGGCGCCATCGGCGTGGTTACCGGCTATGACGAGCCGCTCGCCCATCTGATGCAGGCGGGTGCCGATGCGATCCTGATCCCGTCGCGCTTCGAACCGTGCGGCCTGACCCAGCTCTACGGCCTGCGCTATGGCACGGTCCCCGTCGCCGCGCGGACGGGCGGGCTGGCCGATACGATCATCGACGCCAATGACGCCGCGCTGAACGCCGGCTGTGCGACCGGCCTGCTCCACGAGCCCGGATCGGGTGACGCGCTGCGCCAGGCGATCACGCGCGCCACCAATCTCTACGCCGCTCCCGCCATCTGGCAGGCGATCCGGCGGCAGGGCATGCGCGCCGACTGGGGATGGGAGCGCAGCAGCGCGCGCTACGCGGCGCTCTACACCGACCTCGTTGCGCAGGCCGCAACGCGATGATCGACGCGCCGCTCCACCGCTTCGGCGCTCTGCCGCAGGGCGACGGGGTTCGCTTCGCGCTGTGGACCGAGCGCGCGACCGCAGCCTGGCTCTGCCTGTTCGACGCGGCGGGCGATGTCGAGACCGATCGCATCGCGATGACGCGCGGCCCTGCCGACATATTCGAAACCTTCGTGCCCGGCCTCGCACCGGGCGCACGCTATGGCTTCCGCACCGACGGACCCTACGCCCCCTCGCAGGGCGACTGGTTCGACCCCGCCAAGTTGCTGATGGATCCCTATGCGCGGGAGATCGACCGCCCCTATCGCTACGACCCTGACCTTGCCGCGCCACGCGATCAGGGCGCGGACAGCGCGCCGCTGATGCCCAAGGCGATCGTCACCGATATTCCCAAGGGAGATCGCCGGTCGCCGCCGCTCTTCCGGCCCGGCGGACTGGTCTATGAGGTCAATGTCCGGGGCTTCACCAAGGTCCATCCCGAGGTCGACCCGGCGCAGCGCGGAACGATCGCCGCGCTCGCCCACCCCGCGATCATCGCCCATCTCCAGCGGATCGGCGTCGACGTGATCGAACTGATGCCGATCACCGCCTGGATCGATGAGCGCCACCTGCCCCCGCTCGGCCTGACCAACAGCTGGGGCTACAACCCGGTCAGCTTCATGGCGCTCGATCCGCGCCTTGCCCCCGGCGGCCTGGTCGAACTGCGCGACACGGTTCGTACACTCCATGAAGCCGGGATTGGCGTGATCCTCGATGTCGTCTTCAACCATAGCGGGGAGAGCGATCGGCACGGCCCGACCCTGTCGCTGCGCGGGATCGACAACCGCGCCTATTTCCGCACTCTGCGGGACGAACCGGGATCGCTCGCCAATGACAGCGGCTGCGGCAACACGCTCGCCTGCGATCACCCGGCGACCCGGCGGCTGATCCTCGACAGCCTGCGCCACTTCGTCGCGGCAGCGGGCGTCGACGGCTTCCGCTTCGACCTCGCCCCGATCCTCGGTCGCGTACCCGACGGGTTCGAGCCCGACGCCGCGCTGTTCCGCGCGATGCGGGGCGACCCGCTGCTGGCCGACCGCGTCCTGATCGCGGAACCCTGGGACATCGGCCCCGGCGGTTATCAGCTGGGCAATTTTTCCCCCGAGTTCCTCGAATTGAACGACCGCTATCGCGACGATGTCCGCCGCTTCTGGCGCGGCGATCCCTATACCATCGGCGACCTCGCCACCCGCCTCGCCGGCTCTTCCGACATCTTCGCCCGGCCGGGGCGAACGCATACGCGCAGCGTCAACTTCATCGCCGCGCATGACGGCTTCACGCTGGCCGACCTCGTTGCCTTTCGCCACAAGCACAACGACGCCAATGGCGAGCAGAATCGCGACGGCCATGACGACAATCTCAGCTGGAACAACGGTGTCGAGGGGCCATCGAGCGACCCGGCGGTGATCGACGCCCGCCGCCGCGATCTGCGCGCTTTGCTGGCGACGCTGTTCGCCTCGCGAGGAACGATCATGCTGACGGCGGGTGACGAGTTCGGGCGGACCCAGCAGGGCAACAACAATGCCTATGCGCAGGACAATGCGCTGAGCTGGCTCGACTGGGCGGATCGCGACACGGCACTCGAAGCGCATGTCGCCCGGCTCGCGCAGATCAGACGCGAGCATCCGGCACTGTCCGATCCGCTGTTCGTCACCCCCGAGGATGTCGACTGGCTCGACTTCGGCGGACGTCCCTTCGAAGCGGGCAACTGGCACGATCCTGCGGCCGAACGGATCGTCATGCTGGTCCAGTTGCCCGAGCAGCCGGCCCGCATCGCCGTGGCGATCAACCGCTCGGCCGATCCCGCGCCCGTTCAGATTCCCAGCAACGAGGGCCGGCGCTGGGTGCGGCTCGATGCCGATCTCGAACCGACCGCGCCCGTCGAGCCGCGCAGCGTCGCCTATTTCGCCGAAGAGGATATCGCATGACCGGCAGTGATCCCGACTGGTGGCGCGGCGCCGTCATCTATCAGGTCTATCCGCGCTCCTTTCAGGACAGCGACGGCGACGGCATCGGCGACCTCAAGGGCGTCACCGCCCGGCTCGACCATATCGCCTCGCTCGGCGTCGACGCGATCTGGGTGTCGCCCTTCTTCAAGTCGCCCATGGCCGACATGGGCTATGACGTGTCCGACTATCGCGACGTCGATCCGATGTTCGGCACGCTCGCCGATTTCGACGCACTGCTCGCCGGAGCCCATGCGCGCGGTATGAAGGTGATCATCGATCAGGTGCTCAGCCACAGTTCGGACCAGCACGCCTGGTTCCGCGAGAGCCGCCGCGATCGCACCAACCCCAAGGCCGACTGGTATGTCTGGGCCGATCCAAAACCCGACGGCACCGCCCCCAACAACTGGCTGTCGATCTTCGGCGGTCCCGCCTGGGAATGGGACGGGACGCGGATGCAATATTATATGCACAGCTTCCTGGCGTCGCAGCCCGACTTCAACTTCCACAATCCGGACGTCTGCGACGCGCTGCTCGACATCATGCGCTTCTGGCTCGACCGGGGCGAGGACGGCTGCCGTCTCGATGCCTGCAACCATTATTTTCACGATGCGGCGCTACGCGACAATCCCCCTGCCCCGCGCGCGGCGGGCCATGACGTGCCCGACACCAACCCTTATGGCTTTCAGGAGCATCTCTACGACAAGACCCAGCCGCAGAACCTGCCCTTCCTTCAGCGTATCCGCGCGCTGCTCGACGAATATCCGGGCAGCGTGGCGGTAGGCGAGGTCGGCGACGGGGACCGCTCTCCGGCCACGGTCGGCCTTTACACAGGCGGCGGCGACAAGCTCCATTTCTGCTACACCTTCGACCTGTTCGGCAGCGACTTCGTCCCCGCCCTGTTCAGGACGACAATCGAGAAATTCGACGAGGCGACGCGCGATGGATGGGTCTGCTGGGCCTTGTCCAACCATGACGTTCCGCGCCACGCGACCCGCTTCGCGCGCAAGGGCGACGACCCGGCGCGCATCGCCCGGATGGCACTCGCCATATTGATCGCGCTGCGCGGCGCCATCTGCCTCTATCAGGGCGAGGAACTGGCGCTGCCCGAGGCCGAGATCGCCTTCGAGGATCTGCGCGACCCCTATGGCATCCGCTTCTGGCCGGCGTTCAAGGGCCGCGACGGCTGCCGCACCCCGATACCGTGGACCGATGGTGAAAATGGCGGCTTCTCGAGCGGAAAGCCTTGGCTTCCCGTTCCAGTCGAACATCGGGCCCGGGCTGTTGCCGTGCAGGAAGCCGACCGCCGGTCGGTCTTGAATTATTACCGCGAAGCGCTCGCCTTCCGGCGCAACAGCCAGGCGCTGCAGCGCGGCGATCTGAGCTTCGTGGAGACGGACGACGACTTCCTCGCCTTCGTCCGGAGCCACGGCCGCGAACAGCTGCTCTGCCTCTATAATTTCAGCCGCGAGCCACGCGACTGGCCGCTGCCGCCCGAGTTCGTCACCGCCTTCGTCGAACGCAGCTCGGCCCCCGGCATCACGACCAACCGCAAGATGATCCGCATGCCCGCGCTGGGCTGGGCCTTCCTGCGGCGGCTATAGGCGCTCGAAGAATAGCGTGCAGCCCGGCCGGTGGTCAGTCGTCGTGCCAGCCCTCGATCAACCACCCCGTCGCGGCGATCACCTCCGTCCGCGACACCGCGCGCACCGGTTGCAGGAACGTCCACAGATGTCCCTCCGGATCGATTGCCCGATAGAGGCGGTCGCCCTGAACCTGATCGGCCGGCGCCTCGACGATCCGCGCACCCGCCGCCGCCGCCCGCACATGATGCGCGTCGAGCCCTTCATCCAGCCTGATATAGAGCGACTGGGTATTGCGTCCGTCGGTCGACATCGGACTGGCGACCTCGTCACACCACTCTCCGTCGACGACAATCAGGCAATCGCCGAACCGCATCTCCGCATGGACGAGGCCGCCGGCCGCGTCGGTGACCATCATGCTCCGCCGGAAGCCGAAAGCCCGCTCCAGCCAGTCGAGCGCGGCGATGGGGTCGCGATAGAAGATACCGACGAAGGAGGAGGGGCGACGGAAGGGATCATTCATGAGGCAACATTATCCCCCAGGGAGGAAGTGCGGATGCTTACCCCAACAGTGCATGTGTTTTCACCCGGCCCCAACCCCTTAACCCCCGATGAATGGTTGCACATTAAAGTTTTTCGCACCGCCGCATAATGGCTTGATATGATATCACCTCCACGCTACCCCGGCGCCATACAGGGTAAAGGGATAGTATATCATGACGCTCACAGCGCGGCTCGTGCTCTCGGTTTCGCCAATCGCCCTCGCCATCCTGCCTTCCGTCGCCCACGCCGACGAGGCCAGCGACAGCTTTCACCGCCAACCCGCATCGGACATCATCGTCACCGCTCCGCTTCAGAGCAGCCGGATGGACGTGCTGTCGGGCACATCGGTACTGACCGGAACCAACCTGACCATCGCGATCCGTCCGACCATCGGCGAAACGATCGAGCATACGCCGGGTGCCTCGGCAACCTCCTTCGGTCCCAATGCGTCGCGCCCAATCCTGCGCGGCCTTCAGGGCGAGCGCGTGCGCGTGCTGACCGACGGCATCGGGTCGATCGACGTATCGAACACCAGCGTCGACCATGCCGTCGCGATCAACCCGCTCCTCGCCGAGCGTATCGAAATTCTCCGAGGCCCGGAGGCGCTGCTCTACGGCTCGGGCGCGATCGGCGGTGTCGTCAACGTCCTCGACAAGCGCATTCCGCGCACCGTTCCCGAGGCGATCCACGCCGACGCGCTGCTGACCTATGGCAGCGCGTCGAACGAGCGCTCTGCAGCGGCTGCGGTCGATGCGCCGATCGGCGGCGGCTTCGTCGCCCATGTCGACGGCAGCTATCTGAAGACCGGGAACATGCGGATCGGTGGCTATGCCCTCAGCCCCGAAGCGCGCGCGGAAGCGCTCGCCTCTGCACAGCTCCCGGCCGACCCCGACGCGGAAGAGCCGATCGATTTCGCCGCCAATGCCGCGATCCGGGGCAAGCTGCCCAACAGCGCCGCCAAGACCTGGACCACCGGCGTCGGCCTCGCTTATGTCGACGGCGACAGCCATTATGGCATTTCCTACAGCCATTATGACAGCCTGTACGGCGTGCCCGTGCGCTACGCGACGCTGCCCGGCGAGGAGCAGGAAGGGCCCCGGCTCAGCCTGGTCCAGAACCGCATCGACGCGCGCGCCGAGATCGACACCGGCGGATCGCTGATCCAGACGGTCCGCGCCCGCCTCGGCTATGCGCGCTATCGCCATTTCGAGCTGGAGGAAGACGGCTCGGTCGGCACCGCGTTCTACAATAACGGCCTCGAGGGCCGCGTCGAGCTGGTCCAGGCCGATCGCGGAATCTGGCATGGTGCGACCGGCGGCCAGTTCTTCGTCCGCGATTTCAACGTCGTCGGCGAAGAAGCCTTCCTGCCGCGCAACCAGACCCAGCAGATCGGCCTGTTCACCCTGCAGCAGCTCGACTTCGGCCAGTTCAAGATCGAAGGCGGCCTGCGCTACGAGAAGAGCTGGCTGTCGGCGAGCCCGTTCGAGGATCAGCCGCAATTCTTCTCCGGCGGGCGCAACTTCGATACGCTGTCGGGCTCGCTCGGCGCCTCCTACAAGCTGTCCGAGAACTGGCGCATCGGCGCGAACCTGTCGCGCACCGAACGCGCGCCGGCGGCCGAAGAGCTGTTCGCCAACGGCCCCCACGCCGGCACCGAGGCGTTCGAGATCGGCAATCCCGATTTCAAGACCGAGCGCAGCTGGGGCCTGGAGGGCGTGCTGCACGGCCAGGGCCAGGGCTACACCTTCCATGCTTCGGTCTATTATAACTGGTTCGACAATTTCATCTTCGACAACCTCAACGGCCAGATCGAGGACGGCCTGCCCGTCTTCGTCTATCAGCAGGCCAAGGCGCGCTTCTATGGCGCTGAGGTCGAGGCGACCGCCGATCTCGCAACGCTCGGCGATTATACGATCAAGGCCGACGCCTTGGGCGACATCGTCCGCGCGCGGATCACCAATTTCGGTCCCGCGCCGCGCATCCCGCCGCTCCGCCTTCTCGGGGGCCTGAGCGCCGTCAGCGACATGATCGAGGGCCGGGTCGAAGTCGAATGGGCCGACAAGGCGCGCCGCCTGGCGGCCTTCGAGACGCCGACCGACAGCTACACGATGGTCAACGCCTCTCTGACGCTGCGTCCCTTCACCGACCGCCCGGACACGACGCTGTCGCTGTCCGCGCACAACATCTTCGACGTCGATGCCCGCCGCCATGCGAGCTACCTCAAGGATTTCGCGCCGCTCGCCGGCCGCGACATCCGCGTCACCGCCCGCATCGGCATCTGATCGCTTACCCCCCGCCTGTCATGCCGGTCGTCCGAGGACGACCGGCGTGACATTTTTCCCGGCGACCCCCTCGCTCAATTTCTTGTCGCTCGCCGGGTGCCGTCATAAGGGTGCAACCGGTGTTGGGCAGGGAAAAGCCATGATATCGCGTCGTCAGCTCATCCTGGGATCCGCCGCCGGACTCCTTGCCGCTCCCGCCATCCTGCGTGCGCAGCAGCTCTTCCTCGCTTTCCCCTTCCGCCTCGGCATCGCCTCGGGCGATCCTTCGCATGACGGCTTCGTGATCTGGACGCGTCTTTGCCCCGATCCGGTGGACGAGCATGGCGGCATGCCCACCGGCCCGGTCGAGGTCGACTGGTATGTCTATGAGGACGAGGGGATGAAGCGGGTCGCCGCCAAGGGGCGCGAGACCGCCTGGCCCGAGACCGGCCATTCGATCCATGTCGAACTGGGCGGCCTTCAGCCCGATCGGCCCTATTGGTATCGCTTCGTCGCCGGGCGCGACAAGACGCAGCTAGGCCGCGCGCGCACCCTTCCGCTACCGGGCGCAAAGCTCGACCGCATCCGCTTCGGCGTGGCCGGATGCCAGAATTACGAGGACGGGCTGTTCACCCCCTATGACCATCTGTCGCGCGAGGATGTCGCCTTCGTCTGGCATTATGGCGACTATATCTACGAGGACCGCCCGCGGCAGGTGAATTACGAGCGCGACGGCAGCCCGCGCGTCCATGTCCGCGATCATGTCGGGACCGATTGCTACACGATCGGCGACTACCGACGCCGCTACGCCCAGTATAAGCTGGATCCGGACCTGCAGGCCGCGCACCGCCAGCACAGCTGGTTCACCACCTTCGACGATCATGAGGTGGTCGACAACTGGACCTCGTCGGTCAGTCCCTATCAGCGCGACCCCGCCCTGTTCGCCTTTCGCCGAGCGGCGGCGATGCAGGCCTATTATGAACATATGCCGCTGCGGCGCAGTTCGATGCCCTCGGGCGGGGCGATGCAGCTCTATCGCAAGGCGCGGATCGGCGATCTGCTGGACGCGCATTTCCTCGACACCCGCCAATATCGCTCGGCGCTGCCCTGCAATGGCGGGTTCGAGCCGGTCTGCCCCGATGTCGCGCGCAAGGATGCGCAGGTGCTGGGCGAGGCGCAGGAGAAATGGCTCGCGCAGGATCTGAAGAGCGGGACCGCGCGGTGGAACCTGCTCGCGCAGCAGGTGATGGTGATGCCGCTCGACCGCCGCACCGACGACACCGGCCCACATCTGCGCAACCTCGACAGCTGGGGCGGCTATGACGCGGCGCGCGAGCGTCTGCTGGCGACGCTCGACGGGCTCGGCAATGCGGTGGTCCTGACGGGCGACGAGCATCAGAATTTCGCCGGTGTGCTGCGCCGCGACGCCGGACGGGGCAAGGCCGTCGCGGTCGAATGCGTGATCAGTTCGATCAGCTCGGGCGGGGACCGCTGGATCAAGCCGGAGAATGCCGAGACGATCCGCCGCAACAATGATTTTCTGGCCTATTCGAGCGACCGGCGCGGCTATGCCGTCTGTGAGGTCGGACGCGACCTCTGGCAGACCCGGTTCCGGGGCGTCGACAAGGTCACCGTACCGGGCTCCCCGATCGAAACCCTGACAACGGCCAGCGTCGAGCGCGGTCGGCCGGCGCTCAGTCTGTCCTGAAGCTCTCGCGTCCGGCAGCGGCGCGTTCGGGCAGGCGATCGAGCACGGCCAGCCTCGTCCCATCGTCGGCGGTCGGCCAGGCGATGATCTCGTCGATGGTGCGCAGGCAGCCCTCGCATAGCCCGTTGCGCGGCTCGATCCGGCAGATACCGGTACAGGGGGACTCGATCGCCATGAAGGCCGGTCAGGCTGCGAGCGCGGTGAGCATGCCGGGGGTCAGCAACTGGGGCAGCGTCTCCACCCCGCCATCGCGCCGGTAGAAGAGGTAGAGCGGCACGCCCGAACGCCCCTGCGTCTCGAGGAAGCGGCTGATCGCCGGGTCGCCATTGGTCCAGTCGCCGACCATCACCGTGACGCCGGCCCTGGCAAAGGCATCGCGCACGGCGGGGCGCGCGATCGCGGCATTTTCGTTGACCTTGCAGGTCAGGCACCAGTCGGCGGTGAAATAGAGGAAGACCGGCTTGCCCGCCGCCTGCAGCGCTGCGAGCTTCGTCTCGTCGAAGCGGGCCTCGCCCTGCCCCTCTGCCGTCGCCGCCTCGGCCTGCCCCGCCGCCGCGCCGCCGCCCTGCGCCGGCAGGGCGAGGAACAGCGCCACCGCTGCCGCCAGCGCGGGGGCTACGGGCAACCAGCTGCGCGCCTTGCCCTCGGCCTGCCGCGCCCCGACCCACCAGAGCGCGAGCCCGAGCAGCAGCGCCGCGCCGAGCGCCATCACCTGCGGATTGATCCCCGCCTGCCGCCCGAGCACCCAGGCGAGGCCGAGCGCGGTCAGGAACATCGGCACCGACAATATCCGCCGCAGCCGGTTCATCCAGGCGCCGGGCTTGGGCAACTTCCGCCGCAGCGCGGGCACGAAGCCGATGGCGAGGAAGGGCAAGGCCAGCCCCAGCCCCAGCCCCGCGAACACCGCCAGCGCCGCCGCCGGCGTCAGCGTCAGCGCTGCCGCCACCGCGCCCGCCATGAAAGGGCCGCTGCACGGGGTCGCGATCACGGTTGCCAGCACGCCGGTCCAGAAGGCGGGCATGGCGCCCGATCCCCGGGTCAGCGCATCGCCGATCCCGACCGCGCGCAATTCGAACAGGCCGGCGAGGTTCAGCGCGATCGCGACCACGAGCAGCAGCAGCACGAAGACGATGCGCGGATCCTGCAGCTGGAAGCCCCAGCCTGCCGTCGTGCCCGCCGCGCGCAGCGCGAGCAGGACCAGCCCGAGCGCGACGCAGCTCAGCATCACCCCGCCGGCATAAGCCAGCGCCTCCCGCCGCGCCTGCCCGTCGGTCTCGCCGCTGCGGGCAAGGCTCAGCGCCTTGAGGCTCAATATCGGAAAGACGCAGGGCATGGCGTTGAGCAGCAGCCCGCCGAGGATCGCCCCGCCCAGCGCCAGCGCGAACAGCCGCCAGCCCCCGGCCGGAGCCTCTTCGCCCGCGCCCGCGATCGGCACGCCCGCCGCCGGCACCGCGCCGGGACGCGCGACCACCGACAGGCCGCGATCGGGCCCGATCGCGATCACGCCCTCGATCCGCTGCGGCGCCGCGCTGCCCCGCGCGGCCTTGGTCTCGACGATCAGCCGGTCGTCGCGGCGGCTCACCGCCTGCGGGGCGGCATAGTCGATCACGCCGTCGGTCGACGGATAGAAATAGGGGGCGACGACGCTGCGCCCGCGCGGGAAAGGAATGGCGATGCGGACTTTTTCGCCGCGCTTCTCGAAGCTGGCGGTCTGGCCCAGCGGCAGCGGCAGCTTGGCGCGCCAGCCATCGAAGCTCTGGCGCAGCGCCGGCGGCACCGTGCCACTGCCCGCGACCAGATCGAGCGCGACCGTCCCCTGCTCGGGCACGCAGATCGTCGGCGAACAGGCCAGCCAGCGCAGCTGGCCCGTGACGCGCAGCCGCGTGCCCGGCTTGACCGACTTCGCCACCGTCAGCGGCGCGATCAGCGCATAGGGCCGCTCATAGACATAGTTCATCAGCCCGGCGACGATCAGCCGCTCGGGCACCGGATAGCGGAAGGCGCCGACCGTCACGCCGGGCGGCAAGCTCCATTCGACCGTGACCGGAGCGCCCGCATCGCCTGGATTTTCCCAATAGCCGTGCCATGTCGCCTCGGGCGTCATCGACAAGGCGACCGCACTGCGCGCGCCCGGCGCGGGCTGGCTGCTCTCGGCGACCAGTTTCACCGCGATATGCGCGGCGGGCGCAGCCGACGCCCCCAGCGCCAGCAGGAGCAGCGCGATGCAGCGCGACAGGATCGGCAGGATGGTCTTCATGCCGGGCTTATGGCCCCGTCGCGCGGCGGAGGGAAGCGGCCAGGAGGGAAGCCGGCTCAGATCGTCCGCTCTTCCTCATAGGCATAGCCGTCCTCGGTCGGCACAAAGCCCTTGGCGCGGATGACCTGCTCGACGCGCGGCGACACCGGCTTGATGAACAGCTTCACCCGATATTTGTTCGGCGCCAGGATCGTCACCTCCTCGCGCTCGCGCCCGCTCGGGCTCGCCAGGTCGAAGGCGAGATAGCCGTCGCGGCACAGCGCCGGGCCGCTCATCTCGCTCGGCAGGCCGACCGCGGGCAGCGCGCCCGACAGATAGGCGCGCACCTCACCCCGCCCGTCCTGACATTCGCCGCCGGGGAAGCCCGCCTTCAGTCCGTCGACGATCAGGGTGACGCTGCCGATCGGCGGCGGCCCGGCCATCATCGGCAGGCCGATGTTGAAGTCGTCGATGCCGAGCCCGCCCCAGCCGAAGCTGAACACGCCCTTCAGCCGCGACACCTCGTCGCTGCCCTCCATGTTCAGCCGCAGGCGGCCCTTGGTCAGATCCTCGAACGACAGGCGCGTCATGACGTCGCCCAGCTTTACCTTGGCGAGGCTGGCGTCATAGATGCGCCCCTCCCACAGATTGCCTTCGATCTGCGCCGCCTCGAACCCGGCCTTGCGCATCTGCAGCACGTCGACCGCCGTGGCGAGCGGCACGAACAGCAAGCCGACCAGCAGCGCCGCCGCGATCGCCAGGAACCCGAAAATCGTCTTCATCCCATCCCCCGTCTTCGCGGGCGACGGCCCCTCCGGCCGCCCCGCCCGCGCCCCTCAAGCCGCGTGGCGTTCAGCCCCGCGCGAAACCGTGCATCCGCCGCGCCCATTGAAAGCCGATCACCCCGCCCTTCAGCGGCTGCAGCATCAGCAGCGCGAGGACAAGGGCGATGGCCGGCCACAGGAACATCTCGATCATCAGCGGCGGATCATAATGGGAGTCGACCATGACGACGACCGGCACCAGCAGATGGCCCAGGATCAGCACGACCAGATAGGCCGGCATGTCGTCCGCCTGGTGCAACGTCCAGTCCTGCCCGCAGGACGGGCAATGCGGCACCGGCTTCAGATAGCGGCGGAACAGCGGCGCCCCGTCGCAGGCGGGACAGCGCATGCGCAGCCCGCGCAACATGGCGCCGCGCAGATCGCGCTCGCCGCCGGTCGGTGGTCGGTTCATCCCCGACCCATAGCAGATCGCCCGCCCCCGCGAACCCCGCCCGCGATCAATTTCATTGACCGCCGCCGACCGCCTGTGGCATCCGGTCCCCGCCGGGCGGGTGTAGCTCAATGGCAGAGCAGAAGCTTCCCAAGCTTACGACGAGGGTTCGATTCCCTTCACCCGCTCCACCGGCTTTTCAGTCCATCTCTGTCAATTTTGGTTTATCCGGTCGCATGATGTATCTCATGTTCGTTCCGGTTCCGGATCGCTTGCCTTAACCCTATTTTTCTCAATATGTTGCGGTGCCGCTACTAAGGGGGCTGTGGGGATTTCGTGCCAGCGAAAGAGGCAACCGCTAGAATTAAGATAAATAGGCTTCTCGAAGAGGCCGGTTGGCGCTTTTTCGACTGCGATGCGGGTCCTGCCAATATCGTTCTGGAACCCAACACCAAGGCCACCGAAACTCAGATCGATGCGCTTGGCGAGGATTTTGAGACAACCAAGAACGGTTTCATCGACTTTCTCCTGCTCGACAGCAACGGCCGGCCTCTGATCGTTCTCGAAGCGAAATCGGAAGGGAAGAATCCGCTCGCCGCCAAGGAGCAAGCGAGGCGTTATGCACGCGAGCAGAACGCGCGCTTCGTTATCCTCTCAAACGGCAACATTCACTATCTGTGGGATCTCAAGCAGGGCAATCCGAGTGTCATTACGAAATTCCCGGGCCCGGACGAAATCAAAGATCACCAAGCCTTCCAGCCCGATGCCGAGCGACTGGCAAGCGAGGTCGTCGATCGCGACTACATAGCGCTGACGCAGATGCCCGGTTATGCGAACGAAGCGGGCTGGAAAAATGAAGCTGAGCGTCCCCTGTTCATCGAAAAGACCCGGCTACGCTTCCTGCGGGAGTACCAGAAGAAGGCAGTTAAGGCAGTTCAGCGTGCAGCCAAGAAGGGCGCGGTGCGCTTCCTCTTCGAGATGGCGACCGGCACCGGCAAAACGCTTACATCTGCCGCGATCATCAAGCTGTTTCTCAAGACGGGCAATGCGCGGCGGGTCCTCTTTTTGGTCGACCGGATCGAGCTGGAGGTTCAGGCTGACAAGGCCTTCAAAGCGCTGCTCAAAAACGACTTCACCAGCGTGATCTACAAGGAACAGCGGGACGACTGGCGAAAGGCGGACATTGTCGTCACGACGGTCCAGTCGCTGCTGTTCAACGACAAGTTTCGGCGCTTTTTCGCGCCCACAGACTTCGATCTGGTAATTTCCGATGAAGCCCACAGGTCCATCGGCGGCAACGCGCGCGCGGTGTTTGAGTATTTCGTTGGCTACAAGCTCGGGCTCACGGCCACTCCGAAGGACTATCTGAAGCAGTCGCGGAACAATACCGCCGCTCGCGATCCGCGCGACACGGAACGCCGCATGATGCTCGACACCTATCGCATATTCGGATGTGATGGTGGGGAACCCACCTTCCGCTATTCCTTGCTCGACGGGGTGCGCGACGGATTTCTGATCAATCCCTATGTCATCGACGCCAGAACCGAGATCACAACTCAGTTGTTGTCGGACGAGGGATTTGTGGTCGAGACGACCGACGAGAACGGCAACGAAATCAAGGAAGCGTTCGCAGGTCGGGACTTCGAAAGGAAATTCTTCGCCGACGCCACCAACGACGTGCTGTGTGAAACCCTGCTGACCCACGGCCTGCGTGATCCGGTAACCGGAGAATTCGGCAAGACTATCGCCTTCGCCGTCAGCCAGAACCATGCCGCCAAGATCACGCAGATCCTGAACGAGATGGCCGACGATATCTGGCCGGGAAAGTATCAATCAGATTTCGCAATGCAGGTGACCAGCGAGGTCCCGACCGCGCAGACGATGACGGTGCAGTTCGCAAATAACAATCTTGGCGGGCGCAGCACTTTCGACGAAAGCTATGTTACGAGCAAAGCCCGCATATGCGTGACCGTGGGCATGATGACCACCGGCTATGACTGTCCGGACATCCTCAACCTCGCGATGATGCGACCAATCTTCAGCCCTTCAGACTTTGTGCAGATGAAGGGACGCGGCACCCGCAAGCATCGCTTCGCTGAGGAGATGCGAGATCCTGCTCGTAAGGCTCAGATAGCTGAGCTGGAGAAGAAAGAGTTCCGCCTGTTCGACTTCTTCGCCAACTGCGAGTTCTTCGAGGAAAAGTTCGACTACAACGAGGAACTGAGGCTACCCAAGCCCGGTTCTAAGCCGCTCATATCTAGGGTTGAATCGCCACGCAGCACGTTCAAGGGATTCGAGACCTTCCAGCCTGACAGCATCGCTAGCCAGAACGAACAGCAGATCGGTCTGGAAGGCATGCGGGTGGACCGCGAGCTATTCCAGAAGTTCGAAGATATGGCGCGTGCTGATCCGGCTCTCGCTGCCATGGTCGAGCAACAGAATTGGGAAGCCGCCGTCCGCCGGGTCGTGGATCATCTGTTCGACAAGCCCGATGAATTTTTCACCCTCGACAAGCTGCGCCGCGCCGCCGGGCTGGATCGCCGCCTCACCGTGCGCGAAATCATCGAGAAGGCGTTCGGCCACATCCCGCGCTTCAAATCGAAGGATGAGCTCATCGACGACGAGTTCCAGAAGTTTCTGCTTGATCAGAAGCCCGAGCAGGCCGACCGGATTGCACAGATGCGCTACTTCTTCGATGCCTACATCAAGGATGCTGGCGTCCGCAAAACCATCGACGACGGCCACTTCACCCAGCTCAACGTCAACCCGATCTTCGGGATGAAAGACCTGAAGGAGGTGCCGCCAGAATGGCGCAAGCGCATCCCGGAATATATCAAGGACTATGTGTCCCTTAACCGCTTCCTTCCCTAAGGGCACCCCATGCTAGACAGTGATACCAAGCGCCGCATTAACACCTGCCGTGACATTCTGGTCGGCAAGGTGCCGGACCCGAAGAGCCAGGTCGAACAGATTACCATCGCGCTGATCTACAAGTTCATGGACGACATGGACCT
>JAIYAJ010000057.1 GCA_027489105.1 Zymomonas sp. | reverse complement strand
GTCACCCGCAAGGCCGAGTGGCCGACCTGGACGCCGCCGGCCCAGATGCTGCGCCGCCGCCCCGACCTGCCGCGCTTCATGCCCGGCGGACCCGAGAACCCGATGGGCGCCCGCGCGCTCTATCTCGGCTCCTCGCTCTACCGCATCCATGGCTCGAACGAGCCGGAGACAATCGGCCAGGCCGTTTCGTCCGGCTGCATCCGCATGGTCAACGAGGACGTCATCGACCTGTACGAGCGCGCCCGCGTCGGCGCCCGCGTGGTCGTTCTGCGCTGAACAATCCTGCGCAAGACCAGTGATGTGAAAAGGCCGGCGCTAAGCCGGCCTTTTTCTTTGGGGTTTATATACTTCGCGCACCACGGCGAATCGTGGTAGGGATGACGCTCCGTAAGCTGGGAGCGGGATATGTGGACTTACTATGTGACGTTTCGGATCGCGAATGAAACGGTCGGCGGGAAAAGCTACACCGCGAGGCGCGCCTCGCTCGTTGAAAGCGTCCAGTCCGATGGGGCGGGCTATTGGGACGAAACGACTTCGTTCTTTCTTGTGCAATCCAATCTCGACACCAACGCACTCGCATTGAAGGCTGCAAGTGGGCTTAGCGCTCAAAAGGACATGCTTGTGGTTATCGACCCTTCTGATCAGTCGGCCGCATACTTCGGCGCGGTGCAAACGGTCGATGTCCTCTTGTCGTTCTTTCCGAAGCTGAAAAAAGTGCCGTGAACTTCAATCGGCACACGCAGCAACCGAGCGACCCACAACGTCACGTTCAAGCGCAGGCTTCGCATAGAGCACCTCCAATACGGTATCCTATTACCGCACCTTAGCGCTCTTGTGAATCCCCGCGCTTGGCCTTCCCCCCGGCTGGCTTCTTGGCAGGCGGATCAACTGGCTTCATCCGAGCGATCTTACCCAGCGCTGCGTTGAAGGCGTCCTCTGAAAGGTCGCAGTCCAACGCTACAGCGGCATCCTCAAACCGTTCAGCCGGGGTGGGCTTCTTCGGAGTGGGTGCTTTCGTCGGTTTTGGGGATTGCTTCATGCTGTTCAAGTTGCAGCTTCCCTTGGCGTGCGGCGTCTGGAACTGGAACCTCTTCGATCGCTACGGGCGTAATTCCACAAAGCTTCGCACGATTCGCAAGACCCGTATCGTCAGTGTAAATCTCCGTCACGCCATTTACCTTGCAAATCGCAACGATCTGCCTGTCCACCTTCCTTTTCTGGTAAGTGTCCAAGCCATTTGCTTGATCTTGGTGCTTAAAGGTGTCCCTGTTTAACAAGGCCAATTCGGTAGCGCAGCGAGCATCGAAACTGGCAATCTCAAATACCCGAGACCGGCTTATCATATTGATGTACTGTTGAGCATCAGGCCCGATGGCTGTCAAAAGCTCTGCACAGGCTGGCGCGGGAATGATAATCTTACGCCGCGCCTTCTGAATTTGAACAATGACAGACTCAGCACGCTCTTTAGCTAAATCAACTGGGATGGCGGTCCCCTTCAAGCAGGGAATCTTTCCATCCGGGTTAAGGAGAATGCTAAGCAGCGTATTGTCGAACGCGACTGCGCTCATAGGCCGGCCTCGCGCTCAGCGGTCATCGTATCCCAAGCATCACTCGGCCATTTAACATTTAGCTTGCGAAGCCGCTCAACGGTAACAAGCGCATCCTCGTCTTCAAGGCGTTCGTAACTTTGAACCAGCATCCGGTCCAAAGTCCAATGAGCTTCTTCGTTACGATACCATTGGCCGACGCCCATCAGGCGCACAGGCTCGTAAAGCAACGACGCCAACTCTTTGGCCAGGGCCCTTTTCGCCGTGAAGCCAGACATGACGCGCCCGTCTAGTTGCTGGACTTGAAGGGCTGCGTCTTCGCCAGCGCCGCCGACGCGGGTCAACTGCCCATCAATCGTCGTGAACTGGCGCAAGCCCTCGACAACGCCGGTGTCCTTTGGAGCGGCAGGAATCTCCAAAAAAACCTGCGTAGAGGTCCTCAGCAGTGCGGGGCGCTCGCGGGAAACAGTCGCACCAGCGTCCCGCCTGATCATGTGGCGAATGCGGTTGTATGCCTCCGTCTGGCGCTTCGTGCCTTCGCCGCGCTGCACGCACTGCGCCCGCTCTCGGACGGCAAGCGCGGTGGCGATAGGCGTTCTCAACACGGGGGCAGTGCTGGACTTGCGGATTTCAATAAGATGCAGGTTCTCAGGGTCGCCAAGAACCACGGCCATCTGTTGCAGATAGTCGATAAGCCGATTGAGAGGCATCGTCTCCGGCGTATAGCACGGGATCACAAAACTGATGTCCTCAAAATCGCTCATAGAGCGATTCTACACGACCCTGAATCCTCAAGCAAGGACACCCTTAAGACTTACTTCGCGTGAGCTGTTTGGTAGGTCAGTCGCTTACCGCTGATGCCCGTGAGCGCGTTCTGATGACGCTGCTTGTCCCCAACACCAAGTGCCGAACGATTGTTGTAGCGGAAATCAAACTCGGCAAGGTAGCGGTGCAGGTGCTGCTTGCCGCAGTGCTGATAGACGCCCTTCATGCCGCGCTTGAAGATGCTGAAATAGCCCTCAATCGTATTGGTGTGGATCGTGCGATCCTCAAGGCTGACGTATTCGCCCTGACCGTGACGGGTAAAGCCATGGCCTGCAAACTCGTTGCCGAGTTTCTGATACTGGCCAGCTTCGTCCGTCATGACGCGGGTTTCCTTGGCAATGTTCTCGCGTAGGATCGGCGTCAACGCCTTGGCAGACAGGCTATCAACAACCATGGACCTGACCTGACCGCTTTCGCGATCCACAAGAGACAGAACCTTGTGCTTGTGGGCGTAGCCTCGCCCCTTCTTGACGCCCTTGGGCTTGATGGTGCGGTCATTGCCGATGAACGTCTCGTCAATCTCAACCGTTCCGCCGCCGCCGCCCATGGGGGCTAGGTCGCCGGAACGCATAGCCTCACGGATACGGTGCGCCAGAAACCACGCGCTCTTGTAAGTGATCTCCAACACACGGTGAAGCTGATGGGCGCTCACGCCCTTCTTGCTGGCGCACATGAGATAGACGGCCTGCAACATCTTGTGCAGCGGAATATGGGCGCTTTCAAAGACGGTGCCGACCTTCACAGTGAACTGCTTGCGGCAGTCGGAGCACTTGCGAAGGCCCAAGCGGGTTTTGCGAAGGTCGTAGTGCCTGCCAGACATGGAACCGCAATGCGGGCACGTCACGCCGTCAGCCCAGACGACGCTTTCCAGATGCTCGAAAGCGGCTTCTTCGCAATGAAAGTAGCGGGCGGACAGGACAGACATGGCCTAGCTCTTTGATTCCTAACGTGGAATCGTTATCTCACGGCCAGCTTGGTGCGTCAAGTATATAATCGCCTTTTCTTTGCAGTGCCCCCTAGCCAACGTCAGCCGCGGTACTCGCCGATCTCGTGGTGGGAGCCGCGCATGCGGCCGATGATCTCGCGCAGGCTGATCTCGCCGGGATCGAGGCCGACGGAGCCCTTCACGCCATAATCGGCG
>JAIYAJ010000213.1 GCA_027489105.1 Zymomonas sp. | reverse complement strand
TGCAGAAAGGGCGCCGCCGATTGCCCGGCGACGCCCTCCCTGACGAAAATCGGATCGACGATTATTCGGCGGCGGTGGCCATCGCGTGGTCGTCATTGGCGCCGCGCGGATCTTCGCTGACGGCGGTCGTCCAGGCCCACTCGCCGGGGGGCGGCGGGTTGGTGATGCCATATTCCTCGCGGATGTCCTGCACCTGCCAGTCGAGATAGTCGCGGAAGGGGATCAGGAAAAGCGGATGCTTCCAGGCGCGGCCCTGGGCGGTGCCGATGTTCTCGGCGTCGAGCTCGACCTTGAAGGCCTCCGGATAGAAGAGGCCGCTCTTCATCGTCGTCTTCGCCTTCAGATAGGTGCTGACCCGATTGAAGAAGGCGGCGAGTTCCGGCGTAAAATATTTGTAGAGCGCGCGTGAGTTGGCGGCGAGCAGCGCGATCTCACCGGCGTGGTTCGTCTCGAACCCGGTGATCATATGCTCGATGTCGTGGGTGTGGGTCCGCTCCTTCATGTAGAAATCGAAATCGGTCTTGATTTCCATTCCCTGATAGAAGTGATCCATATTGTAGCCGCTGTTGACCACGAAGTCGTGGATCACCGAGCGCAGCGTGCCGGGCTTCGGATCCTTGAGCTCGTCCATCGTGAACAGCGAAATCTTGCGGCCCTCGAGCCAGGCCTTGAACTCGGGCAGGCGCGCCTTCTCTTCCTCGAACAGCTGGAAGATGCGCGGCCAGTTCTCAAGCTCCATCAGGATCTTGACGACGTTGGGGATATAGGCGGTGTTGGGCAGCTCGGGGCCGTTTCGGCGCAGCATTTCCTGCGCGATCAGCGTGCGGAGCTCCGCATGGTTGAGATAGGGCGACGAACTGATCAGCGTCGAGCTCTGCGTCGTGATCTGCGGGCCGCTGCCATTATAATAGGCGAAGTCGGCGTCGCTCACTTTCGCTGCGATATTGTCTTCCATGTCCGCTCTCCTGCTTGAGCCCCTCGCGGGGCAGCCTCTCCGTTGGCATAAAGCTATTTCGGAACCTATTTCACTTATATCGATGCGGCAAGGGAAATGCGCCGGGAAGATGGCAGTCCGGGACGATTGTCCTTAGCTTTTGCGTAGCAGAGAGGGTGATTCGGAGCGAAATATGGAAAATGAGCGCGAGGCGATCCGCAATCAGCTGGCGCGATTCGCCCGCATCCTCGACTCGCGCGCCTGGGACTCGGTCGGCGAAGTCTTCGCGGACGAGGTCCGTTTCCATTATGGGGATGGCCGGGAACAAGGCGGAATCGAAGCGATGCGCGAGCAGTTTCGTGCCTTTCTGGATGGATGCGGGCCGTCGCAGCATCTGCTCGGCAGCATCGCGATCGAACCCGACGGCGAGGGCTATCTGAGCCGCACCTATGTCCAGGCGCGACATCAGGGGCGGCGCGAGCGGGCAGACCGGATCTTCGACACCCATGGCGACTATGTCGACCGCTGGCGCCGGATCGACGGCGCGTGGAAGATCGTGCGCCGCGACGTCGCCTGGTCGATGCATATCGGTGATCCGACCGTGCTGGGGCCGGGCGACTGACCCTCGCTGATTGACTCCCGGCCGGGTCGGCCTTCAGGGCCGGATCGAGGCGCCGCCGTCGACCGCGAGCACCTGGCCGTTGATCCATTCGCCGTCGGGCGAAAAGAGCATCGCGACCATCGCGGCGATGTCCTCGCTCTCGCCCAGACGCCAGTGGCGGTGCGCGGCAAGAACCTGCTGCTGAAATTCGACGGGCATATTCTGCTTGATCTGGGCGGTCATCACCATGCCGGGCGCGATCGCATTGGCGCGCACGCCTTCCTTGCCCCAGCGGCTGGCGATGTGGCGGACGAGCGCGTTCACCGCTGCCTTGGTCATTGCGTAGGCGACCCGCTCGGGCTCGCCCATATGCGCCGCCGAGGAGGATGTGACGACGAAGGCGCCGCGATTGGCGACGAGATGGGGAAGGGCGTGGCGCGCGCAGGACAGCACGCCGCGCATGTTGACCGCCACCGTATCGTCGAAGGTTTCGAGCGACAGGGTGATGGCATCGCCATCCTCGCGGATCGCCTTCATGTTCGCGGCGTTCGCATGCATGAAGTCGAGCCAGCCGAAATGCTCGACCGCCCTGGCGACGAGCGCGGCGACCGAGGCATCGTCGGCCTGATCATAGGCCATGCCGATCACCTTGTGGCCATCGGCGGCCATCGCTTCCGCATCGGCGCGGGCGGCATCGCCGTCGAGGTCGCCCAGCAACACGCCGGCACCTTCCTGCGCCAGCCGCAAGGCGGTCGCGGTTCCGATTCCGCCCGCACCCGCGACGATCGCAACCTTGCCTTCCAGCCTTCGCATCATGCCCATTCCGCCATGCCGATGATCGCCGGGTGCGACCATGCCGGCGGTTGCGCCGGAGGCAGGCTATCGCGGCCATCCAGCGTGCGAACATCGAGCCGCTGGTCGTGCGGCCATTGCATCGAATAGGCGATCTTGCCGGTCCGCTCGCTGGCCGCCAGGTGGCACATGTCGAGGACGGTCGTGGCAATATAGGCGACGTCTTCGGTGGGATAATCGCTCGGGATCAACTGGTCGGCACCGGGCGTGCGGATCGCCGTCGACGGCGCGACCACATTGACCGCTATGTTCCAGTCGAGAAGCTCGGCGGCCAGCCCCTGGCTGAATCGGTTCAGCGCGGCCTTGGTCGCGGCATAGACGGTGTCCCCGCCGGCCTTCGCATAATCGGCATAGGGCCTGAGCGGCGGCATCGCCGTGACCGAGCCGATATTGACGATCCAGCCCGCGCCCGCGGCCTTCATCGCCGGGATCGCCGCGCGGCTGAGCACGAAGGGGGCTTCGAGATAATGGACGAAGGTCCGTCGGAAGGTGTCGTCGCTCATCGCGTCGACGCGGGCATAGTCGGCGAATCCCGCATTGTTGATGAGGATGTCGATCCCGCCGGCTGCCGCGATCGTCCGTTCGATCAGCGCATTCCGTTGGGATTCATCCTCCAGGTCGGCTGCCAGCGCGATCGCATGGCCCCCGGCTGCCTCGATGAGGGCAAGGGTCTCGTTCAGCGTCCCGTCGACCTGCTGGTCTGCCCCGAACCGCTTCTGAACGGCTGGGGCGCCGACCGAGCGCGCGGTGACGACCACCGTCGCGCCGGCCGACGCCAGCCTTTGTGCGACCGCCCGGCCGATGCCGCGGCTGGCACCAGTGACCAGCGCGACACGACCGGAAAGCTGCGGTTGCAGCATCTTAGAAGGCGAAGCCCAATTCGACGCCGTAGGTGCGACCGCGATCATAGGTGCCCACCAGCGACAGCACCGGTGCACCGAAGGACACATATTGCTTGTCGAGCAGGTTCTGACCGAAGGCCGAAACCGAGAAGCTCGAACTGCCGATGGGCACGTTCATCAGGCCGACGCGGCCGTCGACGAGCCAGTAGCCGGGCTGCTTGTTCTCATTCTCCAGCACGACCTGTCCGGTCAGGTTCCGGAACGGGGTGGCCGTGAGGAAATAGCTGCTCCGATAGCGGCCTTCGACACGCGCCTGGAGGTGGCTGCCGTTCGAGAATTCAGGCGCATCATATTGCGCTGAAATCCGTCCGGTCCACCTCGAGTTATAGGGGGTCCGCGCCACGCTGGCGACGTCCACGCCGTTCAGGATGAACGTCTTGTACTCGAGGTCGGCGTAACCGATGTTGCCGCTGAGCACGAGGCCGCGAACCGGGATGACGTCGGCCTCGATCTCGAAGCCCTTGATCTTCGCCTTGCCCGCATTGTCGAAGAACTGGCGGCCATTGATGAAGTTCTGCGTCTGCAGGTCCTTATAGTCGCTGTAGAAGGCGGCGGCATTCAGACGGACGCGGTTGTCGAACATCTGCGTCTTGGCGCCCAGCTCGTAGGCGACCAGCGATTCCGGCTTGTACGGAATGCCGCTGAGAATGCCGCCTGCGACATAGCCGCTCGAGATCTTGCCGTAGACGGTGGAGTCGTCGGTCGGCCGCCAGGTGACGATGCCGGTATAGTTCAGCTTGTTGAACGACACCGAATATTTGCCGACGCCGAGCGCGCCGCCCTGGGCGTTGGAGATCGCGTTGATGTTCAGCTTGCGATCGTCGATCGTGTAGCGGAGACCACCGGTGATATCGATCCGATCGCCCAGATGAACGGTCAGCTGGCCGTAACCGGCGATCGAGTCGTTGATCGACAACGTATCGGTCAGGCCGCTGCCGAAGACCGCATCGAGCGGGCTCGGGACGACCGTGCCATTGGGGGTCGGCGACAGAATGCCCAGCACGTCGGTCGCGGGCGACCGCTCGTGGAAGTAGAAGGCACCCGCCGTCAGCTCATAGTTCTCGCCGTCCAGCTGGATCTGGAACTCCTGGCTGAACTGCTTCTGGCTGGTGTCACGCGAGGTGAGCAGCGAGAAGAAATAGTCGTTCGGGCCGGGAAGATTGGCGGGGTTGAAGAGCGCTCCCTGGATCTGCGCAGGCGTGAGGCCCGGCGTAATGAGCGCACCCAATTGGCCGAAGGTGAACCGCAGACCGCCGCTGGCGGCGAGGTCGTACACGTTCGGATCCTGCTTGAATTTGCGATAGGCGGTGATGCTCTTCAGTGTGACGAGATCGTTCGGCTTGACTGCCAGCGTCAAGCTGTGACCCTGCGTAACGACATGCTCCGCGCTGGTCGCGTTGGCGACCGACTTGAGCCGCGCGTTCGGCGAAAGGTTGGTGATGCCGCCGAAGAAGGGCTGGAGGTTGACGATCGGCTGCAGCAGCGCGCCCGACTGATCGGGGATCACGCCGAAGCTCTGCATCGCACGGCCCACCGTGCGCGAGTCGGTGTAATCGAAGCGATAGTCGGCGGTCAGGTTGCCGAACTCGCCGCGGATCGCCAGCTGCCCGCCGTCGATGTTACGGCCGCCAAGCTTGTTGGCGAAGGTCTGGGTGCCAAACTTCGGATCGCGCAGCGACATGTTGAGCGTCCTGCCGCCGAGCAGGTTGGTGTAGTCGCCCGCGATCTCGTCATGGAGATAGGCGAACTTGACCGAGAAGGGGCCGAAGGCGGGCAGGTTGACGACGACCTTGCTGCGGATCTGGTCGTAATTGCCGTAGGAAACGTTGCCGCGAACCTCGAACTCGCCGGTCGGGTCCGCGCTCACGAGACTGATCGCGCCGCTGGTGGCGTTACGACCGAACAATGTACCCTGCGGGCCGCGCAGCAC
>JAIYAJ010000155.1 GCA_027489105.1 Zymomonas sp. | reverse complement strand
TCCACGTCGATCACCGGGACGCCGCCGACCAGCCGGGGGCGCGGCATCTCACCGCGCTCCTGCATGGCCCTGAAATGAACCTCCGACACGCCGATGGCCGCCGCTGCCTCGGGCGTGCGAAGCCCGAAGACGATTGGCAACCGTGCGGTGATGTCGGCGCGGCGGGTCATCGTGTGAACCCGCAGCCATCGAAGCGCCTAGGCCAGCGCGTGGCGAGGCCTTCGCTGATCAGCGTTTCGCCCACGTCCTTGCCATTCGCGAAGACGCGGGCGAGGGTTCGGCCATAAGGGTCTGTGCATCGCTTGCCGTCGCAGCGATCGAGCGTGATGGTTGCGCCGCGCAGCAATCTGGCGAGGTGTTCCTTGGCCTTGTAGCCGAGCGCGGCTTCGGCTTCGCATCTCGCGCGGGCAGTCTCCGGCGCGTCAATGTTAAGGATGCGGATGGTTTCGCCGCCACGCAACCGCACTGTGTCGCCGTCAATGACATAGGGCTGGCCCGTGACAGGCTCGGAACGCACGTGCGAAGCTGAGCCAAGAACCATCCCGAACAGGATGCCCAGAAGAAACCCGGACAGCCAATCTAGACGGCGCTCGACCTTAAGGAGGTCGGTCCGTCGCTTTGGCGCGCTCCATCGCCCGGATGCATCCGGCTCTAGATCGATCGGTTCGATGTCTGGCGGTGGCCGGTTCATGATTTACTCGCAGTGTGCATGATCGCGGTGACAACCGGCTCTCCGATTATGCGGAATTCGGTTGGTTTGAGTTCACTCCGAAGCATTTCGCGTGCTTCACGTTCCGCCTGATCTCTCACTTGAGCAACCGTGCACTGCTCTCCCCATGATGATCTTATGTTCATTTCGACTGTCAGTGTCACACGCGCCGATGTGCTTGGCTTAGTCATGGCATCACCTCTTCGCATGTCGGGGCGTTGGCGAGTTCAAGCAGAACGTCGGCGTGGCAGGGCATGCCGGGCCTGCACCAACAGGCGAGGTTCTTGCCGCGCAGTGTGAGCAGGTTGGTGATGATGGCGGCGCGCCTCTTTTCGGATTCCTCGCCTTGCCACCACATTTTGACCGAGTTGTCGGCCAGCCACTCCCTGAAGCAACCGGCAAGGAATGTCTGCGCGTCCTCGACGGTGTCATGTCTGCGCACATAGCCGATCTCGCGCGCTTTGACGGCAGTGAACGGATTGCCGAACTTGCGTGGCCGCGCCACGATCTCGGCTGGCAGGCCATTGGTGGAGAGGCTCAGGGCTTGCAGATTGAAGCCCTTGGTGCGCTTGAGCTGGAGGCGGACGGGGGCGGTCATGGTTTGACCTCAACTATCTGCCCTCTGGCGGCGATCTCGTCCGGTTCATACCAAACGTCGTAATCATCGTCGGATTGATCCTCATCGAACCCTTCGCCGCCGCAGGCGAAGCAGCCCCAGTCCGATTCCTCGGTGCCCAGCAACTCGTCGCACGCATCGCAGAACGGCGTGCCTTTGAACCAGATGACGCTCATGCCCTCTCCCCCTCGTTCCGTCTGTGCAGGCCGCAGGCGATCATCGCGCGGTAGAGCAAGTCATAGACGCCGCGCCTTGTGCGGTGATGGCCAAGCACCAGCGCCGTCACCATTTCGTCGTTGTCGCCGCTGATCGCGCTGTTGAGGATGCCGTCGTTTGATGAGATATGGCCGGTTTTCCACGCAGCCTTGAGCGCGCCCGCGAAGGGCGGCGTCTTTTTCATGGCCACGGCATAATCGGCAGTGCCGTCAGCGTGCATCCGGATGTTGGCGATCTCCATCTGGCCGATGGTGCGGGCGCGGCTTTCGTCGCCGCGCGGGAGAAGCTCGAAGGTGACGCGGATCATGGCGTTGGCCTTGACGGCTTATAGGGCCATGTAAAGTAAACCGTCGATGCATCGACATCTGGGAACTCGCAACTGTTGTGTGCATCAACAAACCACCACTTTGTTCCAATCAGAGGATCAAAGACAACTTTGCATTCCTGCCCCTTCCTTGGCGCAAAAAGGAACCGGTTATCTATTCCAAACAACTGCCATACCTTTGGTTTACCTCCCCTCAACTGGGAGGAGGACAGTGGCTCATTTGTGTCGGTGGTCATCAGAAAAGCTCCGCTTGATTGATATCGGGAATCCAGGGCTCAGGCGCGGACATCGCCACCTCGAACAGGCCGAGCATGCCGCGCCAGGGTGTGAAGGGCAGGGCGCGTGGATTGGCCAGCACGAAGGCGTAGGGGCCTGCGAACCACTCTGATGTGTGATGGCTCACGCAATCGACCAGGTCGACCATTCCGATGATGCCGCCGAACTGCATGGCGAGGTCTGGCACGGCCCAAGGCTGGCGGGTGACAGGGTGCTGGCCGCGCGCCATGCGGTCCATGGCGGCTGGATCGCTGGCCCTGCCGGCGTGGATCAGCAGCGCGCCGCGATGGCGCGTCGACCATGTGCGGTTCTCGACCGGCTTGATGCCAGCGATGATCAGGGCGGCCCATGGCTGCTGGATGGAGAGGGCGAGGGTCATTGCATCCTGCCTTTGAGCTTCTGTGCCCATGCCATGATCTGCGCGGCCTGCGAGCACTCTGCCTCGGTGCTGTGCGGATGCTTCATCAACCTCTCCGCCATCTCCTCCACCGCCCAATGCAGCGCATCGATTTTCGTCCGCGCAAAGCGGCCCCATTTGGGGCCAACGCGGTAGCCGCCACCACATCCGCCAATGCTGTAGGTTGTGGACCACATCCAGAGCCCATCATGCGGATGCAACTCGATCTCGGCATGAAACCAGCGTTTGCGCGGGTCTGGCTGAAAGCGGTGAACGGTATCGACCTCGCCTTGCACGACCGTGCCGTCCGGTTCGATGCGGCGCACCACGGGCGGGGCGACAAGCAGGCCCAGCAAGTCCAGCTGA
>JAIYAJ010000257.1 GCA_027489105.1 Zymomonas sp. | reverse complement strand
TGTCTATGACCGCCACGACCGCGCGGGTGGGCTGCTGACCTACGGCATCCCAGGCTTCAAGCTGGAGAAGCCTGTGGTGATGCGGCGCGTCCAGCGCCTCGCCGAGGCGGGCATCGTCTTTCACCAGGGGTTCGAAGTCGGGCGCGACGCGACGCTCGCCGAGCTGCGCGAGCGCCACGATGCGCTGCTCATCGCGACCGGGGTCTACAAGCCGCGCGCGATCAAGGCGCCGGGCGTGGGCTCGACCGGGATCGTCGAGGCCCTCGACTATCTGACCGCGTCGAACCGCAAGAATTTCGGCGATGCCGTGCCGGCCTTCGACGAAGGGCTGCTCGATGCCAAGGGCAAGAAGGTCGTCGTCATCGGCGGTGGCGACACCGCGATGGACTGCGTCCGGACCGCGATCCGCCAGGGCGCGGAGTCGGTGCGCTGTCTCTATCGCCGCGACCGCGCCAACATGCCGGGTTCGCAGCGTGAGACGAAGAATGCCGAGGAGGAGGGCGTCGAGTTCGTCTGGCTGTCCGCGCCCGAGGCGTTCGACGGCGAGGGGACTGTGGCCGGCGTCCGCGCGATCAAGATGCGGCTGGGCGAGCCCGATGCCTCGGGCCGGCGCACGCCCGAGGCCGATCCGGGCAGCGAGTTCCGTCTGGAGGCCGATCTGGTGATCAAGGCGCTCGGTTTCGATCCGGAGGATCTGCCGGTGATGTTCGGCGCGCCCGAATTGTCGGTTACCCGCTGGGGCACGCTGCGCGTCGATCACCGCACCATGCAGACCTCGGTCGAAGGCGTGTTCGCGGCGGGCGACATCGTGCGCGGTGCCAGCCTGGTCGTCTGGGCGATCCGCGACGGCCGCGACGTCGCCGAACGGATGCACAAATATCTGCGCGAAAAGGCGAAGGCCGCCGCTGCCGAGAAGGTGGCGGCATGAGCCGGCCCTTTGCCCGTCGGGCGGGGCTTGCGCTGACAGGTGCCGTCCTGGCGTTGTTCGCTGCTTCGGCCCCGGCTGCCATGCCATCGGACAGCAAGGCTGCGGTGGAAGCCGCACCGGCAGCATCCGATCCCGCCGCGCTGGCGCTCGCATCGCGCATCGCTGCAGCGATCCTGCCTGATGGGACCTTTCAGAAGGTCATGGATGCTTCGATCGGGCAGATGTCCAAATCGATGATGGACAGCATGTTGTCGATGCCGATCGGCGCGCTCGCCCAATCGATGGGGCAGGACCCCGAGAAGATCAAGGCGCTGGATTCGACCCGATTCCGCGATGTGCTGACGATCATGGATCCCGCTTTTCAGGAGCGGACCAACCGCTCGATGACGGTCATGGCGAGCGAGATGGGCAAGCTCATGACCGCCATGGAGCCGAGCTTCCGCGAGGGTCTGGCCGAAGCCTATGCCCGCAAGTTCAGCCCGGCCGACCTGCGTGCGATCGACGCTTTCTTCCAGACTGGTGCGGGCAAGGCCTTTGCCGCCGGGTCGATGACGATCCAGACCGATCCGGCCTTTCTGGCGCGGATGCAGCAACTGATGCCGGCGATGATGAAGGCGCTGCCCCAGATCATGAAGACGATCGAGCAACGGACGGCCGACCTGCCGAAGCCGAAAAAGCCGCAGGACCTGAGCCCTGCCGAGCGTGAACGCCTAGCGACCTTGCTGGGGCTCGACCCCGCGGAGATGAAGTGATGAGCCACACCGAAAACGACTGGATGGCCTCCGAGCGCGAGCGGCTCGCCCGCGAAGGCATGTACCGGCCCGAGTTTGAAGGCGATGCCTGCGGCGTCGGCCTCGTCGCGGCGACCGATGGCAAGGCGTCGCGCCGCGTCGTGTCGGCGGCGATCGATGCGCTGAAGGCGGTGTGGCACCGCGGCGCGGTCGATGCCGATGGCAAGACCGGCGATGGCGCCGGCATCCATGTCGATCTGCCCGTCCGCTTCTTCGACGATGCGATCGAGCATTCCGGCCACCGGCCGCTGCCCAATCGCCTCGCGGTGGGCATGGTGTTCCTGCCGCGCACCGATCTGGGCGCGCAGGAGACCTGCCGCACGATCGTCGAGAGCGAGATCATCGATTTCGGCTACACCATCTATGGCTGGCGCCAGGTCCCGGTCGACGTGTCTGTGATCGGCGAGAAGGCGCTGCAGACGCGGCCCGAGATCGAGCAGATCATGATCGCCGGGCCGATGCCCGACGCGATGAGCCTGCAGGAGTTCGAGAAGAACCTCTACCTCATCCGCCGCCGGATCGAGCGCAAGGTGATCGAGGCGCAGATCCAGGGCTTCTACATCTGTTCGCTGTCGGCGCGCTCGATCGTCTACAAGGGCCTGTTCCTGGCCGAAGAGCTGTCGGTCTTCTATCCCGACCTGAAGGACGAGCGCTTCGTCAGCCGCGTCGCGATCTTCCACCAGCGCTATTCGACCAACACCTTCCCGCAATGGTGGCTGGCGCAGCCCTTCCGGTCGCTGGCACATAATGGCGAGATCAACACGATCCGCGGCAACAAGAACTGGATGAAGAGCCACGAGATCAAGATGGCTTCCCTCGCCTTCGGCGAGCATTCGGACGAGATCAAGCCGCTGATCCCGGCCGGCGCCTCCGACACGGCGGCGCTCGACGCGGTGTTCGAGACGATCTGTCGCTCGGGCCGCGACGCGCCGACCGCCAAGCTGATGCTGGTGCCCGAGGCCTGGCAGCAGGACGAGGATACCCCGCCCGCGCACGCGGCGATGTACCAGTATCTCGCCAGCGTGATGGAGCCGTGGGACGGCCCCGC
>JAIYAJ010000231.1 GCA_027489105.1 Zymomonas sp. | reverse complement strand
GCTGGCGGATCGTCATCCCGCCCGACGCAGATCGGCCCCTTCCACATCACGGGCGTGACCGATCCCGAGGAAGTCGCCCGCGTCGTCTCGCGCACCATTCGCGACGAGTGGGACCGGGAGATGCGCGGCGCTCACTCGGACATGGGAGCCCGGTGATGCTTGACGCTCTTCGCAAAGCATTCCTGGCCTACGTGGCGGGCAAGATGGCTCAGGGCATGGGCGGCACCGAAGCCGCCTGTGCTGTCGCCGACGAGGCCGAGGCCCCTTGGCTCCTCAAGGGCGTGCGGGATGCCTGCCACCTCTTCGGGATCGAGCGGGCCGATACGCAGGCTGCATTCGTCATCGGCAAGAGCTTCGAGGCGGGGGCGCTCAGCGCCCTCCGCCATGCCCGCACCATCCTCTCCGACCCTGCTGTCAAGGGGCATGAAGCTCTCGCTCTTGAGATGATCGAGGCCGGGGCAGGACATGCCGACATCCTTGCTGCCGTCCGCTCAGCCCATGAGCGAGCAGCCAGCGAACGCACGAACGTCCTGGCCTTCCCCCTCCCGCAGGCTGGCAGGGCGGGGCCATGAGCCCCCCCCGGGGCTTTAGGTACCTTTCGCTGCCCCCACCGGCTGCGGAGCCGCTGCCCCCCGAGATTTGAGCGTGTATCAATTTTTCGAATTCGCACTTTGCTTGGGTTCAATAACTTTGATGGATCGGGAATGACAGAGGCCAATTCTTCAATGAAATCAGAGAGCAGCGGTGCGCCGGGCCTCTTCGAAAGCCGGGGCGAATGGTGCAAATCCATCCTCGCCGATCCCAAGCTCACGGCTCCGACCGTCCGGGTCGCTTTCGCCGTCTTCCGGGCGCTTCCGCTGACCTTCCGCGCCAGCTTTCGGACCACTGATCTTGCATCGGCCTCCTGCACAACGGAGCGGACGGTTGATGCCGCGATCCTTCGCCTGCGGCAGCTCGGCTACATCGAGGCCAGGCGCGGGGACCAATGCTGGGGGATCAGGCTTCTCGTCGCCCGGCCTGTCCGGCGAAGGCCGAGAGGCCGCTCGTCGAGCGCTTGAAGCGGATTTCGTTCGTGGCAGGCAATTCGCGGATGGGCTATAAGAAATCACTCGGTTCTTCCATGCCGGGTTCTCCGAGAAGCGACTGTGTTGGATCAGTTTCTTCTCTTCGAGAGGGGGCTGAGTTGAAGCGGCTTACCTCTCGGTGATTGTCAGGTTGCACTGATAATCAACTGGGGCGGGGGCTGTAGACCCCGCCCCATTCCAATTTCAGGAGCTAACCTATTGCTGACCCATCTTATAGCCGCCGCTGCGTTTACCCTGCTTTCGCCCCTGTCCGCCATCGCCGATCCCGTGATCAACGGCAGAGCTGCCGTGGTTGACGGAGACACCATTTCCATCGGGAAGGCCAAAATCCGTTTGGACGGGATTGACGCCATGGAGGCGTCGCAGGCTTGCACCGACCGCGAGGGCCGGAAATACCGCTGCGGCCAGGTTGCCGCCAACGCGCTCGATCGCTTCCTCGCCGCCTCGCGTCCGACCTCCTGCACCGTCAAGGGTCAGGACCGCTACAAGCGGGCAATCGCCATTTGCCATCGCGCTGACGGGCAGGAGGTGAATGCCTGGCTCGTCCGATCCGGCCACGCATTGGACTGGTCGAGATATTCGAAGGGCCGATATGCGGACGATCAGGACGCGGCAGAGAAAGCCGCGCTTGGCATATGGGCGGGGAGCTTTGAGCTGCCCTGTGAATGGCGGGCGGCAAAGAGCGGACGCAAGCCGAGCTGTTGAAATCGGCTGTCTATCGAAGAATTGTCACACGGATCGCCATTGCCTTTCGCTCGCTCATCTTGCAGCTTGCCTAAGCGCTGATTTGCCCGCCGCTTCCATCAGCGCCACCCTCTTAGAAATCGACCCGTCTGGTTCCTCGTGCCAGGCGGGTTTTTATTTTGGAATGCAGTGCTGCACTCTTGAGCGCCGTCGCGAATACGGCGACAAAGCTTCATCCCGAACAAGATGGAGCGCCGCGCCGATGCACGATCTCGACGGAGTATGGGTTCCGAAAACGGTAGGCCAGGAGCTAGTCGAAGCCCTCCGCTTCCTCGACCAGTCTATGGGCCGCGTCGGGCCGAACAGGGTCCGGTCAGGGATGCCGTCACTCGACATGACAGCGAATGAGCGGGAGGCCGAGGCCTGGCCGTCGTTCGCGGAGATCGGTGAATTCGATCCCCCGGCGCAGAAGCCGAAGCGATATCCGCCCGCCCGAGTGTCCCAACTTGAGCGGGCGATAGAGTGGCCGTGGCGCTACGTCGATCCGAAGGAAACCGGGGCGATCCGCGTCCTCAAGGTCTGGCTGCGGTGCAAGACTGCGAAGAAGATCAAGTTCGATGCTGTCTGCAAGGCTCGCGGATGGGCGAGGCCCACCGCATACCGGCAGAGAGACAAGGCGCTCGCGATGATCGCCGTGGGCCTCACGGCTGACGGGATCATCCCCGGCTCGCATTGAGAGCCGCCCGCCGTCAGGGCGGGGCGGCCTAGCCGATCGGAATGCTCGCGCTTGCCCCGACGTGCGGCCTGTCAGCGCGTTGGCGGCCCTGCCCGCTACCCACCTAGCCAACATCGCTCGCCGCGCTGTACGGGGCTGCTACGGGCCATTTTCGGGGAAGGCGAGCGCATCCGGCGACCCTTCTCCGGCTCTCACCGGAGGCCGCCCCTCTGATGCAGTCAGGCTCCGGCTACTTCGAGGGCCATTGCGAGCGAGGGGCAAACGCGAGGATCGCCACTGGCGTAGAGGCCATAGACGTAGAAATCGAAGCCGTAGGCCTCGGCGATCTGCCAAATCTCGATCTGGCCGCGCCTGTAGACGAGCTTCATCGGACAGCCTTCCCCGATCCGATCAAGGCGCGAGCCTCAAGCGCAGTCACGGCCAAATCGCGATAGCGGGCGATTGCCTTCGGGCTCGTGCTGATCGGCTTGATCTCGATCGCCTTGAGGGCTGCGATATTGCCCTCCGCGACCAGAGCCATGACAGCGGCCAGCCTCGGGCGGAAGCGCTTGTGCGTCTCAGCCGAGAAATCCGGGGCTGCTGGCAGCTCACCTCGCTGCGCGGCTTCGAGGATCGCGGCACGCTTGCCGCCTGCCGGGCGCTCTGCCTTGGCGGGCTTGGCGTCCGGATCGGCCGCCCGTGACCCTTGGCGAGCTTCCTCGACAATGGCGTCCGGAATGAAGATCGAGCCGCCCTCGGGCGTGATCGCGTAGATCATCGGCGGCTTGCCGAACTCGGCTCGCAGCGTGTCAGCGACCGAGATTGCCTCGATCAGGCTCGGGGCCTCGCGATTGATCTTCGACGATGGTCCCTGGCGGACATGGACGTTGAAGTGCGTCGCGCTCGCGATCTTGGCGCGATCGGCGACATCGGCTGGGTGGATTTTCATCGGCATCGGCGCTCCCTCGATCCGGTCCGAAAATGACCGGCGGTCTGGTGTTAGCGAGACTGCCGAAGTGTTCAACGGGGTGATTTCAGTATTCGACCGGACCGGTGGCGAAGGGCCAAGCGCCCATCAGGCGCAGCAGGCCCGGCAGCCATTGCCGCAAGGAAAAGGCGGCATTCTCGCCGGATTGAATTCTCCGGTTGGGTTGGCCGTGACAACAATACAGATCAGGTCTGATGGTAGCGGCGAAGGGGCGTGGAGCGCCCCCACGCCGCGCACCGGCCTGCGCTGAGAAACAGGCCATGGGCAGGCGTATCACCGATGAAACTGTAGTAGTGATTACTAACTCACGTGCGTGCGCACGCAGGAAACGTCGCGGCCCGCCTCGCGGCCATTTTCAAGGCTTCGGGACTTGCTCCGCAGCGGCGTCGCCTGGCTGTCGCAGCTCGGACGGAATGCTGCCAGTGGATCGGCTGATATCGAGATCGCGGACCCGATCGATGATTTTCCTCGCCCTTTCGATCTCGTTCGCGTCGTCCTCTTCGCCAGCGAGCGAGCGCTGCAATTCTGCGAGGAGCCGCTTCTCGAGTTCTTCGAGGATGTAGGGGAAGCCAAAGACCCCGGTTTTCTCGATGTATTCTTTCCAGTCCGGAAGGGCCTCCGCGAGCAGCTTGATCACGCTTTCGGGCTTGTTAAGGACATCCGACCCAACGCCAGTTTGAAGGATCACGAGCCTTGCCTGCGTCATGCCGACTGCCGAACCGAAGGCGGAGAATAGCGCCCAGGCCAGCGGAGAGACGAAAGGCCTGGCAGCGTGGCTGCTGTTCACGAGCGGCTTATCGAGGCCCATGCTCGCAGCCATGCCCTTGAACATGTCGCGTACCTGCTGATTGTCCTTCGCGGCATCCGCTATGGCCTCGTAGTTAAGGACGGCCATCCATGCCGCCGCCGCCTTCCCCGGCCCGAGGTCTTTGACCGCGCCCCATAGCTGATCGACGGCCTCAAGTCGCCGCTTGTCGATCTGTGCTTGCCTGGCTGCGCGAGCGCCCATAGGGGCAGCTCGCAGCGCCTCGACTTCCTTCCCGCTCTTCGCCAGCTCGGCTTTCAGCCCTTCCAGCTCTCGGGCAAACCCCGCCCGCATCTCCTCGATCGTCCTGGCGTTGGCCGCCCGCAGGGTTTCGAGCTGCTCGTCATAGCGATGCTTCGCTTTCGCCGTGAGCCATCCACGGATCACGTCCCGCGCAAGGAAGGCGAGGCCGGTGATGAACGCTGCCGACAGCACCGATCCGCCAATGAAGGATAGGAGCGATCGCCACGGGTCGGAAAGCCAATCCATGCGCAGCCCTCAGATCGTCAACGATGCAGCCGCCGATTATTCACACGGCGCGATCGACGGCAGCCTCAATCCTATTGAGGAAGCCGGGATCATAGCCCTCATCCACATGATCGCTATTCCAGAGGCCGGACCCTCGCACCTTCGAACGGTTGGATTTCAGGCCGAGCCAGTTGGAAGAAGGCGGATCGATCGGATCGCGGCCGAGCGAGCTGAGCAGGGCAATCGAGTTCCGCTCTATCACGCCACGAAGGCTTTCCGGCCCCGGCTCATCGTCGATCGGCACGAACGCGAAGTGCAGCCTCCCGAGATAGCGGGACACCGCTGCCTCGGTCTCTTGCTCCTGCCCGATCCATGATGATCGCGGCACGCCTATCCCGACAACCGCATCAAGCGCCCCCTTCTTGAGGCCCCACGTCACGCAGCCGGGGCATTGCCCGGCCTGCGCAAGTGCTTGGCCCGCCAGAAGACGGAAGATTGATCCTCGATGATTGCCGCCCTTGTGGCTCCCTTTGTGCTGCGCCAGGCGTCCCGGGAGCGTGGAGACGGCTCCCGCCTTCAAACCATGCGTGCCCACCCTGACCACGCGAAGGCCGCTCCCTGAGCCGCTGCGGGGCTCCTGTGCGTCGAAGAAGAAATAGACCCCGCGTCGGGGCAGCCGATCAGCCGGAGCCCACTCGCGCAGCTCCCTAAGGCCAAATCGCTGCGCTGCTCGATCGAGGGCAGCATAGAGCCGCCGGGTATCGTCTTCGCGCGTCATGGGCTTCCTGCGATTGGATTTCCTCCAACGATCATGCCTCGGGAAGCTGGATAACTTCCAAATTGCGCGGGGCGAATTCATGCCCATCATGGGAGGCCGTCGCTTGAAGCTACGGAGCCAACCATGTCTCATTTGCAGATGATCGACGCGATCGAGGAGATCGCCGACCTCGACCCTATCCCCACGCTCAATGATCTCGGCCCATCGATCCGGATCGCATGCCGCATCTGTGCGATGGACGGGGATGCGCTCGCCAGGATGGCGAAGCGCCTCGACGCCGACGAGGAAAGCGGCCTCGCAATCCTTGCGGAGATCGAGGATGCCAAGCGAGCGTTGACCGCGATCGCTGGACTGATCGAGAATGCCGAGCTGAGATTGCTGGCCGCCTTCGCCTGAAAAAAATCGATGGCGGCGTTCTGCTGGGGTTTTCGCTGGGGCCAGTGGGCCAGAACTCCGAATTCAGCAATGAATTCAGGAGGTTCTGGCGGATGGGGTGGCCGCCTAAATAGCCTTTTTCGCTGAGCGCAGATGTGCGCCGTTATCGTTCACGCCATTGATATTTCCCACTTTTCTCAGCATACCTGTGCGCAGGCGATTTTCCCGATGCGCCGAAATCCACGATTTGCGCTGGGGTTGATGCTGGGATTGCTGGGGCTGACCCCAGCGCTTTGATTGATCGAAGAGGTATTTCTGATGGCGAAAGTGAATGCTCTCACGGCGAGAGGGGTCGCCGGAAACTTGGCCCCAGGGCGCTATTCTGACGGCGGCAATCTTTATCTCGTGGTTTCGAAGAACGGGGCGAAGTCCTGGCTCTTCATCTATCGCTTTGGCGGCAAGCAGCGCGAGATGGGTCTAGGCACGCTTGATCGCGTACCGCTCGCACAGGCCCGCGCCGATGCCGAGGCCGCCCGGCAGCTCCTCGGAAGGCGGATCGATCCGCTCGACCATCGCGCCCAGCAACAGGCGGCCGAGGCCGCACGCCTCGCCGCTGAGGCGGCAGAGGCGGCGAGAGAGCGCTTCTTGCCGTTCGCGGAGAAGATCATCAAGGGATACGTCGAGATCGACGAAAAGGGCCGGGAGCGACGGGTGCCGGGCTTGATCGAAGGCTACCGGAACGAGAAGCACAAGGCTCAGTGGCTAAACACGCTCCGCGATTACGCGGGGCCGATCGCTGACATGCGCCTTGATGAAATCGAGCCGGAGGATGTGGCGAAATGCATCGCCCCGATCTGGCTCAATAAGCAGGAAACGGCATCCCGCGTCCGAGGCAGGATCGAGAAGATACTTGCAGCCGCCACAGTGAGGAAGCTGCGGAGGGGGCCGAACCCGGCCACATGGAAGGGGAACCTTGAGGCCCTGATGCCGCGCCGGATGAAGCTGCAACGCGGTCACCACGCCGCGATGCCATACGCCGATATCCCGGCTTTCTGGCCCGAGCTTCTGGCGCTGGGTTCGGTTTCCTCTCGGGCGCTCGCCTTCACCATTCTCACGGCAGCTCGGACAGGCGAAACCATCGGGGCGACATGGGGTGAGATCGACCTCGACAACGCCATATGGACTATCCCCGGCCACCGCATGAAAGCAGGGCGGGAGCACCGCGTGCCGCTGACTGACCCGGCTCTGGCGATCTTGCGGGAACTCGAGCCGCTTGCGCCGGGTGGAGACGACAGGGCTCGGGCATGGGTCTTTCCGGGCGGACGGAAGGGCTCCGGCCTGTCGCAGATGGGGATCGCCATGTGCCTGCGCGGCTTGCGTGAGGGCTTCACCGTCCACGGCTTCCGATCGGCCTTCCGCGATTGGGCTTCGGAGGAAACGCAGTTTCCCGGCGAGGTCGCGGAGATGGCGCTCGCCCATGCTATCGGGAACAAGGTCGAGGCGGCGTATCGGCGGGGCGATCTCTTCGATAAGCGTCGGCTGCTGATGTCCGCTTGGGCCGACCATCTCACCGGGGCGAGCGCGTCGAACGTGATCGTAATTGGTTCGAAGCCACTCAAGAAACGAAACAGCGCGTAGATTTCGAAGTAACAGAATGGATTATTTCCAGCGGCAGGGGCAAAACCCTGCCGCTTTGCTTTTGTGCGTTGCGTTTTTCTTTCATGGATGCTGTTTTACTCGCCGCCAACCTTGCGCAGATGCGGCCAGACGATCATATTTGACTTCAGCAGCAACAAAGAAATTCAACAGCTTCGCTGCACTGGCAACCAAATCATCTCGGAGAAGAATTATGAACGATGTCGTTTCATCGAATGCAGAAGTGCGCGCATTTTCGCTCGATCAGTTTGCGAAGCGCTGGGGTATTTCTAAGAGCACGGTCTATGGTCTTGCTCGGAAGGGTGAGCTTCGCCTTTCGAAAATCTTGGGCAAGACCGTCATTCTCGCGGAAGAAGACAAGCGCTTCGCTCAGCGCCTCAACGATGGGATCGCAGCATGAGCCGCGTCGATCACTCCCGGCGCAACATGCGCGACAAGATCGTGAGGCAAGGCGAGGACAGCCTCCGCGACATGGGCTTTCCGGCGGGCATGAGCCCGCCGAAGCCCCGCCCCTCCAAGCGGGCTCTCCGGGCCGAGCTGGAACAGGCAGAGGCGAAGATCACGCGGCTTGTCCATTGCCCGTGCGGGCACAAGGCAACGATCGCGATCCCGGCAGCCTGGCGTGGCCGGACGCTGGCCTGCTCGAAGTGCGGCGCGAGGTGCACGGCATGACGGAGCGCCATGAACAGAAAAGCCGCCCGGCGGACCGGACGGCTGAGAGCAAATTTGAACAAGCAGGAAATTACACCTCAGCCGCGCAGGCTGCAAGCACCCGCAATCTTGCCAGCTACAAATTCGAGGTGCTCGAAACCGTCGACAACGACCCCGCACTCGGCTCCGGCGGCGGGTGTCTCTCCGTTATGCGGGTCGGCCTCTCCTTCATGAACTCGTGGGATGCATCGGTGTATCTCCCGATCCGCGTTCTGATGAAGCGGACAGGCTTGGGTTCAGGCGCTTGCGTCAAAGCTCGGCAGGCACTTGTGGCCTCGGGCTACTTTGTGCGGAGCGGTCAAAACGCTCGGGGGCTCGACACCTTCCACATCAAAAATCCGCGTCGGCAGATTGTCTCCGCACTCATGGAAGATCGCGCCGAAAGGCTCGACAGGCAGGATCGCGAACGGAAGGACAGGCAGCGGAAAAAGCGTTCTGTGATTTCGGAAAGCGAAATCACAAAGCACGATGACGGGGCCGCTGTGATTTCGGAAACCGAAATCACTGTGATGCCGGAAAGCGAAATCACCGTGATTTCGATTTTCGACAACAAGTACGTAGAAGGAAATACCGGGGATGAAACCATGGAAGGCGGTTCGGCCTTTCAGGCCGATACCGCCGTTCTATCTTCTATCGAGACTGATGTTGTAGCGGGCGCGACTGAAATTGAAGACGCGCCCTCCGTCGCGCCTGATGGCGCGTCGGGCGCTTCCGAACCCCACGTTGGCTGGGAGTATGATTTCGAGGCGAACTGCGTCAGCGATACAGCCTACAGCGTCCCGCCTGAGATCGTGGCCGAGCCAGATCATCCGATCGCGTCTGATTTCTATGTGACGGAGCTGCCCGTGTTTCCGGACAGCGACATCATTCGGGTTCCGGCAGATAGGCTGATCGAGGATTTTCTGGCTGACCTTATCGGGGAGATCGTCTTGCCCCCTGGCATGCCCGGCAGGCTTCGCCAGCTCTTGGAAGACGATTGCCTGACCAAGAAGAAGCTTCGGCAGATTTTAGCCCTTGGGGAGATTGCACATGCGCAGGCGCGATAATCAGCATCCGGACCTTTTCGATTGGGCAGACAGCCGCCCGGCGACAGCTCTGCCCGAACGGCCTAAGGTCGTCGGCGTCGTCATCGATGCCGAGCAGAAGTTTCTTGCTCGGGAGATGGCCTTCTATCGCCTGCTCATGGTCGGCTACAAGCCGCCCCGGTCCGGCGGCGCTCCCGTCTTCCCGAGAGACGAGTTTGCCCGCCGCCGTAAGGCACGGATGGCGCAGAAGGCGGCCCTGCCTCGCGAAGGGAGGGCCACCGGATGATCCTGAAACTTCTCGAAGCGCAAGTGCTGCGCCTGGCGGCAGCAGTCGCCAAAAGGCGTGGCTCCAAGATGCATGCCGAGGCGGCCCGCCTGGCAGGCGTTGCCGCGACGGTTGAGGCATCGGTGATCGAGCTTTTCGAGGCCTCGGGCTTGCGGCCGGACATCGCAGAGATCGCCGCCAAGGCTTACGCGGCAGGCTGGCTCGATGCACTGCACTCCGGCGATGGCGCAACGATCGCCGATGCGGTGATCCTTCGGTCCCAGGGCGAGGCCGTCGATCCGGCTCCTTCGCGGCTGCTGAATTGAGGGGGCGCGGATGGATATGAGCGCGCTTCCGACTGATCAGCTTGCCGCCATCATCGCCCAGGCATCGCAGGAACTCGCCCGGCGGGCTGGCGGCCAGCAGGCCGCCGCCCCGGCGCAGATGGCGCTCCTCGACGGTTTCGAGCCGATCGATCCTGAGGCCGTCGATCTTGAGGACAGGCTCTCTGACAATTCGAGGCGCTATAGAACGCCTAAAGAGGTGGCTTACATATTGAAGCG
>JAIYAJ010000252.1 GCA_027489105.1 Zymomonas sp. | reverse complement strand
GGGCAACGCGGGCAGGTGCGTTGCATCTCGTCCCGGTCCGATTGGGCGCGGGCCTGCCTCGCTCGCTCTAGGTCCGATTCGATCTGGATGGCGTGGTCAATCACGGCGCGTAGCCCTCCGGGTTTTCATCGATGTCGTCGTGGCTGATGAACTCGTAACTCTGCGTCGCGGGGCACCACCCCATCAGGTCTTTAAGGCAGTGCCGATCCGTGGCGAGTGGGTGGAACGCGAACGAGTGCCAGCCCACGTCGGCAGTGGAACTGCATGAGCGTAAACGCCGCGTTCTGCTCGCGGGGCGGCAAGAGCATGAGCAGCGGCGTTACGTCCTGTCGGGTGCTCTTCAAAGCAAGTCCCTCCGTCGCGACAAGATAGGCACGGAATCCCGCGACCTCATAGCCAAATGGCTAACGGACATCGGCCAATTGTCAGCGACACCATCCGTCCGCGCCCGCCGTTGCACGTCTTGCACGTCGCGCAGTACACGGATCTAGCGTCAGCCCCTTCCGCGCCGGAGTGTTCGCACTCACGGCACGCCGCCAGCCGAGCCGCGACAGTCTCGGGCGACGCCGGAACGGGCACTTCAACCGGAGCCGGGGCGTTCCCCTTCACGGTGATCGGCGTTGCAGCGGCGGGGAACAGACCATCCGGGCACGCCGCGCCCGTCGCGTGGTCGTGGAGCCGGAGCCCGTCACGGGCGCACGCGGCCTTGCGCGGACCGGAATGCTCGCACCGGAGGCAGGTTTGTAGGCGTTCTGCGTACGTCACACGGGCTCCAGAAGCAGCGTGATGCTACCCGTCTCCCACCCGACCGCCCCGACACCGGCCCGATCGGTAAGGGTGATGCTCGTGGTGTCGCACGCGACGGACACCCAGCCCGAATCCCAAGCGTAAAGGTTCGGGTCTACGCACTGCTCGGCCTGAGTGCTGAGCCTCACGGTCGCGCGCACCTGCGTTGATCCGTTGTTGCACCGGATCGAATAGCTGACGTTGATGTCGCCCGTAACGTTGCCGGTCGTGCCGCAATCGGAACTTGTGCAGACGTTGCAAGGCGTCTCGTCGCCCGGACAGACGGTCAGCGTCCGTTTCTGGAGTGCGGCCCACTCAGGGCTGAACAGCCCGCCCGACGACAGCAGCCCGTCGATGTTCACCGCGCCCAGATAGATGTGGGTCACGGTGCAACATTCGCCGTTGCTGGGGAAGTCGTACGTTACGCAGTCGGTCGTGGTCGCCCAGCCCGCCAGAACGGCGTCGGTGATCGTGACGCACGGGCACGGATCGTCGCAGCACGCTTGCGGCGGGTCCGATGCCGGGGCGGTAGGCGGCGTGGGCGGGGTGGTCGGATTCGGATAGTCGCAGTCGCCCGTGCCGATCAGCAGCCCGTCGCGTCGCAGTTTGAACCAGGTGCATCCGTCGGCGGTAGGCGTCCAGTCGTAGGACGGCGGGGCGGTGTCCCAGTCGCGGCAGTAGGTGCCGAGCAGGGTCACGTCCCAATCGCCCGGAACGGTGTTCCCCTCGCCGCCGCACGTCGCGGTAGCCGACCATAGCGACTGGAGCACGCGGGCGCAGCCGGCCGGGAAGCCCGTTGGGGGGTCGGGCGTCTCGCCAGATCCGACCCCAGTGCACAAACCATCGACGGCGCACCCGACGTAGACGATCAGCCGGTAAACGCACGGCTCGGTGTGTGCGACCCATCCGCCGGTCGGCGTCAGGTCGGGCGCGACTTCTACGAGAGAGACGACCCACTCGGGCGCGTCGCTTTCGTTCGTGGCGATCGTGGCCTCCCAGACGGCATAGCACCCGATTGGGCAGCAACACGCGCAGTCGGGCGGATTGGCCGATACGACCAGACCGCCCGGGCTCACGACGAGCCCGCCAGATTTGACGAGAAGTCCCATTAACAGTCCGTCGTGCCGGGCTTCGTGTTGGTCCGCATGAGCACGAACGCGCCCGTCGCGTCGTAGTAGCCGTCACCCTCGGTCGCGGCGGGGTGGAACGCGGCGGCGTAGTAGCCCCACGTCGGAGCAAGCCCGGTGCCGACCGTCGCGCCGTTAAGTGTGACGGTGTAGGTCCATGTCGGATAGGTGGGCGGATCGTCAGCGCCGCCCGCACCGCCGGTTTGCGTGAGTGCGACGCGATAGATCAGAGAGCCCGGGAGGGTCGTGCTTTCCCCCGCGACGGGCCGCGCCTCCGGCGACGGCCGCACCGTCTCAATGCTGCGCCCGTCGAACCGGATCGTATTGCTGTTGCGCAGTGCCGCCCAGAGCGAGCGGAGAAACTCAAGCTCGGGCCGTTTCGGGATTGGCATGATTACACCCGCGCCGGGACAAGGCCGGAGAAGTCCACCGCTTCGCACGACTTGAAGTACATGAACGTCACGTTGTCGATGATTTCGTAATCAAGAAAGGTGATCGTCTGGCCCGCTTGCTCCGAAGGCTTCCCCGCCGTCGTCACGCTGTAGGAGTTGCGGAGGTAAGACGCGATCCGCCCCGTGATGTCTAGGTCAACCTCGCGCGACGTTTTGACCCACTGCCCGCCGTTCAGTTCGCAGATCGGGCCTTTCTTGACCTTCCCATCAGTATCGAGATACCACGCATTCGCGCCCCGCGCCCGCTTGCGTTCCTGAAACGGGTACTTCCCGCCCCGAATCTCCACGCGGATGATCGCGCGCACCGGGTCGGTGCTGTCCCAATCGAAGTCATCCGGCGCGATCACATCCACGCACTTCGCACCCTGCGGAGGGACAAGGAACGTACCGCCTGCGGTCACGGCAATTTCGTTGCTGTTGACCTTGTTCGCGTAGGTCCGGTGATGCGTGAGGTACGCGGACGGGTTGGCAAAGTACCCGCTGTACTCAAGGATGAGCGACGTTTCTTCCCGAGTAACGCCGGGCTCGAACGGGTCGCCCGCCGGGTTCTCGATCTTGAAACCGTCAACGGAGCGGTCGGCGTCGTAGCGGTTGACCGCAGGCAGCACCCGCACGCGCCACTTCCGCGACAGCGGGTCCGTCTCGCCCGTGACCCACTGGCCCGAGACGGGCTCGGCGTACACGCACTCGACAAGGAAGTTCGTCGGCACGCCCGACGTGCTACGGTCGCGCAGTCTCGCCCGCGCGTTGGTCGGGTGCGGCGCGTTGACGGAAAACCGCGCATCGGCACTCTCTGCCGCCTCGCGCGTGCGCACGTCCTCGCCGGTGACTTGGAAGTACTCGACCGTCTCGCGCTGACCGTTGTTGATCCGGGTCAGGCCGCGAGAGAGTTGGCGGGTAACGAGTGGCATGGTTGGTTTAGCCCTTCACTTCGCGCACGAGAGCGCGGACTTCCCCGAGCAGGTCGCGGGCAAGCTCTCGCGTTTCACGTCCCGTTTCGTCTTGCTGTTTGCGGAGTTCTTCGAGCTTCCGCACAAGCCGGTTCTCGGCCTCATCGGCGGGCGTGACCGTTGGCCGGATGACGCCCGTGTCGCCGCGAGACGTAATCCCAGAGGCGACGATCGGGCCTGATCGGTCGGACCGGCGGCGGGCCAATTCCTGCTCAATCATGGCCATGGCCGACGAGCGAGCGCCAGCGCGGGCCTGTCCCGACCCGATGATGTTCCCGAGCAAGGGGTCTGTCCCCTCGCCTTGGTATGGAGCCTGGTCGGTGAACGGAGAGAGCGGAAGCTGCGCCGGCCCGCCCGGCGAGAACCCAAACACGCTCCCGCCCGGCAGTGAGGTGAGCAGGTTCCTCACCCCAAGCTGCGTCCCAAGTTCGTTGGCAAGCGCCGAGAGGCGAGACACGACAGCGCCACCGGCCTTGGCGTGCGCCTCGCGGAGCAGCTTGTATTCCTGCGAGAGCCGATTGACGTTATCGGTGAGTTCCTTTTGGCGTGCGAGGTAATCCTCTCGCGCTTTCGCGGCCAGCCGGATTTCTCCGTCATTGTAGATGTTGCCTTGCGGCGTGTTCGATGTGATGACTCGACGCGCGGGGATGGCTGGCGCTCCCGCCGCGTTGATGGCCGCGAGGCTTTGCTGTGCCTGCTGAAGCTGCTCAAAGAGTCCGGGCTGGTTGCCACCCATGCCGACGAGTGCCCGCTGCGATCCAAAGCCCTGCACGCCACGGGCGATTTCGGCAAACGCCGAGTTGACCGTCGCGGCAATGCTCCGCACCATCTCGGGCGAGGTTCGCAGGTTGGCGGCGGTGGTCCCCGCGTTGATTTGTGCAATGCCTTCGCCCAGCCCGAGGATGCTTTGTCGCCGCTGTGCGAAAGCGGCCCGCCCGCCCATCGCATTCTTCTCGGCCTCGGCGATCTTCTCCAGTTCGGCGCGGGCACCGCTGACGGCATCCTGTAGCGCGTCAAACCCCTTGATGAACCCGCCGAGCACCGGGATAGACCGCGCACCCTCGGCGGCAAACTCCCCAAACGACTTCTTACCCAGCCGCAACTCGTCGGAGACCTTGGCAACCCGCTCGCCAAAGGCGGCGAACGTGTTCCCGATAAACGAGATACCCGCGACGGCACCGCCGCCGACCGCAATCTCTGCCAAGTCCTTGCCGAACGAGCGGGGGCCGAGCTTTTCCTTCACCCGATCCAACGTCTTCTCCAAATCAGAGAAGACCCCGAGCCCACCCGGGCCGGGTTTCGCGGAAACGGAGATGGTTAGATTTTCCCTCTGGTCGGCCATGTGCTATCCTTCCGAGTGCGTAAGCACGATTACGGAAAGGCTGAGACGTGAGAAAAGATGTGGTTGTGCCGGTCGTTGCCGGGTTGGTGGTCGGGGTTCCGGCGATGGCTCTGCTCGTGGTCGCGGTCGGCGCGCGCATGCCTGACGTGTCGGTGGTGGACAGACGGCCCGCGAATCGCGCCCCTGCCACGGCACCCGCCGCCACGCTGCCCGTGGCACCCATCCAGCCCGCCCCAGTCGTCCGAAGTTACGCGGACACCATCGGGTCAGAGGCGTACGCCCTTGATGCGGTCCGGCCCGCCCTCGTCGCACTGGAGCGTATTGAGGCAGCTACGGACGTGGGCGTAGGTGCCGCTAAGTACGCCGAACTATTGCAGGAGGCGACGCTACAGGTCCGCCTCGCCAGCCGTGACCCCAACGCAGGCCCCGGGGCGATGAGGCATCTCGCGTGGGCTCTGGAGTGCTACCAGAACGGACTCGGGGCAATTAACGCGATGTCCGACCCCAAGCAGGACCAGCTCATCGGCTTCCACGAAGTACGGCTAAAGAGTAACTGGCGATCCGCTGGCGAGGCGATCGACAAGGCTAAGGATCTTCTCGGCGTTCCCGTCCTGCGCTAGCCGCCCCTTCCGCCCGCTTAAGCAGCCGCAACCCTTCCAAAAACGTCGCGGGCTGGTCGTTCACCCCGCCAGCCTCGGGCAGCCCCGCACCGGCTTCGATCAGGTCGGCGTACTCACAGAGCTTGCCGACGCACGCCGACACCTCGCGTTGCGGGCACTGGCGGATGTGCCACCGCCCCGAGTTGTCGCACTCCGCGCAACCCCCGTTATGCCCGCGACAGGACGGGCACGGGGCGTCAATCACTAGCTCGGCGTCTCGGCCCGGGGGATCGACGCACCGACCGGCGCGGGCGCAGCCGGAACAGACTGCCCCGCCTCGGATTCCCCCACGAGCTTCACCTCCGCGCGCTCACGCTGCGAGATGATCGCGCCGTCCATGAATCCGGCGTAGGCCGCACCGAGCCCGCCGTCCGTGAGCACGTCGGCAAGGCCCGCGTCGGACTTGGACGCCTGCGCCTTGATGTCCGCCGGACCTTCCAGCGTCAGAAGCGTCAACTTCCCGAGGTGGATCAGGATGTCATCCTCCGCCTTGAGCCGGTCGTCGGCCGTCGTCGCGTCACGCTTGACCGACTCCAGCCGTTCCACCTCGCGGAAGTGCCGTTCCAGCTTGACCATCTCGCGGGCGGTCGGGTGCCGGTAAACCAGCGTCACCGGACCGGCCCGCACCTCAAACGTCTCTGTCTTGTCGAACACAATCACAGACAATCTCCTCCCGCCCCCGCGTTAGGTGTACTGAACCGACAACGTGCCGTTCACCTGGAGCGTGATCGACCGGGTGAGCTTGGACGCACGCGAGCCAAAGCCCGGGTGCGCCGTCAACTGGCACCGCGTCGCGGTGATCGTCACGCTGTTGTTCGTGCTGAAACCGACCCGGGCCGTAAGGGTCTGCTCGGTCCCGGCTTCATAGAGTGCGTCCCAGTTGATGGTGGACCGCGCCACGCTTTCCGGGTCGATCGTGATGGTCGGAGCATCCGGGTTGAGCCAGCCCGAGAGCACGCCGCCGTAGCTGTTCGGGTCTTCACGCGGCGTCGCGTTGCGGTTCAGGTTGATCGTGCAGAGCGACGGGCGAAGCGCGTTGGTCCCGAACGTAAAGGCGTTCGTGCCGCTGGTGTTCTCCCAGACCGGCGGCGTCACGGATTCGCGCGTGATGCCCGTAAGCAGTGCCGCGTCGGACCAGCCCGACGCCGGGCCGGTGAGCGCGCCAACGCCGGTAAAGTTGAACCGCGCCGGACCGCCCGCCGTGAGTTCGATCGTGCCGTCCAGCATGATCCCGCGCGCCGGGGTCGAGATGCCGTCGATGTACTCGCCGGCGGACAGCGTGACCCACTGCGACACGTCGTCGGTCGTGCTGTAGGTGTTCGTGGAAAGGCCCATCCCGGCCGCCTGCAACAGCTTGCCCTGATCGGGCACGCCGCTAGCCCCCTTGCCGTGAAGGTGGATGTAGCCCGACACGGACGACATGCCGAGTCCCGTAACGCCTCCGTCGGTCCCGGTACGGCCGATCGCCTCAAGGGGCGTGAAGGCACGGGAGACGGTGAGAACGGGAGAGTCCCCGTTGCGGTAGACGCGGGTGACGGCGTGCGTGGCGTCGGGCGCGGAAAAGGTGCCGACGGTGCCCTCGGCCCGGAACGCGATGAGCGACTTGCGGAGAGAGAGTGACATGGTGTTACCTCAAAGGTCAGACGGCCGAGGTCGGGTCGCCGACCTTGTGTTCGTAGGTGACGGTGAATCGGACGACGCAGACCCCGACCGCGCCGTCGAGAACGGTGTCGTAAACGGGGTCATCGAGTTCGGTATCCCAGACGTAGGTGGTCAGCCCCCACTTGCGGTCCTCTTCGATGGCCTTGACCACCTCGGACCAGTACAGGTTGAGCCGGTCGTCCTGCGGGTCGGCGGTGTTCCCCGCGTCGTCCTCGCGGCCGAGGTGAATGTGAAACGTCGCCTCAAACGGCACGTCCCACACCGTTCCGGCGATGTCCTCCTCACCGGCCCGGCGGTTCGGGTTCTGCTGAAACAGGATGACTTCGCCGTCGTCGGGCGAAATCGAATCGACGCGACCCTTAGGCCGCGTGACCTTCGTCACGACGGGGATCGTTGACAGCCGGGTCGCAATGGCCCGGCCGATGAGCGTGATAAGCGGGTCTGCCATGTGTTACCTGATGCGTCCGCGACCGCCGCGAGACGGCGTGAGTGCCCCCCGCCTCGCTTCCGCCGCCGCCATGTTGGCCTCGGCCTCTTCTTGCGCGTCCACCAGCTTGTCGGCCTTGCCGGAGAGAAGAAACTGGATCTGCGACGCCATGTTCCGGCGGAAGTCGGCGTGAATGTCTTTCACCTGCCCCTGCCCGAGCCGGGTGAGTTGGCCTTGCTGCGTGAGGTGAGACAGCACGGGCGGGCCATAAAGCTCTTTGATCGGCAGTGCGCCGGAGACGCCTCGGGGCGTGACCGTGAGTGCGTAAGTCTTCCCCTTCACGTCGCGGGTCTTCTTGGTAGGGATCGCCTTGTATCGGCTAAAGATCCCAAGATGCCCCGTACCGCCGCCGCCCTCTGGCGTCCCCGCCACGCCGTCCACCCGCCCACGGAAGGCGTTGCGGAGCGACATGGTGCCCTTGTCCGGCAGCGTCACGACCGCGACGCCCGTAGCCCGCGAGACGGTCGGCTTGTACTCAATCAGCGGCACCGGGCGGCGGTTCGTAATCACGTCCGCCGTCAGGTCGCGGTAGTTCGCGGGCTTGTATTGCACCGCGTCGTTCACCACCGACGCCTTTAGTCTCCCCCGCACGTTCTCACGCACGGCGCGCCGCACCTTCGTACGTCCGCCCCGGGCCGTCTTGTTCGCGGCCGTACGCACCGCCACGGCGAACCGCGTGCGGGTCAGGTTTGCCGCGCGCCTGATCCGCTCGAACTCGGCGGCGTCGATCGCGACGGTAAGGTCTGCTAGCCGGGTCGTCGCCATTAGGTGCGGGTAAACGTGATGCCGACCGGCCGCCCCGACGCGCCACCCACCACCAGCGTCCCCCAAGTAAACTGGGTAGCGTCGGTCGCGGTCCGAACCGTCAGGGTGCTGTTGAGCGTGAGTGTGCCGACCGAGACGCCCCGGATGTCGTCGGAGATGTCCAGCGTGGTCGGGGAGTCCACCACGAAATGGGTCAACTCGTCGCCGCTGATCCGAGACCGCACCCGGACCACGCCGCCCGACGCCGAGACGGTCGAGACGGCCGTGCCGTTCTCAATCTCCAGCGTGCCGCCCCGGACGTTGCCCCGCGTGAGCGTGCCGCGCACGTTGACAGATGCGTTGTCGTCCACTTCCGCGAGCGAGACGGTCGTAGCCGAGCCGAGGTTGACGGCCGACGAGCCTTGCGCCGAGACGGTGCCGTAAGTGCTAGCCTGCCCCGGGCTCATCGTCCCCAGCCCGACCCGACCGCCGAGGCAGACGAGCACGTTGGCCGTGTTGACGCCCGCGAGCAGCACCGGCTCAAGCCCGGTCGAGCCTTGCGTCCGCCCCGCGAACACCGTAGCCGTAACCGCAACGGTGCCCGTGTCGATCGCGGTCGTGTTCGGCCCGTCACTCACCGACCCGTCAGCCCGACGCCGGTTGATGTTGAGCACCGACGTACCGATCCGCCACGAACTAGACGCCGAGCCGATGTCATTCGACTGTCCGAAGATGTCCAGACGCGACAGGGTAATCGTCGCCTGGTTGGTCCCAGTGAGCGCGTTGGTCATCCGCGCATCGATCGTCACCGTGTCCGAGTTGGTCGGCAGTGACCCGCCGAACCAGTTGGACGCGGTGCCGGGGTTGCCGCCGAGGAAATAGAGGTCTGCCATGTTAGTTGATCCGGTAAGTCACGAGCCCGCCGCTTTGCTTCTCGATCGCGCCGAGCGTCCGCACGACCGGATCGGAGCCCACGTCAACGGACAGCAGCACCTTCGCCGCCCCGAGCGTCACGGACCCGGGCCGGATGCCGCGCGGCGTGTCGTTGCAAACGGTGATGCGAATCACGGGCGAGGTGGCCCGCGTCGCCCCGGGGATCGCGTCGGGCGTCATCCGCTCCACGATCGCCCACACCGTGCGCGGCGCCGCGCCGCCCCCGTCGCGCACTTCGATCCGCTCGGCACCGAGCGCGATCAAGTCAGACTCGGCCGATACGGGGTCGTCGGTAAGCATGGTTAAGCCTTCACCGCCGTAACGCGCAGGTCGCCGTGCTGCCGGTCGTGCTGAATCCCGACGTGAAGCCACTGGCCCACGTCGGAGAAGTGCCGCCACATCTCTTCGGGCGTGACGTTCCGGTAGAACTCGTCAAGGGGCACGACCGGCCCGCCCATGCACGAGTGCGGCGCACGGGGCGGGGCGGCACAGGTCAGAATGAGCAGCCCGCCCGGACGGAGGCAGCGGTAGGCGGTCCGCACGATGTCGCCCGGGTCGGGCGTGTGCTCGGCCGCCTCGGTCGAGATAACCACGTCAAACGGCACGATGCACTCGTACGCACCGGCCTCACAGACCTGATCCACGCCGGGGCCGGGCACACGGTCGATGCCGTGATAGTGCGCCCCGGGGAACAAGTCGCGGACGGAGCCGTTAACGTCGTAGCTTCCGAGTTCGAGCACGGAGAGCGTCGCCATGCGTTCGGGCGGAACTGCGGCGACAGCAGATCGGACAAAGTTGTAAGCTTGCGTGTGCATGGTCCTCCCAGACCGAGACCTCCCACTCCCACCCCTTGCCGCCGGGCTGTCCCGGTCGGCAAGAGGGCGGTGGGAGGAGGATTGAAGTGGGAACTACTTGAAGTTGAGGTGGACAGCGCCGGTGGCGACGTTGGTCGCCTTGGGCAGTGCGGCACGGCCCGCGTAGGTGTCGGTGCTCGTGGAGGTAAACCGCGAGTTCACCGAGTCCCAGAACAGCGGAACACCCTGCGCCCAAGTGTCAGTGGCGAGCACCTGAGTCGTGTTGATGACACCATCAACGATCAGGGTGCCGGTGCCGCTCGCGGCGATGTCGTCGCCGATGACGCCGATGCAACCAGACGCGGCGAGCGTGCCGGTCTGGAGTCGGATGACGGTGCCGCCGGTCACCGACGAGGTGCTCGACGGGTTGACGTAATCCAGCCGGTCGCCCGGCTGCGAGGAGGTCTTCATGGGTATCTCTCTTTCGTGTTGTGTGAGGAATGGACCAGCGGTCAGGACTAGCCGTTGCGCTGGAGGCCGCGGTAGTCGATCGCCTTGGCCGCGACGGTGTGGCGAACCTTGAACTCGCGAGCGTCGATGCGGAAGCCGTCCTGCTCCTCAACGACCGGAGCGGGCTCGGACTCAAGGAAGCAGACTTCCACGGTGTCGATGGCGCTCGTGTCGGCCGCCAGATACCAGCGGGTGGTGGACCCGGCGATGGTGGTCTGGTTGGGCTGACCTTGGTTGAGCGTCACGCCAACGGAAAGCCTCGGCTCCGAGACGATGCTGAGCGTGCGGAACGGGTTGGCGACTTGGAACTTGTTGGACGCCGGGTCGTACTGCGAGTTGATGAGCTGCAGTGCGTCCGTCTCGTAGTCGGTCGGCACGATCAGGTGACGCGGCTCAAGGTTCAGGACGGCACCGTTAAGCCCGACCTGCTTACGCATGGCGGTCCGCATGGTGCCGATCGACGCGACGGAGATTGCCGCCGCCGACTGGACGTTTGCGTGGCCGCCTGCGGTCGTGACGGCGGTGTTGTTGAACAGCGCGCCGCCGTCCGAGAGGTTGGCGTTGCTGAGGAACACCGCCCACGCCACGTCGTCCTCAAGGCGCTTGGCCGCCTGCCCCATCGCTACGGGAATGCGGCTGAAGGAGGAGAGGTCATCGTTGATGATGGCCTCCCAGTTCAGCGGGATGATCCGGCCAAACTTCTGCAGCGCGTACGTCTCTCGGGACTCGTTGAAGACGCCGTTCTTGTATTCGCCGCCCGGAGCCACGGCGATAAGGCCGGGAGCCTCGGAAAGCTGCAAGACGTTGATCGTCTTGAAGTCGGGGTTGGTATTGCGACGGAACACCTGATTCCAAGTGGACGGCGTTTCGTCAAAGGCGACACGGAGACGCTTGTTGATGGCGTCGCCGAGCAGGCCCGGGAAGTCGCCGGTGCCAAGGTTCAGCATCGCCACGCCACGCCGCATCAGTTCCATCTTGTTGAAGGAAAGCTGCGCGACCTTGGCGTCGCTAAGGCCGGTGGTGTCAACGCCGATCTTGTTGAGGAATGCGCGGGCCATGCCCGAAAGACGCATCCCCTCGAACTCGCGGGCGCGTTCGCTCACGCGATCGACCTTGGTGCCAGCCCGGAGCATGACGGCATCGACCACGCCCGCGCCGAGGGTGGCGAGGTTTCGGTCCGCCCCGACATGGACGGCACCCGGGACGGGCTTGGACTTCTCGCCCAGCCGGGCCAGCAACGCCCGACGCGCCGCGTTCACGTCAGCGCCCGCGACGATCTGCTCCGACACCACCGAGTCTTCGGCGAGGCCGTAGGTCGCGGCAAGCTGCCGGATCGTGGAGACGCGGGTCTGCTCGGCGACGAGCACGGGGTTGGCCGACAGCCCGGCCGCGACCGGAGCCGCGACGGGCTCGGCCTTGGGGGCCTTGCCGGGAAGGGTCAGCCCGGCCGACTTGGCCTTGGCCGACAGGTCCGAGTAGCCTTCGTCGCTCATCTCGTTGATGAACGACTGGATCTGTTCCGGCGTGGCGGCGTTCGGGTCGAGCCCCGCCGCGCGCAGGAGTTCAATGAGCTTGGGGTCCATGGAGGGACGCCCTTTCTCGCCCGATGCCCCGGGCGCGGGAGGCCCGCCGCTTCCCGACGACACGCCGGGAGCGAGAGGGCTGGGGTGTGCTGAAAGAAGCCCGGCCGGGTTCGCCGCCGGAGTGCCCACGGTGTCCACTGCGATGAGTTGGCGGATTCGGGCCGCCATGGACGCCGGGTCGATTTCGTAGTCGATCACGGGAGACAGCCCGAACGCGGCCGGGTCGGACGCCGCGAGCGAGAGCAGGTAGCCCCGCACGTCGCCGTAGCCGGGCACCTTCGCCGCGTAGTCGCCGAGCCGCAGATCGGCCCGGAGCGAGTCGCCCACGATGCGCGGGTTGGTCAGTCGCCCGATCATCCGCGTCGGGTCGTTGTCCACCCCGGCGGCCATTTCCGCCGGCGTCGGGTGTCGCACGCGGACCTTCACGCCGTCCGGCGCGGACTGCATCAGGACGAGCGCCTGTTGCAGCGTGGTCGCGTCGATGATGAACGGGTGGCCCTGCGCGTTGCCGAGCGTGAGCACCGCCACGTCGTGGATAGTGCCGGTGAGTTCGTCGGCGCGGACGCCGCCGGTGAGCGCGTAGAGGGAGGCGACCTTGCGGCCGTCCGTCAGCAGCGCAACGCGAGAACCGTCCGACGCATTGGTCAGAGTGGCGGTAGTCATGGTGGGTTGGGTGGGCTAGTTCTGAGGTGGTGCGAAAGTCGGCGGCGCTACGGCCGCGTCCTCGGGGAACTTGATTCCTACCGCGTCGGCCTCATCCCGCTCTTGGGCAATCTCGCGGAGCTTCCGCGACCACCGCCCGCCCTGCGACGCGATGATTTCCTTGCGCGTCGTGAGCCGAAGGGCGAGCATCTTCTCGTAGCCGTTCGCCTCGGCCTGCGGATCAATCCACGGCTTGGCGGGCGTCTGGAACTCGGCCGCCGCGTAACGGGTCGGATCGGCGGCGTACATCTCGGGCGTGAGTCCGTAGGCCGCCGCGTGACCTTCCAATACCCAGAAGCCGAACCAGAGACGCCACACGGGTTCAATAAACAGTTCGATCAAGTCGTCCTGCTCAATCTCGGCTTCCGCAACGTCGGTGAGCATGTCCTGACGCGCCGCCGAGTAGGAGCCCTCGGACTTCCGCGTGATGTCGCCCTTGCTGTGCCCGACGCCCGCCGCGATGCCTTGGAGATTGACATCGACATACGGCCCGTAGGTGTTGCCCGGTCGCGTCGGCGAAATCATCTTCACGTCTTCGCCCGGTTGCAGCCGTGCGACCATGCCGGGCGTGAAGTCGAACTGCGGCATGCCCGAGGCGGTCGTACCGGTCGAGCCCGACGCGGGCGGCAAGCCCGGAGCGAAACCGCCCGGCCCCGGCAGCGACGTAATCGCCACGCCGAGGCACGCCTGCATGATCGTGGTCCACATCTCGGCGTTATCAAACCTGTGGAAGTCGCGGATGCGCTGAACCACCGGGGCGAAGTCCGACACGCCGCGAGTCTGCAGCGCACGCTCAAGGTCCGCGTAGTGGAACACGCGGTTGGCAGGGAGCCGGATCGGGTCGAGCAGCCCGCGACCGCCGCCGAGGTAGTCGTTGCGCGGGCGCTTCCAGAAGTGATACGCGACGGGTGCCCCGTACTCGTCCACTTCGATCCCGCCCCGCACGTCCCGAACCGTGCCGTCGTCGTCACGGTGTGACCGGATCGTCAAGTTAAGCTGTTCCGGCTCGAACGACTGGAGCCGGAGCCCGACGCCCTCGGTGTAGGACCACACGACAAAGTGCTCACCGACCGTCATCCGCTCGGTGACGCAACGGCGTTGAATGCCGTAGAAGTTCTTCTTGCCCTCAACGTCCACCTTGCGGCGCGTCTTCGCCCACTCCCCAAACGCCGCGTCTGCCGCGTCTCGCACCTCGGCCCACGCCGACCCGTCCGGCTTCGTTGCGAGCGAGTTCGGCACGATCCCCGTCCGCACCGTGTTGCGGCGGCGGGCACGCAGCGCCGACTTCGCCACCCACGAGTTGCGGGCAAGATCGCGCGCCCGCGAGTTGATCGTCTCGGCGTCCTCGATGATGTCGATGTCCGCCGACGCCGCGACGCGCGTGCGCCAGTCTGCGTTCTTCCGGCCCTTCTCGGCCGCTTCGTACGCCGCGAGCATGGCGCGTGCACCCGCACGCCGCAGGGCAGCAGCGGGAGAGACGAACGAGATGGCGCGGTCAAGGAAGTTCATTACTCAACGCCTCGCATGTTGGCGACGCCGAACATCCCGCCCGCCGAACTCGCACGGGCAATGCGCGCCTCGTACTCGCGTTTCATCGTCTGCAACTGCTCCAGCCCGAGCCGTTGCAAGTTGCGACCCTCCACGCTCATCGCGGCGTTCTTCCCCGTCACGATGGCGAGGATCGCTTCGTCAATGGCGGTAAGGATTTGCTGGTCGGTTACGGCCATTGCTCACCTGCTCCAGTTCTGCGGACGCTCGGGCAACCACGCACTCACACGCTCACTCGGCACGGGCTGCGGCGCGACCGCCGCCACCGGGGCCGACAACGGCACGAGCACGCGGGCCAGCGACGCGCCGAGACAACTCAGGGCCAGTGCGTCTAGGAAGTGGTTCTGACGGCTGACCGCCACCCACCGTCGCACCATGCCCTTCCCCGGTACGAACTCCTCGACCGACTTCTCCGCGAGCAGGTGCCGGGCGAGCGTCATGTGTTCACCGGGCGACGCCGCCGCGAACAGCGACATGCAACCGGGCGAGCCCATCGGCGTACCCAGCGACGTATGCACAAAGCCCTTCCAATGGTCGGCCTGATGCTCATAGAGCGGTGCGGCTCGGCCCGGCAGTTGCCACGCCTCCCACGCCTCGCCACCGCCGACACGCGCCGCCCCCGGTTCTCTCTTGCCACCCCGCCCGTACTGCCCGACGCCTTGACCTTTCGCACAGCACCAGCCCGGCGACTCGGCCGCGAACGCGAGCCCGATGTCCTGGTGGTAGCCTCCGTCAACAACGCCGAGCCTCACGCACCGATCGGACTTGCCGAACAGTTCGGCCGCCACCGTGTCGCGGAACTGACGCAGCGCCGTGAGGATCGCGGCCTCTTCTCCAAGATCCGCAGTCGGCACGTCGAACCGGCCGTAATCCATGACGTGGGGCGATACACGCCCGTCCGCCTGCCGCGAAAACGCTGTAGCCGTCCAGTGACAAACCCACTTGCCCACGTCCACCGACACCACCACGGCCGACGCATCCGCAGGAACTTCGCCCCGCGACAGGCGCCCGGCGCGGCTGATGATGTCCATCTGCGCCAGCGTGCCCCGCGAGCTTTCCGTCTTCGGCGGCGTCGCCCAAAAGAACTGCGACAACTCTCGCTCGGCCGTCTCCTCGTCGGGAGCCCGCGACGCGAGCCATTCCTTTCGCGCCACCTCTCCGATCGGCACGAGCAAGTTGTGAGCCGCCGACCACCTAAACCCAAGCGTCTCGGTCTGCGCCGCCTCGCCCACCACTCGCCCACCTTCAAGCCGTTGCCCCCGGTGCATCACGACCGCCCCAGCCATCGCCGCCGCACGGTCCGCCTCGCACCACACCGCCGCGCACTCGGGGCAGCACAGCCCACCCCGCGACTTTGCCTCAAGCTCTGTCTCAGCGTCGCGCCACCCGGTCAGGTGTTCCCGCTCAGGACACACCATCGCCCGGCAGTGCGGACACGCCGCGAGGATCTTTGACCCCGTACCGCCCAGATACTCCCGCCACGTCCGGCCGCTCTCGTTACTGACCGTGCATTCCGCGTAGATTCGAGCCCGCGAGCCGAACGCATTGGTACGCGCCTCAAGCTGCGCGAACTGGTCTGCCTCGCGCGAACTCTCGCCCACCCGGTCAAACCCCTCCGTCTCCGTCACGCACAGCACCCGGCTAGTGAAGTTGGCCCGCGACTGGTCGTCGCCGCCGCCCGTCATCACCCGCAGCACCGCGCCGTTCTGAAACTCCACCGACTCAATCTCGCCGCCTTGCGAACCCTCGCCCTTGCGGGGCAGTAGGTCGCGGTAACGGCTCGCCTTAATCGCGGGGAGCAGATCCATCCGCCACTTGTCCGTCGCGATCCGCAGCGTCGGGGCGGCCATGATGACCGTCTCGCCGTGCTCGAACAGGTGATACATCACCGGAATGACGAACCCCGCCAGCGTCTTACCGCTTTGGCTTGGCCCGGTGACGAACGCTCTTCGCCATCTTCCGCTTCCCATCGCCTCGAACAGCAGGGCCGCGTACGGGTTTCGGCTCGCCTTGAACCGCGACCCCTTGAACGGGCCGGTCGGTAGCACAATCTCCGACTCCGCGAACTCCAGCATCGTCCGCAGATGCGGCGGCCGAATCGTCCGACACAGGTCCAGCAACAGCCCCGCCAACGGGCGAGACATCGGCGGGGTTTGTAGTGACGACTCGCTCAAGGTTGCGCTCTACGTCCGCTAGCGGCTCTAGCACCAAGTCGGCCGCCTCGTTCCCCCGTTCCCGCTGCAATCGCTCAATCCCCCGACGCAGCGGCGCGAATACCTGCTGCAACCCCGTCTTCAACTCAGAGACAAACACCACCTCGCCCCGCATCTTCTGGAGCTTGATTTCTTCCTGCCCCGCCCGCATCAGCCTGAACTTCTCCAGCGCCGGGCTGTCCGCCCCCGCCATGTCCGGGTCTATCCCGGCCCCAGCCGACGCCACCCGCCGCGCCGCGTACGTCTCAACCAGCGCCGGGAGGTACACCAGCACCCGAGACCCTTTGTTCTTCACCGCGTCGGGCGGAAGGTGCGGCCGGAGTTGGTCAATGAAGTTCGGGGGCTGCATCTTGACGGCACGCGCCGCCGTCGCCTGCGACACCCAAAGCTCGTCCTCGATCGCGCCCATTATTCTTTTCCAGAGTTACACACCTCACGCACGAGAGTCCTGGCCGTCGCCTACCCGCATGAGGCCGCACCCCCCAAAAGGGACCCGTTCAACCCTTTGCACGCCTCATAATGAGAAAGCGCGCCACAATGGCATGCGTGCGTGACCTGCCTCACGTCGCGATCCTTCGCACGACCGTCGCCAGCCCACTAGCCAACGTGCGGCGCGTGCTGCCCGAGTAGAGCCCGACAAGCTGATACCTGTAGTTCCCGCTCGCCGCGTTCGGCTCTGCCACGTCAAGGGCTGCCGTCTGTGCGGCCGTGACCGGCACGGTGACGGTCAGGGTCGTACCGGATAGGGACGACGTGCCCGCGACTTCGAGGTCTGCGGTCGTGCTGCCAGATGCGTAGGCCTCGGAATCAATCAGGCCCAACTCGACCGACGACGGCGCGGACGTGGTGTATCCCGTGACGGTCCAGGTAAGCAGGTTGCCCGTCGTGCTGCTGTAGTCGTCCCCGGCGAAGATGGTCAGATTGCCACCCTGCGCCACGGGTCCGCCGTTGATGACTCGGCCCACTTGGAGCAGTGCCACCTTGTCGGCGGTCGCCTGAAGCGCGGCGGCCTGTTCCGAGGTGAGCGCCCCGTCCGCCGCGGGGCTGTTCGTGAAGAACGCCCCAGCCGGGACCAGTGCCCCGCTAGTGAAGTTGCTCGTCGTGGGCAGCACGCCCGTGACGCGGCCTACCAGCGTCGTCCCCGACTGTGCCGCACTCGTCGCTTGGGTGCTCGCTGTTGCCGCGTTGGTGCTCGCGGTCGCGGCGTTCGTGTTGGCGAGGGCCGCTTGGGTGGCAGCCGTCGCCGCATTGGTCGTCAGCGTGGCGAACGCGGTGCCGGTCGGCGCGGTCGTGCCGCGAACATCCTGAGTGCCCGCTACGGTGCCGACCGTGTTGCCCGTGAGGGGCGAGGCGGGCCGCATGAACCGGAGCGCGGCGGTGTACGGCGAGGGCAGGCCGGGAATGAGGATGCCCGAGCCGACAATCACGTTCGTGATCGGGTACGTCGCGGTGCTGTCCCCGTTCGTGTCGAGCGTGTAGACCGTGCCGCCGATATAGGTCGCGTCAACGCCTGAAACGGGCGCGATCGTCATCCCGTCACTCCCGGCCGTTTGCCCACCTGCCGCAAAGATCGGGGCGAGGTCGGCGAGGGCGCGTGAGCCCGGATCTTGCCCGGTCGCGTACGACTGGACGCTTGCCGGGCTGATGTTGGTCGAGCCGCCGGGGGCGCGGTTCTGGATGCTGAACAGTGCGATAGTCCGGCCCGCAACGGACACGCTGTCGGCGGTCCCGGCCGTGAGCACGACGTGGTAGCTAGAACCCGCAGCGTAAAACGAGTCGGACGTGGCGATGTTGACAAGGTGCAACCCGGTGCGTCCGTCAAAGTCGGTCGTGAGCGTGACACCCACGGTCGTCTCGGTCGTGCCGGTGCCCTTGTAGACCGCGACGGCCCCGGACGTGAGCGTTACGGGCGCGCCGCCGCTCGTCACGGTGTTAAACGTGAACGTGACGGGGATGCCCGCGATGTGGTCGCCTAGGTATCTCATCGAAGAGGGCCGGTGCTCAACGGGTCGTGGAAGCCGCCGCCGCCTGACGCTTGGGCCGCGCCAACGTCGGGGAAGCTCGTGGTCGAGATGCCGGGGAGCGCGAACGACACCTGCCGGAGCAGTGCGCCGCCGCCAGCCGTGGTGTTCAAGGCGAAGTTCCCGCCCGCAGCGTTGACGAACGGATCGGCGGTGAGGGTGATGTTCCCCGCGCCGTCCGTGGGCGTGCTTTGGTAAGCCCCGCTCGCGTTGTTGAACGTCGCGGTGCGGCGAACCACCGAGCCGACGTTACTCGCAAACTCGAAACCGAACGCCGCGTTGCCGACCGCGATGCAGTCGGACGCACGCACGCGCTCGGGGTTGCCCGTCTCGCGGAAGCCAGAGCCGCCGTTATTCCACGCCACGCAGCCGTGGAGCGACATGGTGCGGATCGTGTTGAAGCCGTGGCCCGAGCTTGTCGTATTGGAGATGCTAAGGCACTCAACGCAGCGGCCAACGCCGCCAGCCGAATCGAATCCGGGAATTGAGTTCCCTGACGCGACGCAGCGGTAGAACATGCCGCCGCCGACTTGGATGGCCCCGGTGCCGCCAGAGCATCCGGTCACAAAACAGAGCTGCGCCATGCCTTCGTTGTTTGCGACGATCCCACTGTTGGTGCAGTTGCGGACGATGCAAAGGGTCGCGGCGGATTGAGCGCTTCCGATCGAGATGCCTTGAATGGACGAGAGCGAGTTACCGTCAATCTCGACGTTCTGGAGCGTTCCGCCAACGCCGATTGTGGCGAGAGTGGTGGACGAGATGCCCGAGGCGCGGTTGATCGGCGCGGTGCCGCCGTCGCCGTACGTCGTCCCGTAGCCGACGACGCGGACCTGCGAGGGGATCGTGAACCGGCCCGCGTTGGCGTTGTTCGTTGCGCTGGTGAGGAGGTACGTCCCAGACTGCTGCCAGATCTGACAGAACGAAAGGGCGCGGGTGCAGGCCGGGCCGAGGCTGGCGTACGCACCTCCGATTCGCCCGGTGACAGTCTGCCCGGACGTACCCGCCGAGGCGTCCAGCGTGATCCGGTTGTTTGCAGCGTCGGTGGCGCTGATGCGGTAGTCGCCCGCCGTCGCGGTGCCGCCCGAGATGCGTAGGAAGTTGCCCCTGAGAGCCGACGTGACGGCAAAGCCGACGATGTTAACCTGCGTCGTGGTCGAGTGAACCGACGCGGTGATAGTCGTGCCGTCGATGATGACGGGCGAGTTGTTGAACGCCCGATCGTTCGCGCCGCCAAGCGTGTCGCCATACTCGGGCGTGAACCATCCCGCGTTGGCATCGTTGCCATCGGTGCGGACGTTCGAAACTGAGGGGGAGGAAAGCGCCACGGTGTTTCGTTAGACGATCAGCGCGTTCTTCAGGTCGGCCTTGCCCGTGACGATCCCATCGGTGAGATCTTCGCCCAGCGTGACCCGGGACTGCTCGCGCCAGTCGTTGACCCACGCAAGCCGTGCCAGGTATTCCCTCGCCGTCGCCACATGCTCCACCGTCGCGCCCGTGACGGGCGAGGGCGTGAGCATCATGTCTTGGAGCATGGCGACTTCGGCGGGCTCAAACGGGGCGGGCGTGACGCCTTCAAGCGTGTCAAGGTCGTCTGCGAACCGATACCAGTGCGGAGACTGCGCTGCCAGTTCGGTGATGCCCGACGCGAACAAGTCGAGCCCGCGCGACGCGGCCCGCTTCTGTGCGTCGGTTGCCGTCTCGGACGCGACCACATTGCGGAGCCGATCGGTAAGCGACGGGTCAGCCAGAAGCGAACGGGCGCGGAGTTCGGCGACGTTGAACGCCCGTGGCGTCGGCGCGGTGATGGCCGCGAGCGCCTCGGCGTGGGTCGCACCGGCGAGGTCCGGGCGTGCGGAGAGGGCCGCGACGATTTCGTGGAGGGTGGGCATGTTACTTAACCAGTTGCTTGATCCCGGCCCACAACGCGACGAACAGGCCCGACGCGGCCGTACCGCCGATGATGCCGAGCCACTTTTGACGCGACGCCTCGGTCTGTTCCAGCCGGTCCACGCGCGTCTTGAGCCCCGGCGTGCCGTTGCCTTCCAAGATGTGAAGGCACTTGCTCGCGTCGTCGGCAACGCGGTCTAGTTTGGCCTCGAACCTAGCGAGGCGTTCGGGGTCGAGGGTCACTTCGGTTCCTCGCTAGGCGGTGCGACGAGATACCAGCCGGGCGGGAGACGCACCGGCCCGCGCCGGAGTTCGTGGCCGTTTTCGGTCTGGACGATCACGCTCGGGGCGGTGCCACCGTCCGGGCCGAGTTGGATCACTGCGCCCGGTTCAACCACCACGACGGAAGGCGCGCACCCGGTCGTCAAGGTGACGGCGCAGGCCAGCGTCAGCAGGGAGAGCTTTGTCCACACGGCGCGGGGCATTGGCACGTTCAATGAAGGCACGGATGAGGGCGTCGAAGAGCAGGGACAGTACCGGGGCGATTGCGGCCCACATGGTCAGTAACCCGCCTTCACCTTTGCGCGGCCCGCCTGATAGCCGAGAGTCGCCAAAACACCCGTGACGAGGGCGACAGCCTGAGCCCACGGGCCTTCGGTCGGGACGATGCCCGACGCGACGAGAACGCTGACGACCTGCGCGACGGCGGTGAGCCAGAACTCGGTGGTCTTGTATCCGGGCTTGACAGGGGCGACGGTTTCAATCGGGGTCGGTTCGCTCATGGGTTGATTCCTCTCGGAGGGGTTACTCGCCTTCCCGGATGTCCTTTGCGGGGTACTTTCGGCCGCAGTCGGCATGGCGACAGACGACAAAGTTGGGCCGTGTCATCCACGCGCCCCACTCAAGTTCGGGATTCTCCGCAACGTCCTCTTCGGTCGGGACGTGGGTGATTGCCCGTTGGAAGTTCTCCCGGCCGCACTCGGGGCAGTCCCAGACGTACGCGGGGCACAGCTCGACTTGCTCTTCGGTGGGCATGTGTCGGTGTCATTCGTCCGCGACGATCCGGGCGTCGTCGGCGTGGTTTCGCGTCTCGACCGCCGCGAGCGCGACGACCGCCAGCAGCCCGGCGAGGAGGATCGCGTCTAGGGCGTGGGTCGCGAGGCGGCGCATGTCAGTTCGCAGTCTCGGGGACCACCTCGGCGCGCAACTTGGCAACCGCCGCCGCCGCGATCTGTCGCACGCGCCGCACGGTAAGGCCCAGCATCTCAGCAACCTCGGCTTCGGGCACGTCCTCGACGTGTCGGAGCCGGATCACATCGCGCTCGTTATCGGAGAGCAGTCCCATCTATAAGTATGGCGACGACGGGAAATCGGCACTACCGCTTGCGGATTCGGTGAACGCCAAACTGCCCAAGCTCCTCCCCCGTCACGTTCCGAACCAGCACCGACCGCTCACGCGGCGTCGTGTACGAATGATCCCCGCTCCCGCAGTCGTCGCAGATCCCCCGGAGCGTGACGGCGTGCCTCGGATACCAGGCCCCGCACTCGACGCACCGCCGCTGTCCCGTCCCTTCCCGTTCCGTCTTCACCGGGTACACCCCGCGACGTAGGGCGTGGTCCATGTTCTGCGCCGCGTTGTCGGACAGCACGCCCGCCGCGTCCAGCGCGACGAACACCGCCTCGGCCCACCACGCCGAGCACACATGCGGGTACATCGCAACGCACGTCGCGGCCCGCTGTCGCTTTGCGTCACGCACCGCACCGCGTAGGCGACGGCGCAACTTCTTCCGGGCCGACTTGGACAGTGACGCCACCGCGTCGGGGCTGTCGAGCCACGCGATTTGCTGCTCCGTCGTCATCCCGCTCGGTACTGCTAGCGTCGTCGCCATCCGTGACCCCTTTCGTTACAGCCCGATCACCCACGCGAGCACCGACCCGACCGCGATACGGAGCCGCGTCCTAAGACGTAACCGATTGACCGTAACCCAGCCTCGCGGGTCGCTACGGAATGTAAGCCACACTGTCGATGCGTCTGTCCGCTCAATCCGATAGCCGGGCGGTATCGTTCCCGGGAGGCATTTGTCGGTGACGTAGAACGTGAGTTCCTTAGGTTGTCCGGTCATGCCAGCCCCTTTCATTTCGGCCGCGCCACCGCCGTGCCGACGCCGTACGACACGGCCAGCCCGACCAACACGCCGATCGTCATGACCGTCACGACCTTGCGCCGTGACCAATGCTTCGGAAGGTGGTAGTGCGCGAACGCATTCGCCGTGTCGATCACCAAGGCGAGCGCAATCATGCAGCAGAGCCCGACCGAGATGCCCGTTACTATTGCCAACGCAACGCGATCCATATCGACCCCTTTCGTTCCGCCCCATCTTAACACGGGCCGGGGCGTGCGGTGAGGAAAAGTGACCAGATTACTTCGGCGTAACTTGGTCGGCCACCGCGACGCGGATCATCTTGCCCAGCTTGTTCCTTCCCGGCTTGTGGTGCGCCTCGACCTCCTCGACGTAGGGCAACGCCTCGGTCAGCAACTCCGCGAGCCACTTGTTCGCCGCCTCCAGTTCCGCCACGCGACGGGACAGGTCGGGCGGGGGCGAACTGTTCGGAGTTTCCGAAGGGTTGGGCGGCGTCACCTCGCGGAAGTTGGGATACAGAGCGCACGCGGACTTTGCCACCTCGACCAACTCGTCGGGCGTCGCCCAGCCTCCATCCGTAACCTCGGTATGCCAGATCAATCCGCCCCCCTGGCAGTATTGCATGTCGTTCCCGTCCCACCGCCACCGATACCCGCCATCGTCCTCCCAGCACCTATACCCCAACGTCGGCCATTGCTCGTCAGTCACGGTCGCTCCTTTCGCGTAATGACAATCCGCACCCCGTACTTCCCGCGCTCCTGCTGCACCGGCTCCCACGTCACGGCCGGGTCAGCGTCGTCCACCCCGAGCACCGACGCCACCGCGTCGCGTACCGCCTTGGCCGCACCTTGAAGGTTGTCCGAATCAAGGTCACGCGGGCCGATCCGGGTGATACGGACCACGGCGGGGAGGCACGCACGGAGCAGGTCGCCATGCCCTTGCATCGCCAGCGACACCGCGACCCGTTGCGCCTTCACGCGGTTCGCCTTCGCTCCCCAATGCTCGCGTTGGTTCGCCTCACTCCGCAGACGGATCGGGATCTGATAGCCGTAGATCGGGGACGCGCCGCCGCGATCCGTTACCCATTCGTCGTACGGCACATACCCCACCGTGCGGCCCCGCTTCGGCGCGGCCTTCGTCGGCCGGAGCCGCAACGCCTTGGCGATCCCGCGACGGCCCGCGTCGGACGTGTCGGGGGCGTCGTAGATCTTGTGAGGGTCGGTGGTCTTGAAGCCCATTACGTCCGTCCTTTCACAGGGACCACCTCGCCCTCCCACTTGTAGATCCACACGTCACCGCCGGGACTCTCCGGGTCTGGCCCGACGAGCCGATAACGCCAGCCGGACAACGGTTGGGGGCGGGTGCGTTCTGCCAGAGCCCTCGCCTCGTCGTAGTCCACAACCGGCGGGAGGCTATCTGGGAAGAAGATTTCCGCCACGGGGCGGCCGTTCTCCAGCGGCCTGATCCACCACTTGCCGTCCATCTCGCCGCCCTTGAACTTCGCGGTATAGCTCGTGCTCATCGTGTCGCTCCTTTCGCGTTATGCTCGGCCACGATCCGCCGCGCGTCCAGCCCGTCGCGGGTCGCCTTGTCGATGAGGCATTCCAAGCAGTGCCGGATGTGGCCCGTCCGGTGCGTCTCGCACACGGCCCATGTCGTGCCGTCGTGGGCGCGGTCACGTTGGCCCAGTTCGTAGAGGATGTCGCCACGGTACACGGCGTGGCGGCTCGGGCGGTTGATGGTCATCTCTTCCCCTTTCGCGTCGGGCTGGCTGGCCTCGTTGCGCGACACGTTTCGCAGTTCCAACCGAAGTGCCCGCGCACCCATCGGTGCGAGCACATCGACTCGATCCGCCTCCGCTCGCACACAAGCCGCTCGTTTGCGTCTCTGATCTTCTGCTCCATCGCGTCAATCTGGTCATGCAACGGCGACACCTCCGCGAGATGCCGCTCCTTGGCCTCTTTCAGCATGAGGCGGATCGCCTCGCCATCCAACTTTGCCCTACTCATCTCTTCCCCTTTCGCGTCGGCGTCGTCTCGATCGTCAGCGTGACGGGCTGGCCCTCCTCAAGTCGCGGCAGTGCGTCCAGATCAACCCGCACGAACAGGTCACGGCACGGCCTGAACCGCCCCGAGCCGCTACGGATGGGCAGCGTCACGCCGGACAGCACGCCCCGCACCGTCACGGTCGTCCGCACCTTCCCGGCCCGAATCTCTTTCAGCCCGTCGCGGATCGCGGCGGGAAGGTCGGTCTTAGGTTTGCGTCGGGTCATCGCGTCTCGTCCCTTCGGTAGTTGCGCCGCTCTAGCCAGTCACACGCCCACTCCAGCGTTCGAGCGCGAAGCATCGTCCATTCAGACGAGTCGCACACGACGCGGTAGGGGTTAATCACGCCGGGACCGTCCACGCCAAACTCGACACGGACGCGATCTACCATGACGACCTTCCCCTTGCAGCGTCTCGCCAGTCCAAGGATCGGGCCGGTCGCTTCGGCATCGCCTCGCAGAACGTAGAAGATCGGCGTCATCGCGTCCCCTCCATCTCGCGCAACGCCGCGTCGGTCGCGGATCGGGCGGC
>JAIYAJ010000520.1 GCA_027489105.1 Zymomonas sp. | reverse complement strand
CGACGAGTTCCTCCATCAGCGCCGCCCCAGCGCCCATCGTCATCGAACCGATGACCTGGCTACGCGCCGATTTCGGATTGAGGATCCGACCGGCCGCGAAGGCACCCGCCTGACGCCGGATGCGGATCTCGCCAGTATAGAGATCGACCCCGACCTCGCAGAAATGGGCTCCGAAGGTGGCCTGGGCATAGCGCTTCGACAATGATCCGAAGTCGATGCCGTCGGTCACTGCGATGCCCTCCGGCCCGGCTGCCTCGCCCAGCGCTATGCGGCGATTCCCGGACAGGACATGCCCATCGACGAAGTCGACGTCGGCATCGTTGAACCCAGCCCTCTGAGCGATCTCGCGCCTGAGGGACAGACAGGCGGCATAGACGCCCGCCGTGGCGCTGTTCGCGCCCCATTGGCCGCCAGACCCCGCCGACTTCGGAAAAGTGCTGTCGCCCAGCCGCACGTCCACATCGGCGATGTCGACGCCGAGCATCTCGGCAGCGGTCTGCGCGATGATCGTGTAGCTGCCGGTGCCGATGTCGGTCATGTCGGTCTCGACCCAGACACCGCCGTCGCCCTTGATGCCGACACGGGCCTTGGACGACATTACGAGATTGCCCCGGAACGCGGCCGCCATGCCCATGCCGATCAGCCACTGGCCCTCGCGCCGGCTCACGGGGGTCTGGGGACGCTCGCTCCAGCCGAAACGCTCGGCACCGACGCGGAGGCACTCGATGAACGGACGGCTCGAAAAGGGACGTTCGGGTCCCTTCTCCGGATCATATTGAACGTCGTTGCGGATACGCAGTTCGACCGGATCGAGCCCGACCTTTTCAGCCAGTTCGTCCATTGCGACTTCGAGCGCGAGCATGCCGGCCGCTTCGCCCGGCGCGCGCATCGCATTGCCTTCGGGCAGGTTGAGCTCAGTCAGATAATGGGCGACCAGCCGGTTCTCGCCGCGATAGAGCAGCCGGGTCTGGATACCGGCACTCTCGGTGCCGCCACCCGGCTGATTGCCCGACCAGCTCTCGTGACCGATCGCGACGATCTGCCCGTCCGAATTGGCGCCCAGCCTTATGCGCTGCACCGTCGCGGGCCGGTGCGTGGTGTTGTTGGCGATCTGTGGGCGAGCCAGCGCGACCTTGACCGGCCGACCGACGTGTCGGGCCGCGAGGGCCGCCAAAAGGGCATCGGCCCGAACCCACAGCTTCGATCCGAACCCGCCGCCGACATAGGGCGAGATGATCCGGACCTTGTCCCTGGCGATGCCCAGCGTCACCGCCATGTCGTCGACCGCGTCGGCGATCATCTGGTTCGAGGTCCAGAGGGTCAGTCCATCGCCGTCCCAGCGCGCGGTGGACGCATGCGGCTCCAGCATCTGGTGGCTCTGATCGGGCGTCGTGTAACGCTCGTCGAGTTGCACGGCCGCATCTGCGAATCCCGCCTCGAAATCGCCCGTGCGGGTGAGGCCGGGGCCGCCGAAGCCGCGCGGTGCCTGCTTGGCATGCGGGATGGCATCTTCCAGATCGTAGCGTCCGTCCTCGACGACATAGTCGATCTTGAGCAGCGCGGCGGCATGGCGCGCCTGCTCGAACCGCTCGGCGACGACCAGCGCCACCGCCTGATCATAATGCTCGATCTGCGGCCCGCCGAGCAGACGGACAGCATGCGAGCCCGACTGGCCCAATTCCCCGGCATTCGCCGCGTGGATCACGGCGATGACACCGGCGGCGGCTTCGGCCTCGCGCGTGTCGATCGACTGGATGCGCCCCTTGGCGATGGTCGACCCGACCACCCAGCCATAAGCGGCGTCAGGTGCGACATCGTGGCGCTCATAGGCGTAAGGCGCGGTACCGCTGACCTTGAGCGGCCCTTCGACCCGGTCGAGCGGCCGGCCCACGACGCGCTCGCGATCGATCGGGTTGGCGCCGGCAGGCGTGTCGAATTTCAGGCTCATGCCGAGGCCTCCGTCATGACTGCCGAGAGAGTCCGTCGCAGCAGGGCGAGCTTGAAGCGGTTCTGTTCGGTCGGCCGGGCACCCGCCGTCAGCGCGTCGGCGAGGGCATCGACCCCACCCTTTTCCGCGCCCTCGACCCGCCACGGCTTGGCGGCGACCCCGCCCACGGCGACGCGCCTTTCACCCTCACTGACGATCGCGGCGACCGAGACCAGCGCGAAGGCATAGGATGCCCGGTCGCGCACCTTGCGATAGATATGCCGACCGGGAACCGGGGGCGGCAGAATCACCGCCGTGATCAGTTCGCCCGGATCGAGCACGGTCTCGACCTGCGGCGTCTCTCCCGGCAATGTGTGAAAGTCCCCCATGCCGATCGTGCGCGTCGCACCATCGGCCTTGATCGTCTCGATCCGCGCATCGAGCACGCGCAAACCGACCGCCATGTCGGACGGATGGGTCGCGATGCACTGATCGCTGCTCCCGAGGACGGCCAGGCCCCGGCTCATGCCGCCGATCGCCGAGCAGCCCGAACCGGGCTCGCGCTTGTTGCAGGGTTTGCTGACGTCGTAGAAATAGGGACAGCGGGTCCGCTGGAGCAAATTGCCCGCCGTCGTCGCCTTGTTGCGCAACTGCCCGGAGGCACCAGCCAGCAGCGCCCGCGACAGGACTGCATAGTCCGCTCGCACGCGCCGGTGCGCCGCCAGATCGGTGTTGCGGACGAGAGCGCCGATGCGCAGGCCACCTTCATCGGTTTCATCTATCCGGTCGAGCCCGGTGCGGTTGATGTCGATCAGATGCGCTGGCTTCTCGACCCGCGCCTTCATCAGATCGAGCAAATTGGTGCCGCCCGCGACGAAACGCGCACCGGGATGCTCTGCGGCCAGGCGAGCCGCATCGGCCGCGTCGCTGGCGCGATGATAGGTGAAGGGGGTCATGCCGCCGTCTCCCCGGCCACCTGACGGATCGCTGCGATGATATTCGGATAAGCCGCGCAGCGACAGATATTGCCGCTCATCCGCTCGCGCAGTTCGTCGTCGGACAGGCGGACGTCCAGCAGGTCGGCAGTGACATGGCTCGGTATGCCCCGCTCGATCTCGTCCAGCACCGCGACCGCCGAGCAAATCTGGCCAGGCGTGCAATAGCCGCACTGATAGCCATCCTGCTCGACGAAGGCCCGCTGCATCGGGTGGAGCGCTTCGGGCGTGCCCAGCCCTTCGATCGTTATCACCTCGTCGCCGTCGTGCATGACCGCCAGCGACAGGCAGCTGTTGATCCGGCGACCATCGACGATCACCGTGCAGGCACCGCACTGGCCATGGTCGCAGCCCTTCTTGGTCCCCGTCAGCCGCAGATGCTCGCGCAGCAGATCGAGCAAAGTGGTCCGGGGATCGAGCGCAACTTCATGCTGCTCCCCATTGATCTTGAGCGTGACCGCCACGACAGACTCTGCGGCCGCCGAGGCGCCCGTCGCCAGTTGTTGCGTCATTGCTCACTCCTTGTCCGGAAACATCGTCGGTCGGCATTGCGTCGCCTCACGCTCACCCAACGCCACTGCACGCAACAGGTTTCATTTCGTTGGCGTGCAAGGTCAGCATAGCCTTTGGGGCAGGCTCGATCCTTAACTACCGGACCAGCCCCAGAGGACGGGCTGCGCCGGATGCGCGATCCCGCGGTCGAAAGCGATCGGGCAGTCCCGGTCGGCGCCGAGCAGCAGCGGGCCGTCAAGGTCGACCCAGCGCGCCTGCTGCGCGACGATCATGGCAGGAGCGACCGCGAGCGAGGTGCACAACATGCACCCCACCATGAGGTCGAGTCCCTCCGCACGCGCGGCTTCGGCCAAGCGCAGCGCCTCGGTGAGGCCACCAGCCTTATCCAGCTTGATGTTGACGGCGTCATAGCGCCCGACGCAACGCGCGATATCCGCACTGTCCTGGCAGCTTTCGTCGGCGCAGAGCGGGATTGGCGAGGCGATGCCGTCGAGCAGATGATCGAGACCGGCCTTGACCGGCTGTTCGATCAGTTCGACCCCGAACGGCAGCAGCGCCGCAGCTTCCGCCGCCACATCGCGGCCGGTCCAGCTCTCATTGGCATCGACGATGATGCGCGCATCAGGGGCCCCGCGCCGGACGGCCGCCACGCGATCGAGATCGCCCTCCCCCGCCAGCTTGAGCTTGAGCAATGGGTAGGTCGGCGCTGCGGCCCGAGCATCCGTCTCCATCTTCGCAGGTTCGCCCAGCGATATCGTGAAGGCGGTGGTCCGGGGCGCAATCGCGTCGAGCCCGGCCAAGGCCCAGGCCGGCTGTCCGCTGCGCTTCGCCTGCGCGTCCCACAGCGCGCAGTCCAGAGCGTTGCGAGCGGCACCGCGCGGCATGAGGTGAAGCAGATCCGACCGCGTCATCCCGTCTTGCAGCTGGGCAGCCATCGCCATGACCTGGTCGAGCACAGACTGGGGCGTCTCTGCGTGATAATAGATAGCGGTCCCCTCGCCCCGGCCCACGCAGCTGCCGTCATCCAGCTCGACCGTCACCACATCGACATGGGTCTTGGCGCCGCGCGCGATGATGAAGCTCCCCGCCACTGGCCAGGTCTCGATCCGTGCGGACAGGCGCGCCGCGATCCGCAGGTCGCTCATGTCAGCGAGGAAGGGTCGCTCACCCGGCGTCGGGGTATCGGCTGGGCCTCGGGCGAGGGCCAATAGGCCTTGGGCAATATCCGCCCGCGCTTCTCGAACGCCGCCTTGACGTCGGGACGGGCCAGCAAACCAGCCCACAGATCGCGCAACCGCGACTTGGGAGCCGCCCACAGCGCGCCGGTCGGTTGAAACTGGGCGATGAGTTCGCCGGAGGCATCTTCGTCCGCCAGCCCCTTCAGTGCGATCTGCGCAGCTTCGGCATCGCGCTTGACGCACAGCAGTGCCTCGACCGCCGCCGCATGGTTCTGCCAGGCGAGCGACTTCAGTCGTTCGATCGCCGGCGCCGCCTCCGCAGCGCGACCGAGCGCGCCGAGCGCACAGACTTCGCTGCGATCGATCCACCGCATGGCGAAATCGTTGAGCAAGCCCTTGCCCTTGGTCTGGATCGCCCGCGCGATGACCAGAGCCTGGGCCGGCCTGCCGATCTCGTCGAGATACTCGGTATAGGTGATCAGGGCTGGATCAGCATCGGGCGTCTTGACCAGATCGAGCGTCAGCAGCGTCGAGAGGAAGTCGGCGGCCTGCGCATCGCGGCCAGCGAGCGCCAGAGCGCGAGCGCGCAGCATGGCGACCTGTATCTCTTCCTCGCTCATGCCATTGGCGATCTCGGCACGGCCGGTAAGATCCACCGCGTCCGCAGCCCTACCAAGCAGCAGCAGAGCATTGGCCGCATCGCGCAGCGCGGCGTCCGAAGCCTGCATGTCGCCATAATTGGCGAGCTTCTCCTGCGCATATTGATCGACCGCCGTCTTCCCGGCCGGGCCGAGCCGGCGCTCGATCGACGGCCAGAGTGCAGCATAGCTGCGGTCGATCAGCAAGGACGACAGACTTTCGGGATCGTCGATCCGGTCGAGCAACCTATCCGCCTCGTCGATACGGTTCGTCCTGACGAGCGCGGTCACAGCCTCTCTGGCCAGCCCATTCCCCAGCTCGGGCATGTCTGCGGGGGACCAGTTGGCTTGGGCAAGCGCAATCACCGCCCCGTCGCGCACCGCCCTGGCTTCAGCCGAGCGATCGGCGGAGAGCTGGCGGATGATCTCACGGACCCCGCTGCCCGACAGGACATCGAACGAAGCCGGCGCCTCACGGGCCAGACGGGACAGCTGCTCGGCGGCATCGCGAAAGCGATTTTCTCCGGCCGCGACGATGACGCCATAAGCGATCACCAGACCGTCGCGGGGGCTGGACGCAGCCAGTTCCTTCTGGAGGATGCTCAATTCGAGAAAGCGACCTTCGCGGCCGAGGCAGATCAGCCGCATCCGCGACGCGGTATCGCGTTCCGCTCCGGTCAGGCTGGCTGCTACCGGATCGAGCGCCGCCAGCACGCCTTTGCAATCTTCGCGGGAGGCCGCCTCCTGGGCAGTAGCGATCGCCGCTCTGGCCTCAGCCTTGGGGACCGCGCTTATCGCCGTCGAAAGTACCGGCGAAACCCCGAACCCCGCCGCAATGAAAGCGACCGTCGCGCAGAAGTGGCCGAAGCGCAACCCGCGCCTATCGCGCATTCGCGGCGATCCAGGCGTCGACGACCGGCGCGATCTTCTCGCGCCAGCGGCGGCCGTTGAAGATGCCGTAATGGCCGACCTTCTCGGCAAGCAGATACTGCTTCTTCTCGGTGGGGAGCGCGGTTGCGAGGGACAGCGCCGCCTTGGTCTGGCCGATCCCAGAAATATCGTCGCGTTCGCCCTCGATCGCGAGCAGGCCGATATCCTTGATCGCCGCCGGATCGACCAGCTTGCCGCGATGCATGAACTGGCCCTTGGGCAGCAGATGGCGCTGGAAGACCTGGTCGATCGTCTGCAGATAAAACTCCTCGGTCATGTCGCAGACCGAGCGATATTCGTCGTAGAAGGCCTTGGTGGCGTCGGCGCTTTCCTCATCTCCATCGACGAGATGCTTGAACATGCTCCAGTGGCTGACGAGGTGGTTACCGAGATTCATCGCCATGAAGCCGGTCAGCTGCAGGAAGCCCGGATAGACCCGCCGCCCCACACCCGGATAGTAGACCGGCACGGTGTGGATGACATTCTGCTCGAACCAGGCCAGCGGCCGCTGCGTCGCGACGGTGTTGACGGCGGTCGGCGCCTCGCGCGTGTCGATCGGGCCACCCATCATCGTGAGCGACGCCGGACGGCACGGGTTTTCGTCCGCTGCCATGATGGCAGCCGCCGCATAAGCCGGCACCGATGGCTGACACACCGCCAGCATATGCGTACCGGGCCCCAGCTTCTCGAGAAACTCGACCAGATAGTCGACATAATCGTCGAGATCGAAGCTGCCCTCGCTGACGGGCACGAGCCGCGCATCGCGCCAATCGGTGATATACACGTCATGGCGCGGCAGCATCCGCTCGACCGTACCGCGCAGCAGCGTGGCATAGTGGCCGGACATCGGCGCCACGATCAACAGCTTCGGTTGCCCGGTCACGCCGCGGCGACGGAAACGCTTGAGCTGCCCGAAGGGCTTGCGGAGAATGATCTCCTCGGTCACCGCGACGATCTTGCCGTCGACCTCGACCTCGGTGAAGCCGAAGTCGGGCTTTCCACGCGACGCGGACGCATGGGCGAACACATCGAGGCCCGACGCCATCATCGGCGCCATATTGCTGTAGGACATCGGGTTGAGCGGGTTCTGCAGCCATTGTGCGCTGATATTGGCCCATGTGCTGGCGGCCGACATCAGCGTCCGCTGAAACTCATAGGCGTCATACAGCATTCAAATCTCCGCGTTCGTGCACAAAGCGTCTCGCAACCCGAAACCCAATACCGCAGCGCAGTATCCCGTGCCATGATCATTTAGGTTTAGCAGGGCGGGATTGCCATAAGCTTTCCATCCTGCATCGCCGCAATGACGATCCGCGACACCTATGGCCGATTGAGCCAGACAGCGCAGCTTGCTAGGGCCGCTTCCATGGCAAGACGTGACGAGCTCCCCCCGAAGTCCCAACGCAAGCTGGGCGAACTGGCTATGATCTGGCGTTTCGCCACCCGCTATCCCGGTCGGATCGCGGCGGCGCTGACGGCACTGGTCGTCGCGGCCTCGGCCACGCTGGCCATTCCCGGCGGTTTCCGGTTGGTCATCGACAAGGGATTCATCGCCTCGGGCGGCGACGTCGGGCCCTATTTCCAGGGGCTGATGGGGATCGTCATGGTCCTCGCGCTGGCGACCGCGACCCGCTTCTATTTCGTCTCCTGGCTCGGCGAGCGCGTCGTCGCCGACATCCGGACCGGGGTTCAGGCCAATCTCCTGCGGCTCGCGCCTGCCTATTTCGAAGAGAATCGCCCTTCCGAAATCGCCTCGCGCCTGACCGCAGACACGGCCATCATCGAACAGGTGGTCGGCACCACTATCTCGGTCGCGCTGCGCAACATCTTCCTCGCGATCGGTGGAATCCTCTACCTCTTCGCCCTGGCGCCGAAGCTCGCCGGCCTGCTGATGCTCGGCATCCCGCTGGTCATCTTGCCGATCGTGTTCATGGGCCGCCGCCTCCGGCGCCTGTCGCAGACATCGCAGGACCGGATCGCCGACGTCGGCGCCACCGTGTCCGAAACGCTGCGTTCGATGAAGATCGTCCAGGGATTCGGGCAGGAACGGCGTGAGGCCGAACGCTTCGGCGAGGTCGTCGAACAGGGCTTTGCCACCGCCCGGCGCCGCATCACCGTCCGCTCGGTGATGACCGCCATCATCATCGGCCTGATCTTCGGATCGATCACCCTCGTCATGTGGCAGGGCGCGATCGACGTCGCCAGCGGCCGCCTGTCGGGCGGCTCGATCGCGGCCTTCATCATGACCGGAGGCATCGTCGCCGGCTCTTTCGGCGCGCTTGCCGAAGTCTATGGCGACATTCTCCGCGCAGCCGGTGCCGCCTCCCGGCTCTCGGAACTGCTGACCGCCGAACCCGAGATCAGGGCTCCTGCTCATCCTGTCGCCCTGCCCGCGCCGGCGATCGGCCGCCTCGCCTTCGATCATGTGGTCTTCCGCTATCCGACGCGGCCCGAGGTGAAGGCGCTCGACGATGTCAGCTTCTCGGTCGAGCCGGGCGAGATGGTGGCCGTCGTCGGCCCCTCGGGAGCCGGCAAGTCGACAATATTGCAGCTCGCCCAGCGCTTCTACGATCCCGAAGGGGGCGCGATCCGGCTCGACGGGGTGGCGCTGCCCGATGCCGATCCGGCCGAGATCCGTCGGCGCCTCGCGGTCGTGCCGCAGGAAACCGTGATCTTCGGCGCGTCGGCGCGCGACAATCTGCGCTATGGCCGCTGGGATGCGGACGATGCCGCGATCTGGGCTGCAGCCGAGGCCGCCAATGCCGCCGGCTTCCTGCGCGACCTTCCCCAGGGTCTCGACACCTTCCTCGGCGAGGCCGGCGCGCGGCTGTCGGGCGGTCAGCGGCAGCGCCTCGCCATCGCGCGCGCGTTGCTGCGCGATGCTCCGCTTCTCCTCCTCGACGAAGCAACTTCAGCGCTCGACGCCGAATCCGAAAAGCTGGTGCAGGATGCGCTCGACCGGCTGATGGAAGGGCGCACGACGATCGTCATCGCACACCGCCTGGCCACCGTACGCGCGGCGGACCGGATTCTGGTCATGGATCAGGGCCGCATCGTCGAGGAAGGCGATCATGCCAGCCTCAGCGCGCAGGATGGCCTCTACGCGCGCCTCGCCCGCCTGCAATTCAGCGAAGCGCACGCCTGAGGACAAAGAAAAGGGGCCACGACAGAATGCCCGTCGCGGCCCGTGTTCCTGCCTTGATCGGGCAAACCCTCAGGCCTTGAAACTGCCGTCGAGCATCTTGATGATCGCCGAAAAGTCCTTGCCGGCGCCGCCGAGATTGGCGAAGGCCTGATAGAGGCTCTCCGCGCTGCTTCCCATCGGTACGCTCGCGCCCACGCTCTGTGCGGCCTCGACCGCCAGCTTGAGGTCCTTGAGCATCAGCGCCGACGCGAAGCCGCCCTCATAGCCATTGTCGGCCGGGGTCTGCGGGCCGACCCCCGGGACCGGGCAATAGCTCGTCATCGACCAGCTCTGGCCACTCGCCTTGGATGAGATATCGAAGAAGGTCTGCAGATCGAGGCCCAGCTTCTGCGCCAGCGCGAAGGCCTCGCAGGTCGCGACCATCGTCGAACCGAGGATCATGTTGTTGACGATCTTCGCCGCCTGGCCCGAGCCCGGACCGCCGGCATGGATCACCGCCTTGCCCATCAGCGCGAGGACCGGCTCCGCCCGCGCAAAATGCTCGGCGCTGCCGCCGACCATGAAGGTCAGCGTCCCGCCATTGGCGGCAGCAATGCCGCCCGAGACGGGCGCGTCGACGAAAGCGAGCCCCTTGGCCGTGGCGGCCGCAGCGACCGCGCGGGCGCTGCCCACGTCGATCGTCGAGCAATCCATCAGCAGCGCCGAAGCAGGCACCGCCGCGAAGATCTCGTTCTCGTAGACCGAACGGACATGCTGGCCGGCCGGCAACATCGTCACGACATAGTCCGCACCCGCGACCGCCTCGGCCGCCGAAGCGACCGGCAGGCAGCCTGCGGCCTTGGCGCGGTCGAGCGCGTCCTGCGACAGATCGAACGCCCTGACGTCATGCCCCTTCTTGGCAAGGTTGGCGGCCATGCCGCCGCCCATATTGCCGAGCCCGATGAAACCGACCGTCGCCATATGCTTATTTTCCCGTCCAGTTGCCCGGGCGCTTCTCGACGAAGGCGGTCATCCCTTCCGCCTTGTCGTCGGTCGCGCACAGACCGTTGAAGATCCGCCGTTCGAACAGCAGGCCCATGGCGAGCCCGGTTTCGAAGGCGGCGTTGACCATTTCCTTGTTCGCGATGGCGGCGAGCGGCGGCATGCCGGCGATCACCTGCGCCATCTTCAGAGCCTCATCCATCAGCTCGGCGAGCGGCACGACCTTGCTGACCAGACCGCCACGCTCGGCTTCGGCCGCGTCCATCATGCGGCCTGTCAGGCACATGTCCATCGCCTTGGACTTGCCGACGGCGCGGGTCAGGCGCTGCGACCCGCCCATGCCGGGTGCAACGCCCAGCTTGATCTCGGGCTGGCCGAACTTGGCGTTATCGGCCGCGATCATGATGTCGGCCATCATCGCCAGCTCACAGCCGCCGCCGAGCGCGAAGCCCGACACCGCCGCGATCCACGGCTTGCGGGTCGCGGTGACGCGCTCGAAGCCGGCGAAGAAATTCTCCGCATACATCTCGGAGAAGCCCTTGGGCTGCATCTGCTTGATGTCGGCGCCCGCCGCGAACGCCTTTTCGCTCCCGGTCAGGATCGCGCAGCGCTGCGCCGGATCGGCATCATATTTGCCGAAGGCGTCGATCAGGTCGGCGAGCACCTGGGTGTTCAGCGCGTTGAGCGCCTCCGGCCGGTTGAGGCGGATAATCGTCACCGGCCCCTGGGTTTCGACGAGGATGGTTTCGTAGGACATGCGGAATCCTTTCAGGCTTGGGGCAGAGGCGACCATGCCTCGGCCGGCGGAAGCGGCGCGAAGACGGCATCGACGGTCTCGTCGGTGACGCCCTCGGCAGTGGCCGGGTTCCAGCGCGGCGCATTGTCCTTGTCAACGATCAAGGCGCGAACGCCTTCGACAAAATCGGGATGGCGGATGATGTGCGCGCCCACCGCATATTCCATCGCCATCTCATCGGCGAAGTCGTCGATGCGTGCGGCCTCGGCCAGCAGGCGCAGCACGACCTTGCAGGACAGCGGCGACTTTCCCGACAGCGTCTTGAGCGTGGCCTGTGCCCAGTCCGAGCCGTCTGCCGTCAGGGCAGCGAGGATGTCCTCATAGCGATCCGAAGCGAACAGCCGGTCGATCTCGGCCCGATGGTCGAGGATCGGCGCCTCGGGGACCGTGGTCACCGCGCTGCGAAGCGCCGCATCGATCGCCTTCGGATTGGCGAGGATCGCTGCCTTGAGCGCCTCGACGCCCTCGGAGGCGACATGATGCGTACCCAGCGACAGCGCGAGGCATTCGGCGCCGTTCAGGCGGGCGCCGGTCAAACCGACATATTGGCCCATGCGCCCCGGCATGCGCGACAGATAGCGACCACCGCCGACATCGGTGAACAGGCCGATGCCCGTCTCCGGCATGGCATAGACCGTCCGGTCGGTGACGACGCGAATCGCGCAAGGCTGCGAGATGCCGACGCCCCCGCCCATGGTGATCCCATCCATGAAGGCGATCGTTGGTTTGGCGTAGGTGAAGAGCAGATGGTTGAGGCGATATTCCTCATGGAAGAAGGCGCGCGCCGCGACCCCGTCGACCGCTGCGCTCTCCGCGATCAGGCGAATGTCCCCGCCCGCGCAGAAGCCTCGCCCTTCGGCATGGTCGATCATCACCAGATCGATGGCATCGTCATCCGCCCAGGCGACCAGCGCCTCGATCATCGCAGTGCAGATGCCGTGCGTCAGCGCATGGATCGCCTTGGGACGGTTCAGGCGGATGCGGCCCGCCCGGCCTTCGACGAAGGTGAAGACCTCCGGGGGCGCGGTTTCGGTCATTGGCGCAGAAGCTCCCGGCTGGTGATGAGGCGCATGATCTCGTTGGTGCCCTCGAGGATGCGATGCACGCGCAGGTCGCGCCAGAAGCGCTCGATCGGATAATCCTGCAAATAGCCATAGCCGCCGTGAAGCTGCAGCGCGCGATCGACCACGGCCGAGCCGGTGTCGGTCGCGAAGCGCTTGGCCATCGCAGCAAAATGCGTCTTGTCGGGTGCGTTGGCGGTGACCTTGGCGGCTGCCACGTAGAGCAGCATGCGGGCCGCCTGAAGCTCGGTCTCCATGTCGGCCAGAGTGAACTGAACCGTCTGGAAATCGGCGATCGCCTGGCCGAACTGTTTGCGCTCCTTGGTGTAGCGGATCGCCTCATCGAGCGAGCGCT
>JAIYAJ010000444.1 GCA_027489105.1 Zymomonas sp. | reverse complement strand
TCGGCGAAGAAGGCCTCGGTCCGGCCGTCGGCGAGCTGGGCGGCGTCCTCGACCCGGCGATTGCCCATGGTCGCCGCAAAACCATGGTCGACCCCTTCATAGTCCCACAGCGTGACCTTCGGATGGTCGTCCAGACCGGCATGCATGCGGGCCTGCGCATCCTTGGGCACGAAGCCATCGTCCACCGCGATATGCTGCGCGTGCGGATGGGCGATGGCATGCGCCTCGCCCAGCAACCCATCGATCCCGACACCATAATAGCCCACGCTCGCATCGATATCGGTCCGCGCAGCGGTCATGAAGGCCAGGCGGCCCCCGAGGCAATAGCCCACCGCGCCGACCTTCTTGCCGCCGACCATGCGGCGCGCTTCGCGGATGGTGGCCTCTATATCGCGAATGCCCGCTTCCTGATCGAACTTGCCGAACAGACCGAAGGCCTCCTGCAGTTCCGGCTCGACATCGGGATCGAGCTCGATGCCCGGACGAATCCGCCAGAAAAGATCGGGCGCGATGGCGAGATAACCGAGCTTCGCCCAGGCATCGCATTTGATGCGGATGCCTTCATTGACGCCGAAAATCTCCTGAATGACGATGATCGCGGCCTTCGGCTCCGATGTGGGCTGCGACGTGTAAGCGAGAAATTCCTCGTCCCCGGCCAGCGCCTTGATCTCGGTATAGCTCTTCACAGCAGTCCTCCTCGTCTCTCATGCTCGAGCAGCCACAGCTTGGTGGCTACCCCATCGCCGGCCGAATAATGGCCGATCGCGCCGCCATTCCCTAGCACCCGATGGCAGGGAACGACGATGGGAAAAGGGTTGCGGGCGCAGGCCTGACCGATGGCCCGGGGGCTCGACGCGGCGAGCCGCGCGACCTCGCCATAGCTGAGCGACGCGCCGCATGGGATGGCGATGATCGCCTGTCGCAGCGCCTCACCCCTCGGTGTCGCGGCAGGCGCAAGGGGCAGATCGAAGCTCTCCCGGACACCATCGAAATAGGCCCGAAGCTGTGCCGCTGCGCGTCCGGCGGGCGAGGCTGGATCGATCCTCTCGATCGCCAGACCGCCCGTCTCGCCGCCCATCTCGCAGCCGATGACGATGCGATGCACATAGCGCTCGTCACCTTCGATCAGGATCGATCCGAGCGGAGAAGCCAATAGAGTGGAGAGGATGGTCATGGACATGCGCCTGCGGAGACTCTAGCCATGGATACCGACGTTTCAATGACCCTTGGAGCCGCGCATGAAGATCACCGTCGACGTCGATTGCACGCCGGAGGAAGCGCGCCGTTTCATGGGCCTTCCCGACCTGTCCGTCGTTCACGACGTCTATATCGACAAGATGAAGAAGATGATCGAGGAAGGCATAACGCCCGATGCGGTCGATCAGATGATGCGCAACTGGATGCCGATGGGTGAGGCAGGAATGAACATATGGCGATCGATGTTCGACCAGATCGGTCGCACCGGCAGTGGTGGCAAATAGCCCGCAATACGCCGCAGACGCCGCGACCATCTTCGCCCTGTCGAGCGGGTCGCCACCCGCCGGCGTAGCTCTGATCCGTGTCAGCGGCCCTCGGGCGGGTGACGCGATGGACGCCCTGCTCGGCGGACGACCGAGGCCTGCCCCAAGACGCGCCTCGCTCCGGTCGATCGTCGACCCGGTCGACCATCACCCACTGGATCAGGCCTTGCTGCTCTGGTTTCCCGGTCCCGCCAGCGCCACCGGTGAGGATATGGCGGAGTTTCACGTCCATGGGGGCAGGGCTGTCGTAACCGCCGTTCTGCGATCGCTCAGCGAGCAGCCGGGCCTGCGCGCGGCGGAAGCCGGCGAGTTCACCCGGCGCGCCTTCGCCAATGGACGCATCGATCTCACCGAAGCCGAAGCACTGGGTGACCTGCTGACAGCCGAGACCGAAACCCAGCGGCGGAACGCGCTTGCGCTGGCAGACGGGGCGCTGAGCCGCAAGCTCGCCGCCTGGCTAGACCATATTCTCCTTCTGTCTGCGCGCGTCGAAGCGGTGCTCGATTTCGAGGATGAGGCGGATGTCCCGGATCTCGGAGACGCTTTTACGACAGAGCTTGAGCACATCGCGAAGGATGTGGCGGGTTGGTGCGGTCGGCCGGCGGTAGAGCGCCTTCGCGACGGTATCCGGGTCGTCCTAGCCGGGCCGCCCAATGCGGGCAAATCCACTTTGCTCAATGCGCTCGCCGGACGTGAAGCGGCAATCGTGACGCCACTCGCCGGAACCACGCGCGACCTGGTCGAGGTCCCGGTGTCAATCGGCGGCATAGCCTTCCTCCTCACCGACACCGCCGGCCTGCATGAGGCGGCTGCAGATGCGGTAGAGGAGATCGGAATCGAGCGTGCCCGTCAGGCTATGGCCCGAGCAGATATTCTGCTTTGGCTCGGCCCGCCAGACGAAGCGCCGGCGGGCGCACTGCGGATTGCCGCGCGGTCCGACGAGACGGGCTTCGCACCTCCGGACGCAGCGGATCTCATTCTGTCTGCGCGGACGGGGGAGGGCATGGAGCGACTGGTGGCGGTGCTGGGGGAGCGAGCGGCCACGCTCCTGCCCCGCGAGGATGAGGTGGCGCTTTCCCGGCGGCAGAGAGACGGCATCGAACATCTGGCGGCGATGCTCGGTCTGGCGGGGGCGGAGCAAGATCCGTTGCTCGTGGCCGAGGCGCTGCGCATGGCCCGCGCTGCGATCGATCGGCTCACCGGCCGCGCCGGAACCGAGGACATGCTCGACACGCTGTTCGGGCGTTTCTGCATCGGCAAATAGGCTGTTCCACGTGGAACGCTTTTGACTTGCCAGCGGCGCTGCGATAGCGCGGCGGCATGCTCTTAGCGGATCAGAAGGACCGGTTCGACGTCATTGTCGTCGGTGGCGGACATGCGGGGTGCGAGGCTGCCGCAGCCGCAGCGCGCATGGGTGCATCCGTCGCATTGGTGAGCATGCGACGCGACATGATCGGTGCCATGTCGTGCAATCCGGCGATCGGTGGCCTCGGCAAGGGTCATCTCGTCCGCGAGGTCGACGCCTGCGACGGCATCATCGCCAGGGCTGCAGATCGAGCGGCGATTCACTACCGCATGCTCAACAGCAGCAAGGGGTCGGCTGTTCAAGGCCCACGTATTCAGGCCGATCGCCAGCTGTTTCGGACAGCGGTGCGGGATCTGCTCGCCCAACTCAAGACGCTTCACATCATCGAGGGATCGGTCGAGTCGCTGATCCTCAGCGATGTTCCACGTGAAACATGCGGTGTGAAGCTGGCCGACGGACGGGCGCTTCATGCGCGGTCCGTAGTCCTGGCGACGGGGACATTCCTGAACGCCAAGCTTCACTTCGGCATGACCAATTGTGCTGGTGGACGGGTAGGGGAGGGCGCCGCCCTGGGCCTCGCGGAACAGCTGCGGGCTCTCGATCTTCCGCTGGGCCGGCTGAAAACAGGGACACCTCCGCGCCTCGACGGCCGCACGATCGACTGGGCCGGGCTCGACCGCCAGCCATCCGACGATGAGGATTGGACCTTCTCACCGCTTCACGGGGCACGCTCGGTACCGCAACTCGCCTGCGCGATCACGCGGACAAACCAGCGGACCCATGACATCATCCGCAACAGCCTCGATCGCTCGCCGCTCTTCTCCGGGGTCATCGAGGGAACCGGGCCGCGCTATTGTCCCTCGATCGAGGACAAGGTTCACCGCTGCGGCGACCGGGACGGACACCAGATCTTCCTCGAACCTGAGGGTCTTGGCGATCATCTGATCTACCCGAACGGCGTATCGACGTCGCTTCCCGAGGACGTCCAGCTCGCGATGCTGCGTACGGTGGGCGGGTTGGAACGGGTCGAGATCGCTCAACCCGGCTATGCGGTGGAATATGACTATATCGATCCGCGCAGCCTGACAGCAGGTCTCGCGCTACGCGCCTTGCCGGGGCTGTTCTGTGCTGGCCAGATCAACGGCACCACCGGTTATGAGGAGGCCGCTGCGCAGGGCCTCGTCGCCGGATTGAATGCGGCGGCCTTCGCCGCCGGTTCACCGCCGGTCCTGTTCGATCGTGCCTCCAGCTATATCGGCGTCATGGTGGACGACCTCACGCTGCAGGGTGTGTCCGAACCTTATCGCATGCTCACCGCGCGCGCCGAGTACCGCCTCCGGCTCCGGGCCGATAATGCGGCGACCCGCTTGACGGGGTGGGCCGAGGCTTTGAGCGCTGTCGGCTCAGAGCGCAGGGCCTGGTTTGCTGAACGCGAAGCGGCGCGCATGCTCGGTCGAAGCCAGTTGGACAGCTTGACCGTCACGGCCCATCAACTGATCGAAGCTGGCTCTCCTGTTGCAGCCGATCACAGCAAGCGGAGCCTCGCCGAGTGGCTGCGCTACCCGGATGTCCGTGACGAGCACGTCGCAGCGCTGATACCGGGCTGGCGGGAGATCGCTCCGCCGGTTCGTGCCGAACTGATCGAGGATTGCCGCTACGCGCCTTACCTCGAACGGCAGGACGAG
>JAIYAJ010000234.1 GCA_027489105.1 Zymomonas sp. | reverse complement strand
GGAGCAGTGACCTTGGCAGGCCGGGCTTCACGGGGAGAGCGGGCTGCAACCCGCCTCCCCCCGCAATTGGAGGATGGCAATGCGGGTGAAAGCGACCGGGCCACCATGTCAGACCAGCCCCGCGTAGAGAGCGATCAGCACCGCCAGCACCAACCCGGACGCCAAGGCGAACATGCGGAAGGGGCAGCGGCGGAAGGCGTTCATGCGGCCACCTGCGGCGGGTTCTCGGCCATGAACCGCCGAATCTGCGACGCCTTTTCCAGCGTGACCGATCCGCTTGAACGCAGCCGCGCCATCAGCTTGCCGTCGTTGACGGCCTTGCGGCCGAACGTGCTCTCGGCCATGCCCGCGTCGCGCAGGAATGCCTCGATTTCGGAAATCAGTTTTTGAGTTTCGCTCATGCCCAACCCTTAATGGGCAAATGCCCCCGATGTCAACGAGCGTGATGGGCAAAACGCCTATCGACGATGGGCAGGATAGTGGGCAGGCTCGCGCCATGACCGTTGACTGGCGAAAGCGGCTCCAGGCCGAGCTCGACGCACAAGAGCGCGACATGAAGGAAGTCTCGGTGGCCGCGGGCCTCGGCGACACCTACATCCGCGACGCGCTGAAGCGGGGGCGCGGGGGCAAGGTCGAGAACCTGCAGAAGATCGCGCGGGCGTTGGGGCGACCTGCCAACTGGCTCATCGCCGGTCCCCTCGTCGACAGCTTTGACCCGGACGCGCCCGATGAAGAGCCGACGCCCGAGGACATGATGGCGGCAGAGGCGGCTGGGCGTGCTGCCCGTCGTGAGCTGCGGCCCGGCGAGGTGATCGAGCGCGACGTGCGCGGCGGCATGGGGGTCGGGGGCTTTGCCGATCCCATCGTGATCGACGGCCAGTTCGTAGACGGCGCGCGGGCGTCCTGGACGGTGCCGGTCCCGTTCCTTCACACCGAGCTTCGGGCCCGCGAGCACGAGGTCGACATCATCCCGGTCGACGGCGATTCGATGCTGCCGACGCTGCTACCTGGCGATCGGGTGATGATCCACCGGGGCGCTGTGGCGCCCTCGCCTGACGGGATCTTTGCGATCGACGACGGGATCGGCGTGTCGGTGAAGCGGCTGCAGCTTGTGCGAGGCTCCGACCCGTTGATGATCCGCATCATGTCCGACAACCCGGCGCACCGGGAGGACATCGTCCCGGCCGACGCGATCAGGGTGATCGGCCGCGTGATCCTGAAAATGTCGCGGCTCTAGGGCCCCGCCGATAACGCGCGCGTGCGGGTATAACCGACGCGCGTCACGCGCACGCGTGGGAAACGGCTGTAGAGCTATATCCAGTAATCTCCCTGAACCTTAGCGTCGGGCTGCGCGCCATAGCGCGCCCGGCCAGGTCGAGCCAGACCCAACGCCAGCCACGACCCGTTTCAGCCTGGCCATAGCGGCGGGGCGCCACCAGCGCCCCCTCGTGCTTCGGTGCAGGGCCCAAGGCCAACCGATTTCACGCCAGCGCTACGACCGCGAGCGCGCGAGGCGCGCGCCCATCGCCGCAAACTTTCAATGGGCAAATGCCCCGCTCGACTTGACGATGGGCAAATGCCCTTTTATACCTTTGCCCATCCGCAACCAGCCGATGGGGACTGCCATGACCGTTTACACCTCGACCGCCCGCTTCGACACCGCCCGCGCCCTGACCGAAGCCGAGCTTCGCAAGGTCGCCCCGTCGATCTTCGCGACCAGCGCCCACGAGTCCCGTTCCGAGCGCTTTCAACCGATCCCGACGATCGACGTCCTGCGCGGCCTGATGGCCGAGGGCTTCATGCCGGTCGGCGCCAAGCAGTCGACCACCCGCGACGCCACCAAGGTCGAATTCACGAAGCACCTGATCCGCCTTCGCAAGCTTGACACCGAGGTCACGCACCGCGTCGGCGACACCGTCTGCGAGATCCTGCTGAAGAACGCCAACGACGGCACCAGCGCCTACGACCTGATGGCCGGCCTCTTCCGCATCCGCTGCCTCAACAGCTTGGTCGCCCAGACCGGCACGATCGACGCGGTCAAGGTTCGCCACTCCGGCGATGTCCAGGGCAAGGTCATCGAAGGCACATACCGCGTCCTCGAACAGGCGCAGGCCGCGCTTGCCGCGCCGGCGGACTGGTCGAACCTTCGCCTCGGCCGCGATCAGGCGGTCGCCTTCGCGGAAGCCGCCCACGTCCTGCGCTTCGGCGATGCCGAGGGCAACGTCGCCACCCCGATTCAGCCCGACGCCCTGCTGGCGCCGCGCCGGCATGACGACCGCGCCAGCGACCTCTGGACCACCTTCAACGTCGTCCAGGAGAACGTCATCCGCGGCGGGCTGCGCGGCATCCAGCACAACCCGGACGGCACCCGCCGCCGGGTCACCACCCGCGCCGTCAACGGCATCGATCAGGACGTCAAGCTCAACAAGGCGCTCTGGATCGTCGCGCAGGCCATGGCCGGCCACAAGCTGGCGGCCTGACTTCCGGGGCGCGGGGCAAGGAGCAATCCCCCGCGCTCTGGTCTGGCGGGCCGGGACGCCAGCTCAACCCCGGCACCTTTCACTCATCAGGGACGCAAGATCATGCCCTACAGCTACAGCCATTTCATCGAGATCGGCCGCGCCGAGGTCGAGTTGGTCATCAGCTACGTCGTCGAGCCGGGCTTTGCCGGCGATCGGATCGACCCGCCCTACCCCGCCTCGGTCGAGATCCAGAATGTCGAGGTCAAGCTGCCGAAGGGCGGCTTCGAAGACGCGCCGGGATGGCTGTTCGACCTGATCGCGGACGACGACGGCCTCTGCGAGGTCATGCTGCACGAGGCCGACGACGGCGAGCCCGACTGGGACGCCATCCGCGACATGCGCCGCGACGACGCCCTGATGATGGAGGGTCGGTCATGAGCACGCGCGACAAGATCCTCCGCGCCATGCGCGCGGCCGGCGCCGCTGGCGACCGGCAGACTTTCACCCGGCTTTATGTCGAGAACCGGATCTCGCTTGAGGCGGCCAACGCCGAATGGCGCGCTGGCGCTGCGCTCGCCCGGTTCGTCAAGCAGCGCGACGAAGCCATCGCCCGCGCGGAGGGCCGGTGATGGCATGGCTCCCTGAACAGACCGCCTCGCGCCTCGACGACATCGCCGCTGAGATGCGGGCGCTGGTCGCCGAGTCCACCCGGATCTGGCGCAACGCCGGGCCCGCCGAGCGCGCGATCCTGGAAGCCCATCCGACATGGGCCGACATGCCGCTCGACGACTTCGCGACGGCCAGCACCGCTCTCGCCGCTCAGATGTGGGCGGCGATCGAGGCCAAGCAGACGGAGGCCGCGTGATGGGGAACCTCCCCGCCCGCGCCCAGACCGCAAAAGCCGAAGCCATCAGCCTGATCAACGACGCGTTCAACGCGCGGCTGCTGGCTCACCGAGCCCGGCCCCGGTCGGAGTTCATGGCCAGCCTCTACATCGCCCGCGCCGACGACCTGACGAAGGCCGCGCGGGCTCTCGAAACCGCAGCGCAGGAGATCGGACGATGAGCAAGATTAACGACGGCGGCCCGGCATTCCCGGTCCCGCCCGACGAGGGCCAGTGGGACCAAAGCCACTACCACGGCATGAGCCTTCGCGACTGGTTCGCGGGGGAGGCTTTGTGCGGTTTCTTCGCCAACTCCGACCTCACCGAAGTCCCGACCGATAGCGTAGCCACGAATTGCTATGCGGCAGCCGACGCCATGTTGCGCGAGCGCGCCAAGGCGGTGCGGTCATGACCGTCTACTACATCCCAGCCGCGTCCGAAGAAGCCGCCCGCGCCGTTGTGACCGGCATCGAACTCGGCCGCATCCCGCGCCTGCCGGAATACGTCGATCCTATCAAGGCGCACGAGGCATTCGAATCCTACCCGATGGGCGCCCGTCGCGGCCTGACCATGTGGGTGATCGAGCGCCGCGCCGTCGATGACGGCGTCATCACCAACGTCTGGCCGGTCGACCGCATTGGCGACATTGCCGCGGCGCTGATGCTGTTCGTCGCGGCGCCGGCGCTGCTGGCCCGCTTCTGGTGGGTGCTGGCATGAACCAGTCGCTCAAGCTCTCCCCCGAGGCCCTGTCGACCCTCACGCCGCCCGGCGTCGAGCGGATCGCCATCTCCGACCGCGCGCAGTGGATGGCGCTGCGCGAGCGCGACAT
>JAIYAJ010000449.1 GCA_027489105.1 Zymomonas sp. | reverse complement strand
GGTGCGCCAGTGCCATTCGAACACCTGCCCGGTCGGCGTCTGCACGCAGGACGAGGCGCTGCGCAAGAAGTTCGTCGGCACGCCCGAGAAGGTGATCAACCTGATGACCTTCATCGCCGAGGAGGTGCGCGAGATCCTCGCCAAGCTGGGCGTCCGCTCGCTCGACGAGATCATCGGCCGCACCGAGCTGCTCCGCCAGGTCAGCCGCGGCGCCGAGCATCTCGACGATCTCGACCTCAACCCGGTGCTGGCGAAGGTCGACGCGCCCGCCGATAAGCGCCGCTTCAACATCCCGACCTTCCGCAACGAAGTGCCCGACAGCCTCGACGCGCAGATGATCGAGGATGCCAAGGCGGTGTTCGAGCGGCGCGAGAAGATGCAGCTGACCTATACGGTGCGCAATACGCACCGCGCGGTGGGCACGCGCTTCTCGGCGGAGATCACCCGGCGCTACGGCATGTCCTCGCTCGCCGACGGCCATGTCCACATCCGCCTGCGCGGATCGGCCGGCCAGTCGCTCGGCGCCTTCGCGGTCAAGGGCATCACGCTGGAGGTGTTCGGCGACGCCAACGACTATGTCGGCAAGGGCCTGTCGGGCGCGATCATCGCGGTCCGCCCGATGGTGTCGTCACCGTTGGAGACCAAGTCGAACACGATCATCGGCAACACCGTCCTCTACGGGGCGACGGCGGGCAAGCTGTTCGCGGCGGGGCAGGCGGGCGAGCGCTTCGCCGTGCGCAACTCGGGCGCGACCGTGGTCGTCGAAGGCTGCGGCGCCAATGGCTGCGAATATATGACCGGCGGCATCGCCGTGATCCTGGGCCGCGTCGGCGCCAATTTCGGCGCGGGCATGACCGGCGGCATGGCCTTCGTGCTGGACGAACATGGCGACTTCGAACGCAACGCCAACCCGGACAGCATCATCTGGCAGCGCTTCGGATCGGTGCGGTGGGAAATGCGCTGCAAGGCGCTGATCGCCGAACATGCCGAACGCACCGACAGCAAATGGGCCCACTCCGTCCTCGACGACTGGGACCGCTGGCGGACGCGCTTCTGGCAGGTCTGCCCGAAGGAGATGATCAACCGGCTTGAGCATCCGCTGAACGACGTGGAGAGCGAGATCGTCGCGGCGGAGTGAGGGAGTGTGCGCTATCGATTGATCGTGAAGCGCACATTCTCCTGTTGGCCGCCGCATCCGGCGCTGCCGTCGGGCCGGAAGCTCTTCGTGTAGACGAGGCCCTTGGCTATGCTCAATGCGGCATTGCGGAAGACGAAAGGCGGATAGGCGATGATGGCCCGCTGGGCCGCGGTTCTGCCGTCGGCGCCGATGTCATATTCAATGCGTACCCAACCTTCGAAGCCCCAGCGCATTGCTTCCATCGGGAAGGAAGACGAACTCGCATTGTCGCGCAACAGCACGGGCTTGGCATCGAGTAGCGCGCATTGTTGCTCAGACAAGCCGGTTTTGCCGAAGCTCAGTGCGGCCGCATGACGATCGCCCGCCTCTGCTTGTACGGCCGCGAGCCGGATCAATGCACCGATCTTGAGAGCATGTTTCTCTGGGAGGCGCTCATCCGCGATCACCTGATGCAGCAGCGTCGGCGCGTCCGCTGGCGCCGGGGTTCTGGAAATGGGATCGGCTATCATAAGCCTTAGCGTATTGGCGATGCTGGCATCCGCGGCCATTTCCGGCCGAGCCGCCAGAGTGCGAAGGCCCGATCTGTATCCGTCGGCTGACCTTATCGATGTCAAATTCGTGACTTTAAGCATCGCTATCTCGATATAGGCCAGCGTCGCTGCAGGTGCGCGCAGTCCGACGGCGATATCGCGGGCTTCTGCGAGCAAAGCGAATTGTTCGTCCCTTGGGACAACCGGGTTGGTTCCGAGTCGAAGCAAGGGAGGAATGATCGGTTTGCCTCCGTTCGCCCGTCGTCGCGCGAGCTCTGCGCGAACCGGTGCTATATCGGCTGCTGCGGATAGCGCCATTGTGGGCATGGTCGCGCTTTCGGCCTTCAGCCAGTCGTCAAGTTGGGCCGTGAATATCTGCTCGACCGGCGGTCGGGTTACCCCTGTCGAACACCGAAGCTCGACCCGCGTCGTCAGGCGAAACAGGAGAGGCACTTTGGCCATCTCGCTCGGACGCCACGACCAATCCGCGACGGCGCGCGCGAATTCGAGCACAGCCGGTCCTTTGATGGAAGCGTAGATCGGGGTCGGATTTCGCACCACGCCCTCGGGCGAGATGAAGAATTCGACCACCACGACATCATCTGGTTTCAGGTTGAAAGGGCCGCCGCAGGGTGGTGTCTCCATCCCCGTTGCAGTGTCGAACGGCGATTTTTCCATGCGGCCGGCGCCGGTATAGGCGAGGTAGCGGCGAGCATCGTCGGGCTTGTTGGCAAGTAACGCCGCAAGCGCCAGATCAGCGCGAGTAACGATCTCCTGATAGCTGACCTTGAGATCGAGGCCTCCCTGATCGGATACGGCAGTGCGCAGAAGTTCATAGGCTTCCGTCGAACGCCCCTGGTTGAGCATGATGCGGGCCCGAACGGTCTGTACGTCGGCTATTTGTTTCTTTGCGTCCCTGCCGGGTTTGACCGTGGCTTCGACGAGGCGATAGGCCTCGTCGGCGCTACCTAGCGCCGCGTTGCTGTCATCGAACATCAATACGCCCGCCAGAGACAGCAAGGCACGGGCCTTGAGGAGCGGCACATTGGCGTGATCGATCGCCGTTCGGTAATTTGCGGCAGCCGCCACATAGTTTAGTCGGTCGCGATCGATCCTGCCGAGCGCGTAGAAGGCTCTGTGGAGATCTAACCGCGCCATTTCGGTGTCGCTCTGCGGCAGTAGCAAGAGACCCTTTCGTAAGGCCGGTTCGGCCTCGTCGGGCTTATCCAATTCGGCCAGCGCGATCCCCATGCGTAACAGTACTATCGCGTGGACTTGCGGCGAACGTCTTACCGCCGGACGTTCCTCCAGCGCAGCGAATGCCTTAGCCGCTTCTTCGAAATTGGCTGCGTCATAGGCTGCCATCGCTGCGTCAAACGCTGCCTGTGGATTGTTGGGGGTTGAAGGGGCCGGCGCGGTGCTGGGAGTTTGCGTGGCCGCAGGCGGTACCGTGCCTGCCAGCAAAAGCGCGAGAACCTCGGTCAGCATGAACGTCATCTCCCTGCCATGACCTTATCGAGATGTCGGAGGCGATCAACAGGAGCGGGTTTGCGGAAGCCGGTACCGTGTTAGGAGAAAGGGCGTGGGAAAGAATGTGATTCTCGGAGCGGTTGCGTACTTGCTGCTGACTTGTTCGGCTTTGGCAGAATTGCCGCTCGTCGACGGTGCTGGGCAGGCCCGAGCATTGCCAAAGCCCGGAATTCTGCTGTTTTGGGCCGCTTGGTGCGCGCCCTGTCGCAAGGAAGTGGACGAGATCGCAGCGCTTGAGAAGGCCGCAGCGCCTTTGCCCATCGTCGTTATTACGGTCGACTCCGCGCTCATTTCAAGGCGTCTGCTGGCCCATCTCAGTCCGGGACAGGTCCGTTTTGCATCCAATTCGGACGATGTTCTTGCGCGAATGATGCCGGGCGCAGGCGGCGCTCTGCCGGCGGCGGTCGTTCTTGACGGCGCAGGGCGAGTCTGCGCCCGCCATGGGGGTGGGGTTACGACCGACATTTTGCGCAACTGGCGGCAACTATGTGCTGGGATGTCTCAATAGCGGTGTCTCAATAGAACGCGCTTTGCCGGTTCGCCTGAAAAGCTTTGATGCCCCTCAATTCCCCTCGGAATCCACCACGAAGGTCACCGGCTTCCCGCGCGTCATCGGGTCCCAGCCGGCGGACAGGGCGGCGCGGACGCAGCGGGCGATCGTGGCGTCGTCGAGTTGGAGGCGGCCGCGGGGCAGGCCTTTCAGGAGGCGCTTGGGTGGGGGGAATTCGACGAGGGCCTCGCGGCGGGCGTCGCGCTCCTGCAGGGAAATGGTCATGCCCTTCCAGCCCTCGTCATCCGACAGATGCGGTTCGCGGTGGAGGTTCCAATCGTAGAGGACGCCGTCGACCTGGACGGCGCCGCCCGTGCTTTGAGACTTTGACATGGCCGCGCCCCTAGCATGACCGACGGGCCGAGGCCTAGCCGGACGGGCAGGGGCGGCCGATCCGGCGGGCGCATGCGGCGCAAGACATCGTCG
>JAIYAJ010000160.1 GCA_027489105.1 Zymomonas sp. | reverse complement strand
GTCGCGCCGCCAAGACGGATAGGCGAGCCCGGCCTTGGCCAGCAGATCGCGCGTCTCGCCCTTGGACAGGCGCCAGGCGATGTGCGGCTCGTAGAGCGCCTTGACGCGCCCCTTGGCATCAAAGCCGGAGCCGGCGGCCTCGACTTCCATCACCGCGTGGATCTCGTCCTCACCGACGCCGATCTCATGACCGATGCGCGGGAGGTCGAGATCCTCCAGCCGCTTCGCGCGGCCGGCGAACTTGATCGTCATGATGCGCTCCGATGTCAGGGGAGATCAGGTGCCGCCAAAGATGGCGAACAGGCACAGCGGCGCACCGCTCGGGCTGATGCAGAGGTGCCATTTGCCGTCGGGGCTGGGCTTGGCCTTGCGGTAGGCGAACTCGACCACCAGCGGCGCGGCTCGCTCGGCGCCCCACATCGGATGCCCGCCAGGCTGGACCGTCACGACGTAGCCGGCCGGCGTCTCGCGAACCGTGCGCCCGCCGATCACGGCGCAGTCGCGGTCCGAGCAGCACTCGATCGGATAGGTCCACCCGCTCATCGCCTGGTGGGCATAGACCGGCGTGCCGGCGCCGCAGGACGCAAGCGCCAGCAGTACCAGCCCAAGGGCGGCGTGTTTCATGGGATGCTCCGGGCATGAAAAAGCCGCCCGGAGGCGGCGAATGAGGGGGCGCCAGCTAGGCCCGCGGCGTCAGCCAATGCGCCCTTGGGGGCAACGATGCCAACTTCGCAGGGTCACGAATGCAGTAGAGGAGCTCGCTCGGCCTATACCGCGTGTTGCCAATCGCATCACGCACGGAAGCATCAAGCGCCGCGACGACCGGCCTCGCATTGAAGCTGAAAAAGCTCGCAAGACAGTTTGCCGGGTAGACGAAATCCCCGACAAGCCCGTCGAGACTGCATCCGTTGACGACCAGCCCGATCGTAGGATCGAGGTAGATGTCAGGCGACCCGGGCGTTTGGCCCTGCATCTGCGCGTGATTACCGATCGCGCCGCCGTCCCAGCCCAAAGCCGTCACGACCGTTGGGCTGATCGGGCGGAATAGCCGAAAGAGATGCCACGCCAGGCCGACATAGTTGTCGCAGTCGAGCGCGGGAGCGCCAAGAAGCCCCGCGAGGTCATGGGCAACACAAGCGCCGTAGGGCTTCAAATCGAAAGCCGCTAGCGCACAAAACGCCAGCCGCAAATGGTCTTCGCACTGCCCCGAGAAAGCAGGGCCTAAACTTGCCACGAGAGATGGCCGCGATAGCGAGTAAATGTACCAAACTGTTTCGGGAGCCAGCAAAATGCTATTATGACTTGCCTCTGACAGCCAGGCCATCACGATCCTCTGAATTCTATGTCGAGCGAGATCGACATGTTCTGAGACGAACCTTGATTGTGGGTGAAGAATGCGCCAACACGGTCGCCGGCTGTCAGCTTGGCAAGTCCGCTCGCGCCGCCCGCTAGTGTGCTGGTGATTGAGGCCGTGGTCGCCGACACGGGCAGCGCTGCGATAGACAGGGTCGGGAGGCCACCCGCATCGGTCTTTGAGACAGCCACAACGTAGCTATAGTTTGACCCGGTCGGCATCAGGGCGGCCATGTTTGCCGTAACTTGATAATAGCCGGTCGTGCCTATCGTGATAATCCCCGCGGACTCCGAGGCGCCGGGCAGGTTGTTCACGATTCCCGTATATGCCGCGACTTTGGTCAGCGTGTTGTTGGCAAACGACTGTGAGACGGGGTCGCCGTGGAAACCGAGATAGAGCTCGGCCAGCCGGTCGCTCGGCAGCGGCGAGACCACCCGGATATTGGTGCCGTCATCCAGAGTGAGGTAAGCCTGTCCGCTGACAAGGTCAGAGACCTGCGGGTCCGCCCCGTTCGCCTTCTTGATGCGACGATTGCCTAGTCCCGACACGTTGGCGTTGACCGTCGTGCTCGTGTTCGTCGCCGGTGCGATGATCCATAGAGCGCGGCCGGCTGCATAGGCTGGCACAGCCAGCGAAGGGGCGACCGTCCAGGCGTTGGCCGTTCCGGTCGCCACTGCATAGGTCGAGCGGCCGGATTGGATAGCCTGCGCCAGCCGCGGGAGAAGCGCGTCATCGACCGTCAAGCCGCCTTCTGTGATGGCTGTCGCGACCTGCCCGGTCAGCCACCACGCCAGATAATCGAACAGCTGGAGGTCGGCATCGCCGCAGCCGTAGCCGTTGGCCAGTTCATCGGCGGTAGGCACGCGACGCGTCGCGCTCGCCGCGAAGGGCAAGTTTATGGTGGTCATGGTGATCCTCGATTAAGCGCAGGTGTAGGTTTGCGGATCGGTCGGGCACATAAATTCAGCCCCCTCGCAGAAGCCACCCCAACCCTCGCCGAAGCCGAAGATCGGGCCGGTGCCGTAGTGGATCATGCCCTTGATGCCTGGCGCGATCGGCAGGATGCGGAAGGCCACAGGCACAAGGACCGCCTCGAGATCGCTTAGCGCCCGGCCCGGCGCGAGCGTGACCCGCCCGACGCGGCTGGAGACCAACGATGCCGCCTCGCCCCAGATGTGCCGCGCTGCCGCCTGGATCGACGCGATGTCGTAGAGGCCGAGGACTTGATAGCGGCGCGCCTTGAGCATGCCGCGGTAGATCTCGTCGTCGCTGATGCAGATTTCGCTATTGCCCAGCGGAGGGCAGCCGGCCCATGTCGAACCCGGCTCACAGAAGCCTGCGATTGTCGTCGATGCGGCGAACGCCCCGCACTTGAACCCGAAGACCTTTGGCGCCTCGCAGATGCAATGGCAGCGTGGGAAACCGAGCCATTTGCCGATGATCGTGAGCTGGTCGCCGATCGCCGTGTCGAGGTCGAAATAATCCGGAATGTCGCAGGTGATCCGAGCGGCAAGCTCAGTCTGGTCAAGGATGGCCCGCAGCAGCCCGATGAACTTGGTCGCCTCCCGATACTGCGTCGCGAGGCGATTTATCTCGGCCTCGACGAGTTTGCCCTCAATTGGGCAGCAGTTGATGTCAGCCGTGGTGATGTCGGCGTCTGCCGTGATTTCTTCACTGTCGGCTGTGACGCAGTTGTTTGGCATGATCTCACTTTCGACAGTGCGACTTCCTAGCTCTGCTGGCGTCGGTCATTAGCAGCAGGGCCAGGCGCTAGATCGCGGGCGTGCCGATCAAGTCATATGTCACGCGCCCATACTCGTAACACCAGCCAGGAATTGCATAGAGATTGAAAATTGACTTGCCGTTCAGGTCATTGACGCTGCCGTTAACAATAGTCGTCGCCGCCGCTTCTTCATTCACCGCCGCAAGCCAGACGCCGCGTGCGGCAAGTTTCAGAATTGCTGTGATGGTGTTGTTCGTTTCTGTCGCAACGTCCGTTCCGTTGTCGCGGTAAAAGCCCTCCAGGCACATATAATCGCCGTGCGTGAGATAAGGGCATGCCGCAGCCCATTGCACATTGGCGGCGCCGGCGCCCGTGATGTTGACCATCACCTTCATGCCGGCCTTCTTTGCCAATCCGACGACCGTGTCGCGAGCAGCATTCGGCAGAAACGGTGAGGCGAAGTGATCGAAGAAAATGCCATCGACCGGGAGGCTCTTGTCCCGCTGCCAGAGGTCAATCCACTGCTGAACGTTTTGATACGTCCCTGGCGACCATGTGTTGTCATTGATGTAGTAATTGCCGCTTGCAACCGGGTCTTCAAAAGCCCCCGGCGTCCCGAACGTTGAGGCCCGGCAGGGGTTGCCGCCGGAGGACCACAAAGGCGCATCGATGGCGGCCGAGACATAGCCGAAGACCAGAATCGTCGGCTTTAGCACCTTCACATCATAAATGAGCTGCTTGAGCTTCTTATAGCCGTAATCGACGATATTGGCGAAGCCGCCGCCTGCGCCGGGCACGAACGCGGGTGAGGTTCCAGCCCAGAGCGGATATGGCGCGACGCCGATGGCCTCAATATGCGACAGCGCCAGGACGTCATAAGCGGCGACCGCGCGCACAAATGCCGCCCATGTTGCGTATTTGGCCTCTTCGACCGCCCAATCGCCTTGAAAAATCTTAAGTCGGTTTCCAGGCGTCACCGCGCTGTCTATCGCCACAACGCGAACCGACATGTTAAATGTCGTCATATCCAGCGCGCCGCCGCTGTCCTGATAGACTTGCAGCGTGATCGCACCGCTCGCGACGACAGGCAGAATGCCGAAGTCGAGCGAAACGTAGGTTTCGCGCGTGCCTGGCGAAACGGTGACTTCCCCGATAAGGCTTGCGCCCGAATAGAGGAACACGGTCCGTTCGCCCGTGGCGTTGGCGGCAAAAGTCAGGCCGCCGTTCACCTCGATCGCGCGAGTGCCTGGCGGAAGATAAATCGCAGTGCGGGAGACGCCCGGCGCGACATAGGCACCGCCCGAAAACGCCGAGCGAAAGCCGCCCATAGCGTCGATCCCTTCGGCATCGAACGATATCAGCGTGTTGGAAATGTTGGGGATCGACAACGCCGCCGACCGATTGGCCACAGTGAACCGCTCAACCGGCGAAGCGTCGGCCGAGCGGGGAGCAGCAGCCTGAGCGTGCGTGCGGCGGTCACCCGTGCGCTCTTCGACGAGCCGCTCGCCGGTATTCACCCACGTATCCTTGAACAGCAAACGCGACGCGCCGGGGCCGGAAATCTTGATCCGGGAGCCATTGAATAGGGCCGTCGTTACCCAATCGGCGTGCGTCAGAAACAGCTCGTCATAACGGGTCGCGGTTTCAAGCGCCGTGACCAAAGTGCTGAGGTCAAAACTGACGTTTGCGGGAAGATGGCCAATCTGTTGCGGCCGAACCTGCGGCCCCTCCAGCTCCCACCATGTGCCATCTAGCGACTGGAACTTGAAAGAGTGGGCGGGCTCCGCTCCGACCCTCTGATAAACACCGCCGCCGCCATCACCCGCCGTGGCGTAACCGCTTGTACGGACGGTCGTTTGCGCGGCGGGAAGGTTGCGGACCAGTAGGGATGCACGGGTCGGGAAAACGTTCGCTGATACAGCCTGGGCCACGCCGAGAGGGCTCGCAGTCTCATCATCCACTTCGCCAGCTTCGTTTTCCGCCTGGTTGGCGAACGGCGGGATCGAGCCCGGCCCAGGCACGCCGGCAAGACGGGCTTTCAACAAATCCATATTCTGGTTGGTCTTCGTCGCGAGGACTCGCAGGCTGTCGCCCTGGCCGTCGCCGCCTACCTGACCAGTTACGATTTTGATGAGATCGACCATGTCAAAGATGTCCCCGCCCCAGCCATGAGGCCGGGGATGTTCTTGAAAAAATCGGAGGTTCTCAGAGAGCGGTGATGGTGATCCTGGCGGCAGAGATCGCCATGATCTGGAAGAAGGTCAGCGCGAGCGGCAGGGCGCCGGGTGCTGCTGGGAAGATTGAGGCGCGGATTGAATCGACCTCGATGTTGGGGTAGCGGCTTTCAACGGCCTGCCGGATCAAATACTCGGTCACGTCCTGGCCGTTGCGCGGGCGATCAACGCCGGTCAGCGCAGACGCGAGGCCCGAAGCGACAGCCAGCGCGGCCGGCGGCGGGCAGCCGCCGCGATCTGGCCGCGCGTAGACATCGACCTCCAATGAGACCAGGACCTCGACCGGCCGGATGATCTTGATCGAGCGGCAAAAGCCTTCGATCGTCGTCTCAATCGTGGTGTTGCCGTAGGTGCCGATGCCCGGCACGACATAGGCGCGAATCGTCCGCGCTATCTCGTCGTCATCGCCGCCCAGGATCGCCACCGCAACGCTGTGCCCGCTGATGCCATCCGCGTCGGCAACATCGCCATCGTTGACGAAGGTCTGGACGTAGGTGACGCCGCTGATGGCCGACAGCGCCTGCGAGAGGTCGCTCATGTCGATCCGAGCGCGGCCCGCGTTCGTGATGGCCAGCCGCAGATCGGTGTCGCTCTCGTCGGTTGCGCGCGAAAGCAGCCGCAGCTTCGCGATCTGATCAAGCCGTGCGCCTTCGGCTTGGTCCGGGTCGAGGCTCTGATAGACGGTCAAAGCCAGTTCCCAGAGAGTGGCAGTCAGATCGGCGTGGAGCCCGTTCATCTGGCCAAGCGGCGTCGCCGCGGTCTGGACCACGCCAGGCCCGAAGGTGGCGACGTTGGCCGCCTCGATATCGGCAAGGATCTCCGGCAGCCGCTTCAGTTCGAAGCCGCTAGGAATGACGCCATAGGGCATGGATCGCCTCTAGAATTGGATGTCGAGGATGTCGTCGAACACGGTCAGGATTTGGACCCACTCGATGCGAAGGCCGCGCGATGCCCGGTCATAGGTCGCGCTAAATTCCAGGATCTCGGAGACGCCCGGCGTAGCCGCGATCTCCGCCTTGATGACGCTCTCCGCGATCGGCAGCTCGGACGGCGGCCGGCCGAGGATGTAGGTGAACCAATCGACGCCCGCGGCCTTGTCGAGGAACCATTCGCCCTTGAAGAGCTTGAGCCGCTGGCGGATGTGCTCGCCGATCGCCTCGGCGTCACAGACCAGCACCGGCGAGCCAGTGTCGTCCACCCGCAGGTCGTTGTGCGGCTCGATCGAGAGCCCGACGAAGTCCACCATGGTCAGGCTTTCATCCCGTCGATCTTGGCGATCAGCGCCACCGCCGCAGCCTGCGTCCCGGCATCGGGCGCCGCGCCGCCGTTGAGGTGGTCCTTGATCAGCACCAGAGCCGCCCGCACGATGTCGAGCAGGCTGTCGCCGCTCTCGGACTTCATGTCGATCTTCCCGGCCGCGGTGACCGTGAACTTGTCGCCGCCGCTGGGCCCGCCAACGATCGCCGTCGAGCCGTCCGCGCGGCGCTGCACGCCGCTCTTGCCGTCATTGCCGCCGAAGTGGACGCCGCCGGCCGGCATGTTCGTCTGGACGCTGCTGTCGGGTCCGCCGCCCGGGTAGGCGACAGAGTCCGACATATCGTGCATCCGGCCAGGCGCGGCGTTGGCATCGCCACCTTCGGTCTGGCTCGTGTCCGTGTTCCGCATGCGCGCGTGAGCGATGACCGGGTCACCCGGCGAAAGATCGACATGCACGCCCCCGCCGGCACTCTTCGGCTGGACGATCTTGATCTTCTCCAACGGCGGCGCGGTCAGTTCTTTGTCGCCGAACTTGCGCTTCAGCTTCGGTTGGATCGTCGCCATCTGCGTCGCGCGGTCATAGCTGACGATGGTCGCGTCGAAGGTAGTGACGATCTCGCGGCGCTCGGCCTCGATCACGGCGGCGAGCGCCTCGTGGCCGCTGCGGCGCGTCGATGTGCCCTGAAACCCGGCCATCCTACTTCACCACCTTTTCCCCCTCGATGCGGTTTGCCTCCGCCTCGACGTAGAATTCTTCGCCGCGGTTCGTGCCGCTGAACGTGACTTCCGAGACGCGGAACAGGCCACCGCCGTCGTCGCTCTTGCGCTTTTCCTTCCCGCTTTCCTCGTCAAGGAAGCCGGAGCGCACGTCGATCGTGCGGCCTGGCGCGATCTCGGGGTTGAGCAGCGCCTTGATCTTCACGCCCTTGTCGGTGACGGTCGGGATGCCAATCATTCCGGTCTCTTTCGAGACGACGGTGGTGCCCGACAACACCTTGTCGTTTTTCACGGCCTGCACTTCGCCGTTCTGGATTGACCAATAGAACCCGTGCTCGCGGCCGAGCTTGTCCATCTCGCGCGCAGCCCAGCCATAGAGGCTCACCGGGCGCTTGTAGGCGGGGAGATCGTCGATCCCCTTCATCTCACCCTTGGTCGTGCCGGGCATCTCGCTCTGGAGGTATTCGACGACCGCCTTCGGCTTCGTGCCGGCGGGAAATGTCTTCGACACCGCCCCTTTACCGATCGCCTCGTCGCCGTCGCCGCATTCCATCTCGGATTTGACGTCTGCAGTTTCTTTCGTGTGCGTGACGTCGCGAATGTCGCCTTTGAAGATGACCGACAGTGGGCCGCCCTCGTAGCCGGCCTTCAGCTCGATCTTGTCGAATTCTTCGCCAAGCTGCCGGCGGTGGCTCTTGGTCAGGTTCCAAATCGCGATCGTGGCGGTGTTCTGCTTCGACCCGATGCCTTTCGAGACGCTGAAGTCGATCTTCAGGTTGCCCACCTTGAGGCTCCCGGCCTTGCCGGTCACAGTCACCTCAATAATGCGCTTCCACTGCCGGACGCTCACGCGGCGGCCTCGAGCGGGTCGAAGTGGAACAGCCGCACGCGGCCGGATGGTAGTTCGGTTCGGCCAGGCTCGGCGGTGCTATCGCCCCAAGGCGCGGCGATGAGGTTGCCGATACCTAGTGCAAATGGCTGGACCAAATCGACGCCGGTGACGATGCGCCGCCCCGACAGGGCGCGGATGCCATCGACATCGAGGTCGAACGACCAGCGGTTCGCCCAGGTCGAATAGTTGACGACAAAATCGCAGCGCCGGCCCGACAGGGTTGTCGTGAACGACTGCGACGGTGCGTCGATGATGGGAAGCTCGCGATAGGGCATGGTCAGTCGACGGCCTTGGCGTTGTCGAGGATGCTGTTGGTCTTCGACGGGATGCTCTCGCTAGTCCGCGCCGACACCTGCCCGCGCTTGGTCGTGCTCTTGGCTGCGTCGCTGTCGGTGTCGCCCGTCCCGCTGGTGGTCTGCGTATCGACGATGATTACCTCTTGGAGCTCGGCCGTAAACTTCAGGACGCGGCCGTGCTCGCGGTCGCGGGTCGCGCTGATCTCCTTGACCAGCATGTTGCCGTAGACCTTGAGCCCGGTGATCAGGGCGAATGGCTCCGCCTTCTCCTGCAGCGCGAGCAGCGCCTGATAGGACGACACCGCGCGATCGCTGGCGATCACCGATTCCAGCGTAACGGAATAGGGCATCCGCCAAGCGTGATCGCTGATCTTCGCGCCGCTCTCGACCGGGTGCTCGGCGATCTCCATTGACGCCGTGTGCTCTTCCGAGATCACGACATCGACGAAGATGCCGCCGATCGAGCGCGACAGGAGGATGCAGGTCATGGCGTGGTCAGTGCTCCGGTCGACGTGTTGGCGCCCTTGGTCGAGATCGCGCCGAGGATCGAGTTCTTGACCGCGGTTGCCACTGCCTCAAGCCCGGTCGCCTTGACCGTGACGCTTGGCGAGATCGTGCGCTGGTCGTTGCCGATGTTCTCGTATTTCCGGTTGTCGGCTTTGGCCTCGGCGGCGCCTTGCATTTTCGCGGCGTTGGCTTCCGGCGACACCTGCTTCTTGATCCGCTCTGACCGGGCCTTGATGCTATCCTCGAAGCGCTTCTGGGATCGCGCGGCCTCCGCTTGGAGATCTTCCGCAGAAGCTCGCCCGAGCCCGCTGCCGCGGTTGCCTTCGCGCTGCATCTCAATTCGCGCGTCGCGCTCTCCGACCGTCTCCTTGATGATGCCGGTGCGCTTGGCAAACGAGATGACGCCGTCGAGGAACGAGTTGAGCCCCGGCAAGAATTCGACGGCTAGAGCCGTCCCGATCTCCTTGAACCGCTCCGACAGCCCCTGCATCAGCGCGTCGAACTTCAGCCCGGCCTCGACCGCCTGGTTGGCCACATCTGCCCGCCGCGCCTCTTCCTTGTTCGAGGTCGTCGGGAACAGGCGGGAGATCTCATTGGCGACCGTCTCGAACTGCTTCCCGGTCAAGCCATCGAGCAAGACCTTGAGCTTCCCGCTGATGCCGGAATCCTCGGCAAGCTGGTCGGACTTGCGGTCCTGCTCGATCGCCTTCTTGCGAAGCTCCGCAGCGCGCTTCGGCGCCTTGCTGCCGAGCGCGTCCGCCTGCTTGCGGAGGTTGGCCGCCTGCTCGGTGGCGCGCTTGTATGCCTGGAACACGTCTAGCGCGATGGCCGCGCTGTCGCGGGTCTTGCCGGTCTTCGGATCGACATCGAAGCTCTTGTCGATCCCGAAGCCCTTGAACTTCTTCTTGGCCTCGTCGGCCTCGTCGCCGCCCTTCTTGATCGTCTTGGCGACCTCGTCGATCGCCCCGACGACCTTCTTGGCCTCGTCCGCGAACCCGTCGCCGAAGCCGATGCCCTTGATGATGTTGCCGACCGTCTCCAGGCTTTGCGCGCTGGTGCCGATCTCGGCCGCCGCCAGCCTGACCTCGCGCCGGGCGAGCGCCGCCTTGACGCCGACCAGAACGAACCCGGCAGCCACCGCGGCCGCGCCGGCGACAAGCCCGGCGAACGCGCCGACCAGCTTCAGCGCGACCAGCAGGATCGCGCGCAAAGCCGACGCCGCGATCGAGCCGGCGCGGCGAATGCCCCGCATCGCGGTCCCGAGCAACAGCACGCTGCGGCTCGACTTCTTGGACTGGGCGCCCAGCTTGCCGACGCCGACGGCCGCGACAGAAGCCGATGCCCCGGCAGCCTTCAGCGGGTTCGTCGAGGCGACGATGTTCTTCTTGGCTTTGTCGAATTCTTTGGCCGCGACCTTGAGCTTCGCCAGGCCCTCGACATCGAAGCCTAGTTTTGCAACAAGTTCTTCAATGACAGCCATAAATCACCTTCGTGGACGCCTGCTCATGAGCAAGGTCTTGGTCGTTTCCGCCGCGCTGGCCGCGTTGCATGCCTCTGCGCCGGCTTCGGCACAGATGACGATCTGCGATCAGGACAAGTGCGAGATCACCGAGGCGGGCAAGACGCGGAAGATGACGGCCAAAGAGGTCGACACCCACTTCCGCAAGAACAGTCACGGGTCGCTGGCGCAGATCCGGTGCAAGTTCTCGGACGATGCGGCCGCCTGCGAGAACCTTGCGAAAGAACTCCGGCGCCTGTTCGCCTACTAGCGGCTCGGCCGCTTGGCGTCCTCCGCGGCCTTCGCCGCGAGGTGATCCTCAAGGTCCAGGATCTCGTGCATGTCGAACAGGTCGTCGAGGTGGTAGATCGTGCGCAGGTCGTGCCGGCTCGCGAGCGGCGGGTCTGATCGGGTCGGGCGCCACAGGAACAGGTCGGCGGCGACGTTAGGAGCGATGGCGCGGATTTGCGAAGCTGTGAGGCTCACGCCCCCGGCTTCACCTTCTGGAGGACCGAGCCCGCCCCCTCGCCGAAAAAATGGCCGAACTCCGTCTGGAGCGCAAACATCGCGACCGCGAGCAGTTCCTGCAGATCCATGATGCCGGGCACCGCCTGATCGCCGTCGATGTGGCAGTGCTTCACCATGTCCATGATGAGCGAGAACACGGCGTCGCTGTCCATCTCGGCGGTGAACGACGTGATGGCCTGGAGCGCGAGCATGTCGCGCCTGGCCTCGTCTTCGGCCGCGATGGCTTCGATCAAGCCGGAGGCCGGGCCCAGAACCTTGAGCACACGCAGGAGCATCTTCAGCCCCTCGTCGGCGGGCAGGCGGTCGTAGCGGACCGTGCGGCCGCTGATCTTCTTTTCAGCCATTGGGCTTCCTGCGGGTGATGGAACGGATGCGGTCGGACTCGGCGACCTTGGCGGCGATGCTCTCTGCGGCGCTCCGGGCCTCGCTGGCGGCTTCCGTGAGCCGCCCGGCGCCCAGGGCCCGGACAGCGCGCGATGCCGCCTGACGGGCCGCAGTGCAGCGAGAGCAGGCCATGGCGTTATCCTGTCGGGGCCACGTTGCGCCAAAGCGCGAAATCAGGTTCAGATGCCGGGATGTCAGCCCCGAAACCCCAAGACGAGCAGATCCTGGCCGCGATCAAGGATCTTGGCGAGCGCATGTCCAAGCTGGAAGTGCTCGGCAACGAACTCGTCATCGGCCAGGCGGAGAACGCCGCGCTGATCGAGGCGCTGATCGCGGCGATCGATAAAGCGCCCGAGGCCATATTCGGCGGCCTCAAGGTCGAGGCGCCCGCCGACCTGGGCCTCAACTCCTGGATGGAAGCCCAGAAGAAGAAGGATCAGGCGGCCGGGTTGTAGGTGATGTCGTTCTCCTGCCAGCAATTGCAGAAGAGAACCCATTCCCGCTCGGTCGCGTTGGCGCCGAACGACTTGCTCGGCTCCTTGGTGATGATGGCCGAAGAGCAGCCGCCGCCCTCGCCCGTGCCGGTGTCGACGATGCCGATCGTGATGAGGCGCTGCGACCCCATCCGCATCGCCTTCCCGCGCCCTTCGAGATACTGGTTCATCGCGCTGTTCGCCATCAGCTTGAGCGTGACGGTCGCGGTTTGGTCGGCGGTGATCGAGACGACGGTCGCGCCGTCCGCGCCGGTCAGCGGCGTTCCGATGTCGGTCGGGCGCTCGATGACGACGGCGTCGTCGCCCTCCCACAGGCCGATCACCTGGCGGCCGTCGATCGTGACGGCGACATTCATCATGCTGTAGAGGGTCAGCGGGGGGCAGTTCACGGCCATGGGTCAGGCTCCTGCGGGATGCGGTTGATCAGAAGCGAAGCGTGATGCTGGCGCTGGCGTAGTGGATGGCCCCGGCATAGCGGAAGTCGACCTGGATGTCGGGCGCGATCCGGTTGCGTCGCTGACTGACCGGGACGTTCTCGACCCGATCGACCGCGATGGTGAATTCCGGCACAATCTCGGTGTCATCGTCACCGAAGTCCGCCGCGACGATGCCGGCCGCGACAGCCCGGTTCATGACGCCCCGGACCGTGTTGCAGAGGATGGCGACGCCAGGGTTCGTGAAGGGGACGCGGGCATTGTTCGCGAGCGTCGAGAGCAGCGCCTCGCGCATGCGGGCGACGATCCAGTCGGAGGCGTGGATCTCGTCGATGAAGGCGCCGGAGCCGACCGAGCCCTCGACGACCATGGGCAGGCTGCCGATGTCGACGTAGGTGTTGGCGCGGTGGCCTTGCGCCGCGTCGATCCCGAGCCCCGGAATGAAGCCGGTGATGGCCTGGATGATCGCGCTGCCCTTGTCGAGCACCGTGATCCCGACCAGGCGCTTGAACTTGGCGGTGTAGGCGTTGCCCGAGTTGATGTCGCCGCGCTGCGCCGCGAGCAGGTTGCCGCGGTCGAGGTCGCGGGTCGCGCAGTAGGCCATCAGCGCCAGCGCCGGGTAGAGCGCGGCGTCGGTGTGATAGAACACGAACGAGCGGTCGTAGCCGACGCTCTCGATGTATTCGGCGATCGAGCCGCCATACTGCGGCGAGGTCGCGGTCTGCGTGCCGCTCTGGGTGCCGGTCGTGTTGATCGCGGCGCCGCCGAGCGTGGCGGAAATCTGGAACGTGCCCGCGGCCTGGTTGACGACATAGTAGAGCGTGCCGGCGACGATGCCGGTCGGCAGAGCGCCCGTCGTCGTGAACCGAACCTGATCGCCGTTGACCAGCGTGTGCGCGGCCCAGGAGACGACGCCCGGCGTCGCGATGGTGATCGTCACCGTGGCGGTCTTGTCGGCGACAGCGGCAGCCGTCTCGGTCGAGACGTCGTTGCTTTCGAGTCCCATCAGGACCGACTTGCTCTCGGCCCAGTCGGCCGCAAGCTGCTGGTTGATGGTGTCGCGGATCTCGGAGGTGAACCCGATCCAGTACCAGTCCGGGTCGGCCGCGTAGATCAGGTCGAGCTCGCTCGTGATCGAGTTCGCCGTGTTGCGGTACCCGATCTTGATCTGGCGGGGGCGCGGGTTCTGCGCGAACATCGCGGACGCGGCGATGTAGGCCGGGTCGGCCGGCTGGAAGTCGACCGCGACCTCGGTCATGTCGCTGTAGAGCTTCGT
>JAIYAJ010000216.1 GCA_027489105.1 Zymomonas sp. | reverse complement strand
TCGAGACGACCGAGGCGGAACTGATCAACACGGTCTTCCCGCACCCCACGATCAGCGAAGCGATGCACGAGAGCGTCCTCGCCGCCTATGGGCGCGCGCTCCACATCTGAAGCCGGTCGGAGACAGGCGGCGGCGCGCTTCGGCGCGCCGCGCCGTTATTCGCTGTCGCCCTCTTCCACGTTCAGCGCGGCGATCTGCGGCATCGGGCGCAGGCTCCGGTTGAGCGCGAAGCCTGAACTGGCGAGCAGCGCGGTCATATCCCCATTGCCGCCGTTGCGACGGATTTCGAGCGCGGTGAAGCCCGCATTGAGCAGCGACGTGATGTCGCGGTCGCGCTGCCAGCCCGAGGGCGAGCCCAGCACGACGGCGATCAGGCGGCGCCCATTGCGAACGGCCGAGGCGGTGAGCGTGAAGCCGCTGTCGTTGGTGAAGCCGGTCTTGATCCCGTCGACCCCCGGCACCACGCCGAGCAGCTTGTTGTGGTTCGCCATCCGCAGCCGGCCATAGCTGACACTCTGTTCGGCGAAGCATCCATAATAGTTGGGGTGGTTGCGGATCATCGCGGCCGAGAGGATCGCAATGTCCTGCGCCGAGCTGAAATGCGCCGGATCGGGCAAGCCGCTGGCATTGGCATACATGGTCTGCCGCATGCCCAGTTGGCGCGCCTTGGCGGTCATCAGCCGGGCGAAATTCTGTTCGGTTCCACCGATCCTCTCGGCCAGCGCCACGGCGATATCGTTCGCGGACTTCACCGCCACGACCTTGATCGCGTCCTCTACCGAGAGCGACTGGCCGGGTGCCAAGCCCAGCTTCGACGGACGTTGGCTGGCGGCATGAGAGGAAATCACCACCCGGTCGTCAGGACGAAGCCGTCCGGCTTCGAGCGCATCGAAAACCAGATAGAGGGTCATCACCTTGGTAATCGAGGCGGGATGGCGGATCGCCGTCGCCTGCTCGGCATAGAGGATCTCGTTGGTGCCGGCATCCATGAGAACGGTTGCGAAGCGCGGCAGGCCCAGTGGGCTCGCAGCAGTGACCGGCGTGACGGACAAAGCGATGGACGTGCAACTGAGGGCGATCGCCGCAGCGGCTTGTCCGAAGATCGTCTTGAGCATCATCCAGCCCCCTCCGTTACCGACCAGACAAGGCTGAATCTAAACGATAAGTGAAAGCCGAGACAGGCAGGCGGCGGCCATTGGCGTCGCCATTCGACTCGTTTTGAGCACGGGCTGACTCGATTTCAGGCAAGGTCGATCTTGTCCGCATAGATCAGACGACCCGGCCCGAGCCGTTCCATCACCAGGGCGAGATCGGACTCACCAAAGGCAAAGCAGCCTTCCGAGCGGCCGAGCTTGCCATGCTGGGCGATCATCGTCTTCTCGGCATACCAGGCGCCGTGAATCACGACGGCGCGTGCGCGGGCATTGCTGTTGGTCGGATCGAGGCCATCCACACGGCGCGACCGCCCGTGATTGCCGACATATTCCTCGGCAGTGACGAAGGCGCCGCTCGACGAGGCGGCGGAGCCGGGCTGATTGGAAAAACGCTGCAGCCAGCCGGTGTGGTTCGGATCGGACCCGCGGCCATGGGCGACGAGCAGGCTCGTCACCTTGCCCGAGGCTACGTCCAGCATATGAAAGCGCGGAGAGGACGACGCGGCATCGAAATCGCAAATGCCGATGACGTCGCGATAGCGGATACGTCCGATATGCCGGCTCATTGCCGCCAATGCCCGCTGGCGCACATCGCTGCGAAGAGCCGGCCCCGACGAAATGGGCGCAGCGAGAAGGCCATTGCCTCCACTCATCCCCAGACCAGCGATCAAACCAGCACCCAGCAGTGCACGCCGGCTGACCGGCGTCATCGAAAGATTTTGCAAGTGCCCAACCCGCTATGACAACCGTAATGATCCATACATAGCGGACAAGGTTAATTTTTACATTGGCATAAACCGCACTTGTTCCGTCACGGTCCGGTGCCGGTCCCTTTCCTTGCACGATTCATCGCTGCGCTGCGGTAAGGATGGGTATCGACTTGCTTCTGTCGTTCATCGCGCCGCCATCACCGCCGCGCGTCCGGGCGCATCGCCCAATTGCGCGATCATGGCGCCATCGCGCTTATATGGATCGCCGATCCGGTTGACGCGGCCGTCGGGCGTCGCCTCCAGCGTGAAATAGGTCAGATAGACCGGTATGCTCCGCTGAAGCTGGAACACCCGGGTCTTCGACGGATCAGCCAAAGCGTCGTTCAGTTCCATCTCGTCATGCAAAAGAGCGGCGAGGCCTTCGATATTCTCGACGCGGACGCAGCCGTGGCTCAGCGCCCGGTTCTCGAGGCTGAACACGCTGTGGTTGGGCGTGTCGTGCAGATAGATCGCGTCGGGATTGGGCATGTCGATCTTGATGCGGCCGAGAGCGTTGGTCGGTCCAGGGGCCTGCCACAGCATGCGGTTTCCGCCATAACTCCTCCATTCGAACCCGCGGCCCTTCGGCATGCCCTTGCTCGATATGCTCCTGGGTACGCTCCAGCCGGGGTTGGCGACGATCGACTGGGCATGAAGTGCAAGTTGCGGCGTCGGCGTGCGGGGCGAGCCGACCACCACGTCATAGCTGGCCCGCTCGACACCATCGGCTATGACGCTGAGCCGATAGGAGGGGATATTCACATAAAGATAGTCCTGGCCGAGATCGCGCGGCATCCAGCGCCATCGCTCCAGATTGGCCCTGATCTCGGCACGTTCGCCGGGCTCGACCGCCTTGGCATAAGCCACCTTCAGCGCCGCATAGCGTTTGTCCTTCGGCAGCAGGCTGGTCAGCCATTTGTCTACCCGGTGCGCTGCCAGCGCACTGTCGAGACCCGTCGATATGTCCGCCGCACTCATCGGCGCCGGCATTTTCCAGTCGAAGCGCGCCTTGTCGTCTATCGCCCCGTTGGCAAAGTCGTTGGCCAGCGCAAGCGCGACACCGTGGGCCAGAGCATCGATGCCGGGGCCGCTCCCGCCATCTTCGGCCGCCTGACGAAGCGGCTCGACGGCATAGGCGGTCGGGTCGAGCCCCTCTTTCGCGCTGGCGTCGATGATCTTGAGCAGCTCCTTAAGGTCGCTCTGCGACCACCGTGCATCTGAAGCCGCTTCGCTCGCAACCGCAGGCAGGGCTGCCTCCGTTGTGGTGCCGGCAGGGGCCACGCCGTCGAAGCACAAAGCTGTCACCGCAACCAGCGGAAGCGCTGCAAGAAGGCGAAGCGGCTGGAAGCGGTGGTGCGGGCGGGGCAGAAAGGCTGTCGAAGCCGCAGCGGCAATCTTGGGTTTCGTGGTGTCGATGATCGACATGGCGGACCTCCCGGGCTGTATGACGAAGAAAACGTCACCCAGTGCCATTTGATCCCTTGACAAGCGCAAAATGACCCTTGCCGAAGGGTGAGGCCGGAGCGCCGCCAGTGCGTGCAACTCGCTGGCGGGCTTAGAGTGGAGGCCTTTATGATCCTGGCGATGACGAGCTGTTCGACACTGGAAGAAGCCGATCGGATTGCCAGCGCGCTGGTCGAGGAGCGGCTCGCCGCCTGCGTCCAGATCCATGCCGCGCACAGCGTCTATCGTTGGAAGGGCGAGATCGAGCGGTCCGACGAATGGACCCTGCATATCAAGACGCGGGAATCACTGGCCGATGCGGTGCGCGACAGGATCGCCGCGCTCCACAGCTACGACCTCCCTGAATTAATCACTCTCCGCGTCGAGAGGGCGTCCCTCGACTATGCGGCATGGGTTGAAGCCGAGACGGAGATCGCCGATCCATGAGAGGTTGGGCGGAGAAATGTTGTATCTCTGTCTCTGGATCAGCGCGGTCCACGCGCGCTCATGCGGGCACCAGCTGCGCCGGTTGACCCGATCCGACTCCTTCTCTATAGGCGCGCCCTTGCTCGGAGACGGTCCGCCGACTCCGGGTGAGCTGAACATTGCCGTTGCGTGTGATGGCCCGGGGGGTCTGGTTTGACCGCCGGGGTCTTCGTGCATTTCCGCGTTACCGCTCACGGGCGGTGCGGGAAAGGCTATTCGGGCAGCGGTAAAGTAACTCTTAGAGGTGAAGGGCTTCATGCCAACGATCAATCAGCTGATCCGCAAGGGTCGGGAACCGCAGAAGGCCAAGTCCAAGGTCCCTGCGATGGAAAAGAACCCGCAGAAGCGCGGCGTTTGCACGCGCGTCTACACGACGACCCCGAAGAAGCCGAACTCGGCGCTGCGCAAGGTGGCCAAGGTCCGTCTGACCAACAGCCGCGAAGTGATCAGCTACATTCCGGGCGAAGGCCACAACCTCCAGGAGCACTCGGTTGTGCTCATCCGCGGCGGCCGCGTGCGCGACCTTCCCGGTGTGCGCTATCACGTGCTGCGCGGCGTCCTCGATACCCAGG
>JAIYAJ010000095.1 GCA_027489105.1 Zymomonas sp. | reverse complement strand
CGCGCTTATCTCGGCCGCGCAACTGATCGGCGCCGCCGAGCGGATGCTCGAACTCGCCACCGACTATGCCAAGACGCGCGAGCAGTTCGGCCAGCAGATCGGCCAGTTTCAGGCGATCAAGCATCATCTGGCCACCGTCGCGGTCAAGCTGGAGTTCGCCCGCCCCGTCGTCCTGCGGGCGGCCTTCGCGGCGCAGAACGAGCATGCGCGGACGCCGATCCACGTCAGTCACGCGAAGATCGCGGCGACCGACGCGGCGATGCTGAGCGCCGAGACCGCGATCCAGGTCCATGGCGCGATGGGCTACACCTATGAGGTCGATCTCCACTTCTGGATGAAGCGCTGCTGGGCGCTCGCTGGAGCCTGGGGCGATCGCGCCTTCCACCAGCGCCGGATCGAAGCGGCCGTGATCGACGGCGGCACGGCGATCGGCCCCGACATGACTTTCGAAAGCGAGCTGCACCATGGCTGAAGCCTATATCGTCGATGCGATCCGGACGCCGACCGGCAAGAAGAAGGGGACGCTCGCGGGCTGGCATCCGGCAGACCTCGGCGCGATCCCGATCCAGGAGATCGTCAAGCGCACCGGCATCGATCCGAACGCCGTCGACGACGTTATCTGGGGCTGCGTCGATGCCATCGGCCCGCAGGCCGGCAATATGGGACGCAGCTGCTGGCTGGCGGCCGGCTATCCAGAGGCGGTTCCCGGCGTCACGATCGACCGCCAGTGCGGCTCGTCGCAGCAGGCGATCCATTTCGCGGCGCAGGCGGTGCTCTCGGGAACGCAGGACCTGATCGTCGCGGGCGGCGTCCAGAACATGAACGCGATCCCGATCTCGGCTGCGATGATTGCGGGTCAGGCGCTGGGCTTCGAGACCCCCTTCTCCACCTCCCCCGCCTGGGCCGCGCGCTACGGCCAGGAAGAGGTCAACCAGATCTACGCCGCCGAGAAGATCGCGCAGCAGTGGGACATCAGCCGCGAGGACATGGAAGTCTTCGCCGCCGAGAGCAACCGCCGTGCTGAGGATGCGATCGATAGCGGCCGCTTTGCCGCCGAAACTGTCGCGGTCGGTGGTCTGTCGGCCGACGAGACGGTCCGCCGCGGCACGACGCTGGAAGGCCTCGCCAATCTCAAGCCGGTCCGCGAGGGCGGCCGGATCACCGCCGGCGTGTCGAGCCAGATCGCCGACGGTGCGGCGGCGGTGCTGATCGCCAGCGAGCAGGCGGTGAAGGATCATGGGCTTAAACCCCGCGCGCGCATCCATCATCTGACGGTGCGCGGCGACAATCCCATCATGATGCTGACCGCGCCGATCCCCGCCACGCGCCACGCGCTGGAGAAGACCGGCCTGAAGCTGTCGGACATCGACCTGGTCGAGATCAACGAGGCCTTTGCCAGCGTCGCGCTCGCCTGGGCAAAGGACCTTGGCGCAGACCTGTCGAAGGTCAACGTCAATGGCGGCGCGATCGCGCTCGGCCATCCGCTCGGCGCCACCGGCGCCAAGCTGATGACGACCCTGCTTTACGAACTGGAACGTCGCGGCGGCCGCTATGGCCTGCAGACGATGTGCGAGGGCGGCGGCCTCGCTAACGTCACCATCATCGAACGGCTGGGGTGATGCCGGTCTATGCGTTCGAGGGATCGGTGCCGGTGGTCGACCCCGGCGCCTTCCTCCATCCCACCGCGTCGCTGATCGGCGACGTGATCATCGGTCCGGGCTGCTATATCGGCCCGGGCGCGTCGCTGCGCGGGGACTTCGGACGCATAGTGGTCGAGGGCAATGCCTCGATCCAGGACAATGCCACGCTGCACAGTTCGGCCGAGACCGACTGCATCGTCGGCTATGGCTGCACCGTCGCGCATGGCGCGATCCTGCACGGCTGCAGGCTGGGGCGACATGTGCTGGTGGGGATGAACGCAGTCGTCCTCGACGGGGCGGAGATCGGCGACGAATCGCTCGTCGCGGCGCTGAGCCTGGTGAAGTCGGGGATGCGAGCGCCGATGCGGACGCTGCTGGCCGGCAATCCGGCGCAGGCGGTGCGGACGATCGATGCCGACAAGGTGATGTGGCGGATGGAGGAGGATGGCGAATATGTCCGCCTCGCCCGTCGCTCGCTCGCCGAACTGACCGAATGCGAAGCGCTGACCGCGCCCGAACCGGATCGCCGCCGCCCTGCGGGTGGCGCCCGGGCCGTGCGCCTGTCGCGCGCCAATTGAGAGGAAGACGCTAATGGGGATTTGCGAAGGACGGGTCGTGATCGTCACGGGTGCCGGGGGCGGCCTGGGCCGCGCCTATGCGCTCGGGCTTGCCGCCGAGGGCGCCAAAGTGATCGTCAATGATCTGGGCGTCGGTACCCATGGCGAAGCCGGCGAAACCAAGGGCGCTGCCGAGAAGGTCGTCGACGAGATCCGCGCGGCCGGCGGCGAGGCGATCGCCGACACGGCCGACGTCGCCGACTGGGAAGCGACGCGCGAAACGGTGCGCAAGGCGATCGACGCCTTCGGCACGCTCCATGCGGTGGTGAACAACGCCGGCTTCGTCCGCGACCGCATGTTCGTCTCGGCGACGCCCGAGGAATGGGACGCGGTCACCCGCGTCCATCTGCGCGGCCATTTCTGCCTTAGCCGCCATGCGGTCGATCACTGGCGCGCGGAGCAGAAGGCCGGCCGCCCGGTCTCCGCACGCATCGTCAACACCACCTCCGGCGCGGGTCTGCAGGGCAGCGTCGGCCAGAGCGCCTATTCGGCGGCCAAGGCCGGGATCGCCACCCTGACGCTGGTGCAGGCGACCGAACTGGCGCGCTATGGCATCACCGCTAACGCGCTCGCCCCCAATGCCCGCACGCGCATGACGATGACCGCCTTTGCCGACACGATGACGTCGATGCAGGAAGCGGCCTTCGATCCCTATGCGCCCGAAAACACCGCACCGCTCGTCGCCTGGCTGGCCAGCGAGGCATCGGCCGGAGTGACAGGACAGGTGTTCGAGCCATTCGGCGGCACGATCCGCATCGCTCAGGGCTGGACCGACGGGCCGACCTCGGCCGATCCGGGCCGCGCCCTTCGCGCCGATGAAGTCGGTGCCGTCGTCGAAGCGCTCGTCGCGGGCCGCGCGCCCGCCAAGCCCGTTTACGGAGCCGGCTGATGGCCCTGACGCTGACCGAAGACCAGATCGCCATTCGTGAGGCGGCGCGAGACTATCTCGCCGATCGCGCCGATTTCGAGCGGCTGCGCAAGACGATCGACAGCGATGCCGGCTGGAACGAGGAGCTGTGGCTGGGCTTCGCGCAGGAACTGGGCTTTGCCGGCCTCGGCATCGCCGAGGAGGATGGCGGCATCGGCCTGGGCCCGATCGAGCAGGCGCTGATCCTCGAGGAACTGGGCCGCACACTGGCACCCATCCCCTGGTTCGAGAGTGTCGTCCTCGCGGGCGGCACGATCGCCCGCGCCTTCCCTGCCGATCTGCGGCAGGCGTTGCTCGGGCGGATCGCTGCCGGTGATGTCGCGACGCTCGCGCTGCGCGGCGCGCGCGGCGGCGCCCTGCCCCACGGCATCGGGCCCCGCATCGTCGACGGTCGGCTGAGCGGCGAGGCCCATTATGTGTCCTTCGGCCACGCCGCCTCGATCCTGGTCGTCGCCACCGGCGGCGGCAATGGCTGGGACGATGTCGGGCTGGTCGCGATCCCCGCCGATCGGGCAGGCGTGACGGTCGATCGGGTCGTCTCGCTCGACCTCACCCGCCCGATGGCGATCGTGCGCTTCGATCGCGTCGAGCTGGCCGATGGCGAGTTTGTCGCCAATGCCGGCGCCGCGCTGCGCGAGGCGTGGACCGCTGCCGCCGGTCTGCTGGCCTCCGAACAGGTCGGGGGTGCCGCGCGCACGCTCGACGAGACGGTCGCCTATTCGACGCAGCGGGTCCAGTTCGGTCGCCTGATCGGGTCCTTCCAGGCGATGAAGCACCGCATGGCCGACATGAAGCTGCTGGTCGACAGCGCGCGTTCCGCCGCAGACTGGGCTGCCCGCGCCATCGCGACAGGCCAGGATTTCGCCAAGGCCGCGCATGGTGCCCGCGCCTATTGCAGCGACGCCTATCTGCGTTGCGCCGCCGACGGCATCCAGCTGCACGGCGGCATCGGCTATACCTGGGAACATCACGCCCATCTTTTCTTCAAGCGCGCCCGATCCTCGGCGACGATGCTCGATCGGATCGACGAGCATCGCGACGCCATAGCGCGCGCCATCATCGACGAGGTCACCGCATGAGCCGCAGCGTTCCCCCCTATCCTCCCGGCCGCAACCTGCTGGCGGGCAAGACCGTCGTGGTCACCGCCTCGGCGGGCACCGGCATCGGCTTCTCTGCGGCCAAGCGCGCCTCGGAAGAGGGCGCGACCGTCCTGATGAGCGACTTCCACGAACGCCGCCTCAACGAGGCCGCCGACCGGATCGCCGAGGCGACCGGAATCCGCCCGGCGGTCAAGCTGTGCGACGTCACCCGCGAGGAGGACGTCCTCGCCCTGCGCGACGCGGCGCTCGCCGAACTCGGCCATGTCGACGTGCTGATCAACAATGCCGGCCTCGGCGGCACGGCGAGCGTCGTCGACATGAAGGACGACGAGTGGAGCCGCGTCATTGATGTCACCCTGACCTCGGTCATGCGCATGAGTCGCGCCTTCCTGCCGCACATGTACGAGCGCGGCCAGGGATCGGTCGTCAACAACGCCTCGGTGCTCGGCTGGCGCGCGCAGGAAGGGCAGTCGCACTATGCCGCCGCCAAGGCCGGCGTCATGGCATTCACCCGCTGCTCCGCGATCGAGGCGGCGCAGCATGGCGTGCGGATCAACGCGGTTGCCCCATCGATCGCGATGCACGCCTTCCTCGCCAAGGTCACGACTGACGAACTGCTCGCCGAATTGTCGAAGCGCGAGGCCTTCGGCCGCCCCGCCGAGGTGTGGGAAGTCGCCAATGTGATGATCTTCCTCGCCTCCGACCTGTCGAGCTACATGACCGGCGAAGTGTTGTCGGTGTCGAGCCAGCACGCATGACCGATACCCGCATCTTCGCCTCGCCGCGCGACCTGCTCGGCGCCGAGCGAACGCCGCTGGGCCCGACCCCTTGGCTGGTGATCGAACAGTCGCGCATCGACCAGTTCGCCGAGGCGACCGAGGACCGCCAGTGGATCCATGTCGATCCGGAGCGCGCCGCAACCGGCCCGTTCGGCAAGACCATCGCCCATGGCTATCTGACGCTCAGCCTCGCGAACGCCTTCCTGCCGCAGCTGATCGAAGTCCAGCGCGTCAGCCACGGCGTGAACGTCGGCATGGACCGCACCCGCTTCCTCGCCCCCGTGCCCGTCGGCTCGCGCATTCGCGGCACAGGCGAAATCGTGAAGGTCGAGGAGATCAAGGGCTCGATCCAGTCGATCGTGCGGATTATCATCGAACTCGAAGGGTCGGAGAAACCGGCCTGCACAGTCGACACCATCAGTCGCTATTATCCGGAGAGCTGACATGCCCAATGCTGCAGATATGGTCCGTGCGGTCGAAACCTATGTCGCGGCGTTCGACGCCTGCGATCCCGAAATGGTGGTCGGCCTGTTCGCCGAGAACGCAACCGTCGAGGACCCCGTCGGCACTCCGCCGCATGTCGGCCATGACGCGATCCGCGCCTTCTACACCGCGTCGATGCAGGGCAAGCCCAAGCTCAACCTCGAAGGCCCGGTCCGCATCGCGGGCGACACCGCCGCCTTCGCGTTCAACGTCGGCTTTGCCAAGCCCGGCATGCGCGTCGACGTGATCGATACGTTCCAGTTCAACGAGGCCGGCAAGGTCGTGTCGATGAAGGCCTTTTTCGGCCCGACCAACATGACCGGATTTGAAGGTATGCCCAATGCGTGAAGCCGTTATCGTTTCCACAGCCCGTACCGGCATCGGCCGGGCCTATCGCGGCGCGTTCAACGACACCGAGGCCCCCGTGCTGTCGGGCCATGTCGTCCGCGCGGCGGTCGAGCGGGCGGGGATCGATCCCGACCGGGTCGAGGATATCTTCCTCGGCGTCGGCACGCAGTCGGGTACGCAGAGCTATAATCTCGGACGGCTGACCGCCGCGACCTCGGGCCTGCGCAACGCGCCGGGCTTCGCGCTCGACCGCAAATGCAGCTCGGGCCTGACGGCGGTCGCGCTGGCGGCCCGCTCGATCATCGCCGACGACATCGACGTGGCCGTGGCCGGCGGCGTGGAGTCGATCAGCCTGACGCTGACCAAATATGCCTCGACCTATCGCAACCGCTCGGAAGCGGTGATCGCCGCCGAACCGCATGCCTATATCCCGATGATCGAAACCGCCGAGATCGTCGCCGAGCGCTATGGCATTTCGCGCGAGGCGCAGGACGCCTTCTCGGCCGAGAGCCAGCAGCGCGCTGCAGCCGCGCTGGCCGAGGGCCGCTTCGCCGACGAGATCGTTCCGATCGCGGTGCGCAAGGCGCTGTTCGAGAAGGATGGCACCGCAGCTGGCCATCAGGACGTCGTGCTCGACCGTGACGAAGGCATCCGCGCCGACACGACCGCCGAAGGTCTGGCCGCGCTGAAGCCCGTCTATAAGGACGGCGCGATCATCAAGGAAGGCCGCCATATCACCGCCGGCAATGCCAGCCAGCTGTCGGACGGCGCCTCGGCGCAGGTCGTGATGTCGCGCGCGCTGGCCGAAAAGGAAGGCCTGCCGATCCTCGGCATCTATCGCGGCATGCAGGTTGCGGCCTGCGCGCCCGAGGAGATGGGCATCGGCCCGGTCTTCGCGATCCCGAAGCTGCTCGACCGCGCCGGCCTCAAGGTCGACGATATCGGCCTTTGGGAGATCAACGAGGCCTTCGCCAGCCAGCTGCTCTACTGTCGCGACAAGCTCGGCATCGATCCGGCGAAGCTCAACGTCGACGGCGGCGGCATAGCGCTGGGCCACCCGTTCGGCATGACCGGTTCGCGCCTCGTCGGCCACGCGCTGATCGAGGGCCGCCGTCGCGGCGTCCGCTACGCCGTCGTGTCGATGTGCATCGCTGGGGGCATGGGCGCCGCCGGGCTGTTCGAGATCGTCTGATAAACAAGAGGGGATACGCCATGGCAGGATTGCTTGAGAACCGCATCGCCTTCGTCACGGGCGGCGCGGGCGGGATCGGCGCGGCCACCGCGATCGCCTTCGCCGCCGAGGGCGCGAAAGTGGCGGTCGCCGATCTCAAGGACCCGACCGAAACCGTCGCGACCATCGTCGCATCCGGCGGCGAGGCCTATTCGATCGCGCTGGATGTCACCGACCAGGCGGCGGTCGAGGCAGCCGTCGATGGCGTGGTCGCCAAATGGGGCCGGCTCGACATAGCCTTCAACAATGCCGGCGTGTCGCTGGAGGATTATACGACCCCGTGGGAGTCGGTGGACCTCTATGACAAGGTGGTCGCGGTCAACCAGCGCGGCGTCATGCTCTGCATGGCGGCCGAACTGCGCCACATGGCCAAGCAGGGCTCGGGATCGATCGTCAACACCGCGTCGGTCGCGGGCATGGTCGGTCTGGCCGGGGCCGGCTATTGCGGCAGCAAGCACGCCGTCGTCGGCCTCACCCGATCGGCGGCGATGCGCTATGCTGCCGAGGGCATTCGCGTGAACTGCGTCTGCCCCGGCGCGATCAGCACGCCGATGACCGAAGCCGAGGGCCTGAGCGACCAGAGCCGGGCCTTCATGGCGCAGATGCATCCGATGAACCGCATGGGCCGCGCCGAAGAAATCGCCGACGCGGTGGTCTTCCTGGCCTCGGACAAGGCGAGCTTCATCACCGGCCATCCGCTCGCTGTCGACGGCGGCTATCTGGCGCGCTGAGTCGATCCTGGGCTCGCCGGATGGGGGGCGTCTGACCGGATGACCGGCGCGCCATCGGGCGATCCGGGCGCCCAAAACAGGCATATGTCCGCCGCTCCGCCGGCTGCTCGCCTGCCCCCGATCACCACAGCGGCTACGGGAGCGGAGGTGTCACGATGACCGCCGTCTGCGTTGCGAATAGCGCAGATGCGGCAGCCAATGTGAGAACAACCGGAAATGCCCAGCGTATCAGAAGCTGGCCCGCACTCCGACCGTAGCGGTGCGGGGAGCGCCCGGCTGCACCCACAGGGGCGAATAGCTGTTGGCATACCATTTAGTGTCGAACAGATTCTGCACCGAAGCGAAAAGATCGATGCCTTCACGAAGCTCCACATCGCCGAACAGTCGGAACAGCGTGTGCGACGGCAGGGTGAAGGCCGTCCCCGTCTCGCCCGAACGCTCGCCGACATAGTGAACGCCAGCACCCAATTGCGCCTCCCTGCCCGCGATCGCGAAACGCTTGGACAACTGAATGTTCAGACTATGATCCGGAATGTTGATGAGGGGATCGCCCGGCCGGATCTGGAAGGAGAAATTCGGGTCGCGCACGCTCGATCGCGCTTCGGCGTCGAGATAGGCGTAGCTCAGCAGCAGGTCGATGTCGCCCGGCAGGCGGCCGTTCAGGTCGAGCTCGACACCCCGGCTGCGCGCCTTGCCGATCGCGACAGAGAAGCCCGGATTGTTGGTGTCGCTGGCGAGCACGTTCGACTTTTCGAGCTGGAAGACCGCGAGCGTTCCGGTAAGGCGTCCGCCGAGCGCCGAGAGCTTCACCCCAGCTTCCATCGAGCGGCTCGTCTCGGGGTCGAAAATGCGTCCCGCGACATCGGTGCCAATGTTCGCGCGAAAGCCCTCGCCATAGGCCGCATAGAGCGTCAGCGGATCGGATAGGCGATAGACGATACCCGCCTGGGGACTGAAGCGCCCTTTGCTGCGGCGAGTGTCGATGCCGGTCAGACGATTGTCGGTGCGCAGGCGGAAATCGTCATAGCGCCCGCCGATGCGGAGCTGCAGCCGGTCGGTCAGGCTCAGCTGGTCCTGGACAAAGATGCCGGTCGAACGCTGGACATCGAGCCGGTCGTTGAGCGGGGCGGGCACGGGGAGAGCGAAGCGACCATAGACCGGGTTGCGAATATCGATGACATAGCCCGCCTGGTCGGTCGTCGCGCCGGTGACGACAGGCGGGCGGAAGCGCCGGAAGTCCTGTTCATTCTCGAACACGTCATGATCCGCACCGATCAGGACGCGGTGCCGGAGACCCGCGGTCTCGAACTCGCCCGACAGCTCGGCCCGGACCACCCATTGGCGCGAATCATAGCGGCGCGACCGGCGCTGGCGCGACAGCGACTGTCCGTCGATGAACAGCTTCTGGCGCGATGGCACCAGTTCCGCGTCCGACGAGGTGCCCGTCAGCAACGTGTCGCGCAGGCTGGCGCCGACCAGCAGGCTCCAGTTGTCGCTAAGCTCATGCTGCAGGCGCAACTGATGGCCTGTTGCCCTCGCCACCGTGTCGCCGTCGCCCGGCTCGCCAAGGAAGCGGCTGCGCGGAACCGTATTGAAATTGTTGTTGAGGACGACGATCCCGCGATCGAATGGCACCTCGACCCTGGTCCATTCGAAATCATAGGTGAGACGGGTGCGCTCGCCGAGCGCAAGGCCGATCGAGGGGAGGAAGCCCCAGCGCTTCTCCTCGACGGTATCGCGGAAGGACTCCTTCTTTTCCGCATAGCCGATCAACCGCGCCGTCAGATTGCCCGAGAGCGCGACATTGGCATCGGCTTCGCCGCGAAAGCGGTCGAAGCTGCCATATTGGAGCGCCATGGTGCCGAAGCTTCGGCCTATCTCGGCCTGCTTCGTCACAAGGTTGACGGTGCCGCCCGGCTCGCCCCGCCCCAGCAGCGCCGCCGCAGGCCCCTTCAGAACCTCGACGCTCTCGATGCCAGCCACGTCGCGCTGGCCGCCGAAGCCCCGGCCACCGTTGAACCCGTTCACCAGATATCCGGTCGGAAGATTCTCGTCGCCCGCGAAGCCCCGCACCGCAAAGGAATCCCAGAGCCCGCCGAGCGTGTTCTGCCGCGATATCGAGGCGTTGAGGTCGAGCGCGTCGGTCAGGCGCAATATGACGTTCGCCTCCAACGTCTCCGCCTTGATACTGGCAATGGACTGCGGAATCTCGGCCAGGGTGAAATCGCCACGATAGGGCTGACGCACGCCATTGACGGTGATGTGCTGCTCCGCCTCCTCACCAAAGGCGTCGCCCCCGGCATCCTCCGCAAAGGCCGGAGCGCTGACGGTAGCCAGGGCAACTGCAAAGGCGCGGAGCGAATAACGGCGGCGTGACGCGAAATACATGATGTCCCCCAATCGGCTTGCACGGCGGGGACCGATGCGACCAGCCCCCGGCGGCGCCATGTGACAACATCACATTCGCGCGTCAATGAAATGTTGTCACATATCTATTGGGCATTCGAAAAAGGCGGAGCGAGGCTATCCTCCGCTCCGCCTGAAAAGGTCGGTCAAAGCTCTCCGCGTGGTTCCCTGGGAAGACCAAGGCCGCGTTCTGCGATCAGGTTGCGCTGGATCTGGCTCGATCCGGCGTAGATCGTGTCCGCACGGCTCGCCAGATGCATATGGGTCAGCTGGTTGAAGCGATAATGATCGCCCTCCGCCACCTCGCCCGAGAGGCCCTGAACATCCATCGCCAGATCGCCGAGATCGCGGTGCCAACGCGACCAATAGAGCTTAGAGGTCAGCGCTTCCTCGCCCAGTTCCTCGGTCGCCTCGTCCGACAGCGTCCGCACGAGACCATGGCGCATGACCTCCAGCCCGATCCAGGCATCTGCGATCCGGCGGCGCAGCGATGGGTCACGATCGGCGCCATTGGTGCGGGCGAGGCGGATCAGCGCCGTCAGTTCGTTGGCGAAGTGCATCTGCTGGACGACGGTCGATACGCCACGCTCGAAGCCGAGCGTCGCCATGGCAATCTGCCAGCCCTGCCCCGGTGCGCCGACGATGTTGTCGGCGTCGGTCACCGCGCCATCGAAGAACAGCTCGGCGAACTCGGCCTCGCCCGTCATCTGGCGGATCGGCCGGCGGACGATGCCCGGCTGATCGAGCGGCACGAGCAGATAGACGAGGCCCTTGGGCCCCCGGCTGCCCTCCTCACTGCGCGCGACGACGAAGGCCCAGTCGGCGATCATGCCGAGCGAGGTCCAGATCTTCTGGCCGTCGATGACCCAGCGACCGCCCTCCAGCCGTGCCTTTGTGCGGACATTGGCGAGATCGGACCCGGCATTGGGTTCGGAATAGCCCTGCGCCCAAAGTTCGCGGCCCGACACGATGCCAGGCAGGAACTTTGTCTTCTGCGCCTCGGTCCCGAAGGCGATGATCGTCGGCCCCGCCAGTTCGACCCCGACATGGGCGATGCGCGGCGGTGCGTGCAGGCGTGCATATTCCTCGGCGACCGCGACCTGCTCGGCGATGGTAGCGCCGCGACCGCCATATTCGACCGGCCAGCCGACCGCGCCCAGCCCCGCCTCGCCCAGCGCGATTTCCCACTGCTTGCGGCGATCATATTCGCTCGACAGATCCGCGATCCCGCGAATGTCGGCAAAGGGACCGTCGAGCGCCCGAGAGAGCCAGGCGCGGGCTTCTTCGCGCAGGCCGCTCATGCGAGGATCGACCGTGCGGTCACGCCGGCCTCACCCAGTTTGCCGTCCATGATGGTGCGCGGCTCATGCCGGGATTTCGACACGCGCCAGCCCTCCGGCGTGCGGACATATTCGTCATGATAGAAGCTGCCGATCAGGCGGAAGCTGCCGTCGCGCGGGTCGTAGGTCGAGAAACCCAGGCTCCAGCGCGCCTTTGCGGTGTCGGCGTCGATGACCTCGATCTCGCCATTGTGGATCTGGTGCACGTCGACGATCGGGCTGTGCAGCGCAATCTGCGTGAAGGCCTCGATCAGCCCGTCGGGACCGAATTTCCCGACGGGCTGGTAATCGAGTTCGGCATCGGGGGTGAAGCAGGCGCGGATGGCATCCACGTCCTTCGCATCGCACGCATTGAGATAACGGGCCTTCAGCCGGCGGATGTCGCTTTCCGCCTCCAGCCTTGCGATACGCTCTTCAAGATCAGCCATCTAACCTCACCACCTTGGTCTTCGGGACCGGATGCTCCTTGGCGCCGGTCCAGCGCAGCAGCATCGTTCCATGTTCGTGCCCGGCCGTGTCCACCCAATTGCCATGGCCGGGATCGCGCTCGGCGACGATGATCGTCACCGATCCGTCCGGGTTGGTCTTCGCGCTGTGCTTGTTCACATGGACGCGGTGGAAACGGTAATCGAGCGATTCCATCCAGATATTGTCGAGCTGGAAGTTCCAGAAGGTGCAGTCGGGCACCGGCGTCTCGATGACCAGCGCCTCGCCCGGCTCGAGCTTCCAATAGCCGTGCAGATAGAAGATCGTCGGATCCCCGCCGGCCTTGAAGAACATCGTCTGGTCGGTCGTCGCCAGCTGGTTGAGCTGCTCCTTCTTGAACAGGTCGGCCCAGTGCAGGAAGGTCTTCGCCGTGCCCTCGACGAAGGCAACGGCCTTTCCGAAGCTCTGCTCCAGCTTGGGCAGGCTCAGCGGCTCGGGCGTCGCGCGGGGCGGATCGATCGCCTCGATCTTCACCGTCGCCGGCTGCTCATTGTCGCGGTCGAGGAAGGTCTGGCGAACCAGCAGCATCGACGTGTCGTCGGCCAGCGGCAGCCAGTTGCCGTTCGCCTTCTCCTTCGACGCGATGATCTCGAAGCTGCCATCGGCTTCGAACACCATATCGGCGGAATCGATCTCGCCGGTCGACGCCATGGTGCCGTCGACCGCATAGCGGTTCGCCTTGGAGCCGAAGCTGAGGATCGGCACCGTGCCGCGCTTGCCGGTGATGCGATAGCGCCGCCCGCCGCTGATCGAGGCGTTCAGATAGAGATTGTCGGGATTATCCGCACCGATCTTCGCGGTCGGGTGCGACGCCTGGTAGAAGCCGGGAAAGTCGGTGTCCGAATTCTCCAGATGCATCTCCAGCGCGATCCGCATCAGGCGCGAGAGATAGCGATAGCCCTCCGCCTGATCGATCGGCGTGCCGGCAACCTCGGCGTTGAAGACGAGGTCGCCGGCCTTTTCAAGCCGGCGACAGAAATCGCGCCAGACCTCGCCCGGCGCGACCCGATCCACCCCTGCGCTCATGGCGCCATATACTGGCCGCCGTTGACGTCCAGCGACGCCCCGTTGACCACCTTGGAATAGTCGGAGACCATGAACAGGACGGCCTTTGCGCAATCCTCCTCGGGCGGGATGATGCCGAGCGGGATGCGGCCGGTGATCTCACCGACCACCTCGTCGCGGTCGCGTCCGCCAGCGACCTCGCGATCGATATGGCCCCACACCGGCGCGCCGCCGATCCAGCCCATGCGGGTGACGTTGACGCGGATGCCGTGACGCCCGAAGTCCTTTGCCATGTGGCGGGTCAGCGCATTCATGCCGCCCTTGCCGGCGGAATAGGCGCCCTCGCCCGGGAAGGGATTGACGGTCGACATGGTCGACACGTTGACGATCGCGCCCTTGGACTTCTTGAGTTCGTCGAGGCAGGCCTGCGCCATGCGCAGCGCACCGGCGCAGTTGACGTTGAACACGTCGGCGAATTCCTCGGCATCGGCCATGTCGGTCGGCAGCCACTCGCCATGCATATAGGCCGAGTTGACGAGGCCATCGATGCGGCCGAACGCCTCGGCGGTCGCCTTGGCGAGCGCCTGGCACTGGTCGGCCTTGGTCACGTCGGTAGCGAGCGCGATCGCCTGGCCGCCCTTCGCCTTGATCTCGGCCACCACCTCGTCGAGGAACGCCTTGTTGCGCGCTCCGAGACCGACCTTGGCGCCTTCCGCGGCTGCGATCTTCGCCAGCGACTGACCCATCCCGGGGCCGACGCCGCTGATCACGATCACCTTGTCCTTAAGCAGCATGGTTGAGCTCCTCTCCAGCATATATTTTGTTGAGCTTGGGATCGATCGCGTTGCCCGACAGGGTGCAATAGGTGCCGGCCGGGCCGTACATTACCGCCACGCAGCGATTGCAGGCGTCGCAGGCCGAGCGATGCGCGGCATCGGCCTGCCACTTCGACACCAGCGCCGGATCGTGGACGAGCGAGCGCGCCATCACGACCGCGTCGAAATTCTCGGCCAGTGCCCTTTCCGCGCCATCGAGCGACAGCACGCCGCCCAGATAACCGAGCTTGCACCTGACCGCCGCGCGCACGCGGCGTGCCGCATCGAGGAAATAAAGCTCGGAGAATTTCACCGTCTTGGGCGTCGCCATCTTGAGCAGGCGGAACTGCAGCTTGGCGAAGAAGCCGCGCTGCATCAGCGCCAGATCGTCATAAGGCAGCGGGCTGGAGAACATCACATAGCTCGACTCGATGTTCCGCCCGCCCGACAGCACCAGCATGTCCGCACCCGCCGCTTCGAGCGCTCTGGCGGTGACGATTCCGTCCTCGACCGTGGCACCGCCCTTGGCGCCGTCGTAGAGATTGATCTTGGCCAGCACAGCTATGCGGTCGCCGACCGCCTGCTTCACGGCTGCAAGCACCTCGGCCGGAAAGCGTGCGCGCTTCTCGGCGGTGCCGCCATAATCGTCGCGCCGCTTGTTCGACAGCGGCGAGATATATTGGTTGAGCAGATAGCCATGCCCCATGTGCAACTCGACCGCATCGAAGCCTGCTTCGACCGCATGGCGCGCGGCGACAACGAACTCGTCGCGCACCTGGTCCATGTCGCGGCGGTTCATCTGCCGCTGGAAGAAGCGGCCCATCATCACGCCCATCTTGTCGATGCCGCCCGAAGACGACATCGCGCGGGGCGTCGACAGCTCCTTGTGCTGCACGAAGCTGCCGCCATGGGTGATCTGGGCCGAGGCGAGCGCGCCTTCGGCGTGAACCGCGTCGGTGATCGCGCGATAGTCGGCGACGCTGTCGGCGTTCAGCACGCCCTGGCTGGCGAAGGTCCGCCCATCGGGCGACACCGCGACATAAGCCAGCGTCGTCATGCCAACCCCGCCCGCCGCCAGCCGACGATGGAACTCGAGCAGCGACTGGGTCGGCCGAGATCGATAGGTCATCATCTCGTTCGCGCCCGAACGAATGAAGCGGTTGCGGAGCGTGACGGGGCCGATCGTCACCGGGGTGAAGGCGCTGCCCATCGGATCAGTCGAAATTCGCCTGGCCGCCGTCGAGCGGGACGGTGGCGCCGGTCAGATAGCCGAACTCCGGCCCGCACAGGGCAGAGACGGCCCGGCCGATATCCTGCTCGCAACGGCCGATGCGACGCAGCGGTATCGTCCGGAAGAAGGCCTCCGCCTCCTCGGGCCGCGCCTCGATCCAGGCCTTGAGGCCCGGCGAGTCGGCATGCGGCGCGACGGTCAGCACGCGAATCCCCTCGACGCCCCATTCGGCGGCAGCGGCACGGGTCAGGACGCGGGTCGCCTCCTTGACCGCAGCATAAGTGCCGTATCCGCTCATGTCCCAACGCACCGCCGCCGAGGTGGCGAGGTTGATGATCACGCCCTCGCCCGACCTGGCGAGATGCGGGCGACACCGCTTCATCAGGCGGAAGGTGGCGAGCGGCCCCGATTCGAACCCGGCGAGGAAGGCTTCGTCGCTGACGTCGCTGAGCGGGCCGAGCGGGACTTCCTGCGCATTGTTGACGAGGATGTCGATGCCCCCGAAGGCGCCGGCCACATCCGCCACCAGCGCTTCGATCGAGCCGGCGTCCTTGACGTCGCAGTGAAAGGCGCGCGCCTTGCCACCGGCGGCCTCGATTTCCGCCGCGACCGACTGCACCTTGTCGAGCGTCCTGCCGACGGCGGCGACGCTCGCCCCATCCGCCGCCAGCGCGAGCGCGATGCCGCGACCGACGCCCTGTCCGGCGCCGGTCACGATCGCGACTGTGTTGTCGAGCCTCGCCATCGCGATCAGCGCAGGCTGTCGGGGCAGCCCGGCAGCGCGGGCTCATAATGGCCGGCCGTCCAGCCGCCATCGACGGCGATCTCGGCCCCCGAGATGTAGCTTGCCTCGTCGCTGCAGACGAACAGCGTCGCACGCGCGATTTCCTCGGGCTCGCCGATCCGCTGCAGCGGCACGCGGCGGAAGGACCGGGCGTTGACCGTCTCGACGCTCTCGCGCCCCGGATTGCCCATTTCGGTGTTCACGCCGCCGGGATGGATCGACACGACGCGGATGCCATGCGGACCGAACTCATAGGCATAGGATTTGGAGATGCCGCGCACCGCCCATTTGCTGGCGGTGTAAGCGACCAGGCCGTTGCAGCCGCGCATGCCGTCGACCGACGAGATGTTCGCGATCACGCCGCCGCCATTGGCCTTGAGCGCGGGGACCGCATGCTTGACGCCCATCATCGTGCCGATGAGGTTGATGCCCAGCACCCGCTCGGCATCTTCCTTGCGTAGCTCTTCGGCAGCGCCGAAATGCGTGACGGCCGCATTATTGACCAGGATGTCGAGCTTGCCGAAGCGATCGGTGGCGGCCTTGACGATCGCGGCCCACTGGTCCTCTTCACGAACGTCGAGATGCTGATAGAGCGCATTGGCTTCGCCAAGCTCGGCGGCGACGGTGCGACCCTTATCGTCGAGCACGTCGCCCATCACGACCTTGGCGCCTTCGGCGACGAAGAGTCGCGCGGTGGCCGCGCCCATGCCCTGCGCTGCGCCGCTGATGATTGCTACCTTGCCTGCCAGTCTCGCCATGTGGCCCCTCCGAATATGACCGGCTTGCAACCGGCTCTGCTACGCAAGCCTCTGCATTTCATGCTTCCATGTCAAGCTATGCGTGTTGATTTAGCCGTCTCAGTCTGCAATTCAGTGACCCAGAGATAATGGAGCGGCGCAATGCGAACCGCCATTACCATAAGGAGGGGACGCGTGAGCGATCAGATTTTTCCGGACGGTGCAACGATGGTACTCGGCGCCACGGGCGGTCTCGGCGCGGCATCGGCGCGCGCGCTCGCGCGCGATGGAAGTGACGTGGCGCTCTGCTTCCGCAGCAAGCGGGACGCGGCCAAGGCGCTGGCCGAGGAGCTTCGTTCTCACGGCCGCAAGGTCTCGCTGCATCAGGTCGATGCGACCGACCCGGCCACGCTCGATGCCGCGCGCGATGCGGCGATCGCCGAGCATGGCCGCGTCCATGGCCTCGTCTGGGCCGCCGGTCCGCTGGTCGATCAGCTCCATCTGTCCGAAACGCCGCTCGAAAAGTGGAAGCGGGCGATCGATGTCGAGGTGCACGGCTTCTTCTCGGCGGCGCAGGCGTTGGTCCCGCATTTCCGTGCGTCGGGCGGCGGGTCCTTCGTCCATCTCGGATCGGCTGGCGATCTCTACTGGCCGCCGCGCGACGGACTGTCGGTCGCGCCCAAGGCAGCCAATGAGTCGCTTGTGCGCGGCATCGCCAAGGAAGAAGGCCGCCACGGCATTCGCGCGAACAGCGTGCTCGTCGGCGTCATCGATGCCGGCATGTTCCACGAGCTTCTGGCCCAGGGGCAGTTCGACGACGCCTGGGTCAAGGAAGTGCAATCGCAGCTGCCCCTGCGGCGCTGGGGCAAGGCGGAAGAGATCGGCCATGCCGTCTCCTTCCTGATATCGAACCGTGCGGGCTACACCACCGGACAACAGCTGGCCGTCGCCGGCGGCTACGGCGTCTGAGCCTTTTGGAGAGGAATGCAATGAGCAAGGTAAGCGACCGGGCGACGCTGGCGGCCCGTGCGATCGAAGCGACCGGCCTGTCCGATTTCGGCGATCCCTGGATCTTCGAGAATCTGGACGCACTGATACCCGTCCTGAACAGCGAGGCCGAACTGACCGAGGTCGGGGTCGGCGGGGCGGAGGCGATGATCGTCACCGCGCTGACCAACCGGCTGCGCCATGTCGACCTGATCAAGCGCCATCCCGAGATCCTCGACGAGAAGGTCGATGTCGCGGCTGTCGTCGTCGGCCTGCCGCGCACGGGCAGCACGATGCTGCACCGGATGCTGTCGTCCGCACCCGGCATGACCGGGGTGAAATGGTGGGAGGCGCAGAACTACGCCCCCTTCCCCGGCGAGGAGCGCGGCCAGCCCGACGCGCGGCGCGAGGCGGCCAAACATTATCTGGCCTATATGCTCGAACATGCGCCCGAGCTGATGTCGATCCACCCGATGAGCATCGACCAGTCAGACGAGGAACTGATCATCCTCGGCCTGCTCTTCTCGTCGACGATGATCGAGGGGATGTACCACGTACCGAGCTACGCCCGCTGGCTTGTCGAGAACAGCCGCACCCGCTGCTATGTCGATCTGAAGGAAATTCTGCAGTCGCTGCAATGGCAGGATCCGGCGCGGCGCGGCGCAAAATGGGTGCTCAAGACCCCCGGCCACCTGATGGCGCTCGACGGCGTGCTCGACACCTTCCCCGAGGCCAAGATCGTGATGACACATCGCGATCCTGTGCAGACGGTGCCGTCCTACTGTTCGATGATGACGACGCTCTATCATATGGGGTCGACCGTCGACCGCGAGCGCATCGGTGCCTTCTGGGAAAAGCGTCTGGCGGAACTGCTCGACCTGTTCATGTCGGTGCGCGCCAAGGTCGGCCCCGACAATTTCATCGACGTCCGCTACACCGACACGACGACGAAGCCGGTCGAAGAAGGCAAGCGCGTGCTGGCCGAGGCCGGCATCGCAGTGACGCCGGAAATCGAAGCCGGCATGGCCGAATGGGTCGAAGCGAACAAGCGCGAGGACCGGGCCCCGCACCGCTATGCGCTCGAGGATTTCGGGCTGACCCGCGAACTCGTCGAACAGGACTTCGCTGAATATCGCGCAGCCTATCTTGGCGAAAAGGTGACCGCATGAACCCGATCGACGTTTTGCTCGCCATCGAGGGCGTGAAGCGCTGCAAGGCCGAATATTTTCGCTGCATCGACGAACAGGATTGGGACGGTCTCGTCGCCAATTTCACGCCCGATGCCGAAACCGACATGCGCGAGGCGGTCGAGCCGCATAATCCGGACCTGCTGTCGCACGACCCCAAGGCCTTCGCGCAGAACAATGCCTATGTCCTGGGCGGGGTGAAGACCGCGCATTTCGGCTATATGCCGCGGATCGACGTCCTCTCCCCGACCGAAGCCAAGGCGATCTGGTCGATGGAAGACTGGCTCTGGACTCCCGAAGGCCATCCGGTGCTCCCGGCTGGACGCATGCATGGCTGGGGCCATTATCACGACCGCTATGTGAAGGTCGGCGAGCGCTGGCTGATGGCGGCGACGCGCCTCACCCGCATCAAGCTGGAATATAGCTGATGGCGCGGCCGCTCGAGGGCAAGCGCGCACTGATCACCGGATCGAGCGCGGGTCTGGGCGAGGGCATCGCCCTGCGCCTGGCCGAAGAGGGCGCGGCCGTCTGCCTGCATGGCCGCAACGAAGAGCGACTGGCGGCGGCGCGCGAGCGCGTCGCAGCGGCCGGCGGCCCGGTACATGCCGTGACCGGATCGCTATCCGACGATGCGGGTGCCAAGGCCGTGTTCGACGGCGCGGCTGCGGCGATGGGTGGCGTCGACATTCTCGTCAACAATGCCGGCGGTGAGTCGGCGGGCGGCGGGACCATGGCCTGGCTCGATACCGACGCCGACATCTGGAACAGCAGCTACAACTCCAACGTCGGATCGATCGTCCGTCTGGTGAAGCTTGCCGTGCCGGGCATGCGCGAGGCCGGCTGGGGCAGGCTTATCCAGCTGTCGAGCGAGTCGGCCGATTTCCCTATGGCGATCATCCCCGATTATCAGGCAGCGAAGCTCGCCATCCGCTCGCTAACCCGCAGCCTCGCCATGGCGCTGGCCCGCACCGGGATCACCTCGAACAGCATCAGCCCGGGCCTGACCCATTCGACCGGGCCCGATCGCTGGCTGAAGGAGATGGCGAAAGCCAATGGCTGGGCCGACGACTGGGACACGATCACAGCGCAGGTTCAGGACGGGATGATATCGAACTTCGCAGGCCGGATCGGCGAACCTGCCGACATCGCCCACGTCGTCGCGTTCCTCGCGGACCCGCGTGCGGGCTTCGTCAACGGGATCGACATCGCGGCGAATGGAGGCCGCTGAAGCTGAATATAAGAGATCCGGCCGTCGCGAGCGACGGCCGGACCAGTGAGGGTCGGAAGTCCGACCGACAGCGTCGAAGGCGGCCGGACGTCGCAAAAAAGAGATTATGCTTGCCTCTCCACCGGGTCGCTCTCACTTTGCCACAATGGATCACCGAAAGATGCTGGACGACTCAGCAAATGATACCGCCGACGGAGAGGCTGCGGCGCTGCTGACAGCGCTACGGCGCGCCTTGCGAGCTGCCGGATGGACCCAGGCGAAGCTGGCCGAGGAGCTGGAGGTCGGGTCTGCCACGGTCAAACGCTGGCTCCACGGCCGCGGCCTTAGCTTCAACACGCTGGCGCAGCTGTGTCGGCTCGCAGACACCACGCTGGGGGAGCTGGCCGACAGCAGCCGCACCGCCGAGCAGGAAAAGGACCAGCTCACCCTCGCTCAAGAGGAGGCGCTGACCCAGGACAAGGATCTGTCGACGATCTTCTTCCTGGTCGTCAACGGATGGCCGCCGAGCGAGGCGACCGAAGGCTTCCACATTCCGCCCGATACGGTCGAACGGCACCTCGCCAAGCTCGAGCGTCTGGCCCTCGTCGACCGCCTGCCCGGCGGGCGGGTGCGGTCGCGGATAAGCCCGGCGCATGCGTGGCAACGCGTACCGATGCGGCGACATTTCGAACGCCACCTGAAACAGCTGTTCGTAACGATCGACTACAGCGACCCGGAAACGATTTTCGGTGCCGAGACGATCAAGCTTTCACCACTCGGGGCGGCGCGCGTCCGCGAATCGATCGAGCGCTTCCGCGCCGAGTTGCGCGCGATCGCGCAGGACGACCGGCGGACCGCCGCACTGCCTGGCGAATGGCACTGCGTGCTGGCCGTCGCCCGGTCGATGCGCCCGCTGATCCGCCCCTGATATCAGGCCGGCCAGGAGATCAGGCTGGCCAGTGGATCAGGCTGGGACGTAGAGCTGCTGGAGCTTGCCACCGTCGACCGGCAGGCAGGCGCCGGTGACGAAGGAGGCTTCGTCCGACAGCAGGAAGCGGACGACGCGCGCAATCTCCTCGGGCTCGCCGCCACGACGCATCGGAATGGTTTCCGAGACGCGCGCGTTGCGGTCGGGGTCGGCGGCGGCGAAAGCACGTGTCGCAGGCGTCATCACTTGTCCGGGCGCGACGACGTTCACGCGCACCCCGTGCGGCGCCGCTTCGGCCGCCGCAACTGCGCTGAAATGGACCAGCGCGGCCTTGGACGCCGAATAGCTCGCCATCCCCGGCATCGCGCGCAGGCCGTTGAGCGAGGAGATGTTGACGATCGATCCCCAACCCTGCGGCAGCATGATGCGCATTGCGGCCTGCGTACCGACGAACACCGCCTCGGCATTCACACGGAAATCATGCCGCCAGTCGTCGAGAGTCAGATCGAGCACATCCTTGTAGCTGACCGCCATGGCGTTGTTGACGAGGCCGTCGAGGCGACCGTGCCGCTTCGCGACATCCGCGATCAATCCGGCAAAGGCGGGCGCATCGCCGACATCCAGAATGTGCGACTCGACCGAGCCTGCGGCTTGCACCTCGGCATGTGCCTCCGCGAGAACATTCTGACGCCGCGCACAAATGACGACATGCGCAGCGTTTCGAGCGAGTTCCACCGCAGTTGCGCGGCCAATTCCATCGCTGCCACCGGTCACGATGACGACCTTGCCGGCCATCGCCTCGCCCATCTCCATGCTCCTCATCCAAATTATCGTTCGAATTCGTCGACTACGGTCCAGATTTGACTGGATTGGCGGTCAATCTGTCGATACATTCCTCACTTGCGTAAACGATAGACAAATATCCAGCGCAAGTCGAAAAGGAGAGCGGGGGACATGCCGAGATGTAAGGACAGGGCGAGCTGAGCCTTTAAGGGCGGCGCGGCGGCAACAGGCTGCGCGCCATCCAGACGTACCGAGCCGGTGGCGCGAACCCGAAACGGGCACGACGCCGGAGAAAAATACAGCGTCGACTCAGGAGAGGATTTCATGCGATTCACCACCACCGCGCTGGCGCTTGCCGGCGTTTCCCTTCTTGCCACCGCAGCCGTCGCGCAGGACACCGCGCCGCAGGCATCCGAATCGGATATGGCGGGCCTCGAAGAGATCGTCGTGACCGCTCAGCGCCGCGCCGAGAGCCTGCAGAAGGTTCCCGTGGCCGTCACCGCGATCAGCAGCGAGCAGCTCGACACGCTGCGCGTTACCAACGTCAAGAATCTCGCGGGTCTCGCACCCAGCCTTCAGATTCAGACGCAGGGTCTGCAGAGCAACCCGTCGATCGCAATTCGCGGCGTCGCTTCGGGCGTTTCGAACAACGCGGTCGACCCCAAGGTCGGCATCTATCTCGACGGCGTCTATATCGGCCGCACCGTCGGCT
>JAIYAJ010000165.1 GCA_027489105.1 Zymomonas sp. | reverse complement strand
CGCGTGGTGCGCGGCGTGGTCAACGGCGACAGCCCCGAATGGATGGCCAAGCGCTTGAAGGCGGTCGGCCAGCGGCCGATCTCCGCGCTCGTCGACATCACCAACTATGTGATGCTCGATCACGGTCGCCCGCTGCACGTCTATGACCTGGCGAAGCTGCACGGGCCGTTGGTGGCGCGCAAGGCGAAGCCGGGCGAGCAGGTGCTGGCGCTCAACGAGAAGAGCTACACGCTCGACGAGACGATGACCGTCATCGCCGACGCCAATGGCGCGGACGATATCGCCGGCATCATGGGCGGCGAGAAGACCGGCGTCACCGGGGCCACGACAGACGTGCTGATCGAGTGCGCCTATTTCACGCCGGAAGCGGTCGCCCGCACCGGTCAGAAGCTGGGGATCACCTCGGACGCGCGGACCCGCTTCGAACGCGGCGTCGACCCCCAGTTCCTCGCCAATGGCCTCGCCATTGCGACCAGGCTGGTGGTCGAGCTGTGCGGCGGCACGCCGACGCAGGTCGTCGAAGCGGGCACGCCGCCCTCGGGCACCAAGGCGCTGCGCTACGACCCGACTCTGACCGAGAAGCTCGCAGGGCTTCATGTCGAGGTCGATCGCCAGCGCGCGATCCTGACCTCGCTAGGCTTCGGCATCGACGCCGTCTGGAACGTGTCGGTGCCAAGCTGGCGCCGCGACGTCGACGGGCCGGCCGACCTGGTCGAGGAAGTCGTCCGCATCGTCGGGATCGACAACATCCCGTCGACCCCTCTGCCCCGCGCCGAAGGCGTCGCACGGCCGACCGCGACGCTGCTGCAGAAGATCGAGCGCCGTGCACGTCGGACGGCGGCGGCGCGCGGGCTGAACGAAGCGGTCACCTGGAGCTTCATCAGCGAGGCCGAGGCGGCCCCCTTTGGCGGCGGTGCGTGGACGCTGGCGAATCCGATCAGCGAGGACCTTAAGGTCATGCGGCCGTCGCTGTTGCCGGGGCTCATCGCCGCCGCGCGCCGCAACGCCGATCGCGGTGCGGGAAGCATCCGCCTGTTCGAGATTGGCCGCCGCTATCTGGCGACCGGCGAGGGGCTGACTCTCGGCTTCCTGCTCGCCGGCGACCGCACGGCACGCGACTGGCGGACGGGCAAGGCCCAGCCGTTCGATGCCTTCGACGCCAAGGCGGAGGCGGTCGCGCTGCTCGGTGCGATCGGTGCGCCCGTCGACCGGGTCCAGTTGTACGAGGCGCAGGCGAGCGGCATCTATCATCCGGGCCGCTCGGGCTCGCTGCGGCTCGGCCCCAAGACCGTGCTGGCCGAGTTCGGCGAACTTCATCCGGCGATCGCCAAGGCGTTCGATATCGATGGTGTCGTCGTGGCGGGGGAGATCTTCCTCGACGCGGTGCCCGCCAAGCGCGGCGGCAGCGATCATATGCGCGACGCCTATGCACCGCCCTCGCTCCAGCCGGTCCGCCGCGACTTCGCCTTCCTGATGGCAGCGGACAAGGCGGGCGATGATCTGCTGCGAGCGGTTCGGGGCGCCGACAAGAGCGCGATCCTCGAGGCCCGTCTGTTCGACGTCTTCCAGGGGCAGGGCGTGCCCGAGGGCGAGAAGTCGGTCGCGATCGAGGTGGTGCTTCAGCCGTCGGAGAAGAGCTTCACCGACGCCGAACTCCAGGCCATCTCCGAGCGCGTCGTGGCAGCAGCAGCGAAGGCCGGCGCGCGCCTGCGCGCTTAGGAATTTGCCGTTTCGGGCGATTGTAGCCGCTTTGTAGCGGTCGTGTGTCGCCGCCGACATCGATCGGAAATTGCATGAAACCTCCTCTGCCTAAGCGGTGGCTCCCCGCCCCCGCAGAGGATGTTTCATGTCCGACCGCTCGACCCATCGCCTCGCCGCCCTTCGCCATAGCCGGTGGTCGACAGGTATAGGTCTTGCCGCTCTCGCCGCAGGTCTTTCCACCACCTCGGCGCAGGCCGATCCGCTTAGCGTATCGACCGCGCGGACGACCGCCGTCGCTACCGCAACGGCTGCCAATGACAGCGCTGGCGATGTCAGCGTCACCAGCGCCGGCTCGATCATCGTCGAGGATGAGGGCCCCGCGCTTCTGGTCGACAGCGACAACGACGTCACCAACGAGGGCACGATCGGGTCGAGCGCGTCGACCGGAGCGACGGCGCTGCTGGTCGATGCCAGCGGCGGACGGTCGGCGACCATCACCAACGATGGAACGATCAGCGTCACCGGGTCCGAAGGCAGCGACAATTACGGCATCCGAGTCACCGGCGATCTGTTGACCGGATCGATCCTCGGATCGAGCGACAGCACGATATCGGTCGGCGGCGTCGGTGCCCATGCGGTGTCGATTGAAGCCCCCATGCTGGGCGATATCACGCTCAACAGTCTGATCGTTACCGGCAGCGATTCGGTTGGCCTTGGCATCTATGCGCCCGTGACCGGCGACGTCACGCTGACCGGCAGCAGCTACGCATCGGCGGACAATGCCACGGCGGTCCTGATCGCGGCGCCTGTCGACGGTACGGTGACCGTCGCGGGCACGGTCAGCGCCGGTCAATCGGCCACGACCGGCACGGACAGTGACGGCAATACGGTCAGCATCTACGCGGCATCGGGTACCGTCGTGCAGATCTCGGCCGATATCACGGGCGGCTTCGTCAACGACCGTTATTATGAAAGCTCGGCGGGCGTGCGCGTAGGCGACACGGCGGTGTCGAGTTCGGACACGTTGGTCGCGGGCGCGCTGGTCGGGACGAACGGAAGCACCGCGCTGCTCGTCACGTCGGTCGAAGGCAGTAGCACCGACATTCTGATTTCCGCCGTCGGGGAGAGCGGCTCCGATGACGGCTATGGCATCGTCAACCGTTCGGCGATCAGCGGGGCGGGTACCGAATATGGATATTCGGTGACGAGCGTGCGCATCGCGGGCTCGGATGACGCGGCGGTCTTGGTCGAGGGCGGCCTGATCAACCAGAGCAACGCTACGATCACTGCGACGACGCGGGCGGCCACCGCCATCGCGCTCGAGGTCGGCGATGCCGCGACGGTCCCTGCGATCGTCAATCAGGGTTCGATCTCGGCCACCGATTCGACCGTCGAAACCGACGTTGCATCGGTCGCGCAGGCGGTCGTTCTGCGCGCCGGTTCGACAGTCGACACGCTCGTGAACAGCGGAGCGATCGGCGCCATCGCCAGCAGCGTCGGCAGCGGCAGCGCGACGGCGATCCTGGACGAAGGCGGCACGATCGCTTCGATCGTGAACAGTGGGACGATTTCGGCGAGCGGCGTCGAGGCCGTCGCGATCGACCTGAGCGCCGGCGCGCAGGCTGTGACCGTCTCCAACAGCGGCAAGATCATCGGTGACATCCGCTTCGGATCGGGCGATTCGACCTACAGCGCCAATTCGGGGACGCTGAGCGGAGCGATCGCGTTCGGCAGCGGCGACAATCTGCTGTCGCTGTCGGGCACGACCAGCTTTGCCAGCAGCCTCACCATCGGCACCGGCGGCACGTTGTCGGTCAGCCTCACCGACAGCGCGACGCTCGACCTCGGGACGGCGGCACCACTGCTGTCGTCGCTGACAGCTTCGGGCAATTCGCAGCTCATCATCCCGATCGCCACCGGTAGCCTGGGCGTGAATCTGACCGGAACGGCAAGCTTCCTCGGGGACAGCCGGATCAGCCTCTACATTACCGATCAGCCCGGTACCGCTCCGATCCAGGTGCTCACGGCGGGAGGCGGTATCAGCACCGATCATCTGTCGACCCTGATCAGCCAGGATTCGCTGCCCTATCTCTACACGCTGGGCGACTATGGCATCAGCAACGGGACGTTGAGCGTCACGCTGCATCAGCGAACCGGCAGCGAGGCGGGCTTCACGCCTGGGGTCGCCGCGCTGTTCGACCAGTCGATGGTCGCATTCGGCAATGGCAGCACTTTCCAGACCATCGCGAACCTGCCCGACCAGGCGTCGGTGCGGGCGGCTTATCGCCAGATCATACCGGCCGGTTACGGGGCGATGCCGATCCGGCTAGCGCAGGCACTGACGATGGGCGCCAGCGGAGCGGTGCGCGGACGGCTGGATGCACTGGCAGCGATGGAGCCATGGCGCGAATCCGATGCGATCGGCTTCACGCCCTGGATCCAGCAGAGCGCAAACCTGCTACGGCATCGTGATGCGCTGGACGATCCCGGCTTCGAGAGCGATCGCTACACCCTGTCCTTCGGTGCCGACTATGCGCTCAGCCGCTCGCTCACCATCGGTCTGGCGTCCAGTTTCGCCTGGGACGACGTGCGGATAGATGGCATGACGGCGGTGTCCAACAAGCCGTTCAGCGTCAATTCCAAACTCGTCGATCTCTATGCCGGTTGGCATGGTGGGCCCTTCTTCACCCAGCTGTCGGCCGGCTATGGCTGGACCAGCTACGACTTCCAGCGGCAGATCACGATCGGTGATCTGTTGGCGACGCAGTCGTCGCGCTGGACCGGCAAGATCCTGTCCGGCGATGCCATAATCGGTGCACGCTTTTCCCTCGGTCGCTTCTCGATCGAACCGTCGAACAGCCTCTCCTACACCCGGCTCAGGCAGGGCGGCTATAGGATGAGCGGCGGCGGCGATCTCGATCTGGCAGTCGATGGCCGGACTGATAAGGCGCTGCTCGAAAATGTCCGCCTCGCCATTGGCTATGAGCTGCCTCTGGGCGAGGAGCAGGCGATCGGCTTCAACCTGCGCGGGGGATATTCGCTGCAACTCGATCATACGGTGTCGGCGCTGTCGGCGCAGTTCCTGGCGGGTGGAAGCAGTTTCGACATGACCAGCGCCCGGCTCGGCGGAAGCTCGGTGCAGGCGGGGGCTGGCTTGAGCTTCCGGACGCCGGGATTTCTCGTGTCGCTCGCCGGCGACCGGCGCGAAGAGAGCGGCTACAGCGATACCGCTTTCACCCTCACCGCCCGGCTGGCCTTCTGATCGTGGTCAGAGCGGCTGCTTCACTGCGGCGGCTCGAGCGGAATAGCTGTGCCAGGTGAAGATGGCCGCCGCGCCACGATGTGGGCGCCAGGCCTCGGCCAGGTGTCGGGTCTCGCGCTCGGACGGGCGCTCGGGCAGGCCCAGGAGGCGACCGGTCTCGATCTGCACGGCGAGGTCGCCCGCCGGCCAGATGTCGGGGCGTCCCTCGGCGAAGAGCAGATAGATCTCGGCCGACCAGCGCCCGATGCCCTTGATCGCAGTCATCTGCGCGATCGCCTCCTCGTCGTCTGCAGGAAGCTTGGCGAAGTCGATTCTGCCGTCGGCGACATGCTCGGCGAGGCTGTGGGCATAGGCTGCCTTCTGGCGCGACAGGCCGGCGAGGCGCAGCGTCTCGTCGGAGGCAGCCGCTACGCTCTCCGGGGCGAGGCCTCCGCCGACGATGGCTTCGAGCTTCGACCAGATCGCATTGGCCGCTGCCACGCTGACCTGTTGCCCGACGATCGTACGCAGCAGCGTCTGATAGCCGCGATCGCGGATGCGGGGTTCGGGATAGCCGATAGCGGCGATCATCCGGGCGAAAGCGGGTTCCAGGGCCGCCAGCGCATCCAGACCCTGTCGCAATTGCTCCGCAGAAAGGCTCATTTCGGTTCCTGCTCTTGATTTCGCTGGGCTTGCGCGACATAGCCGCGCCAAATCCGCAGTCTTATTGTCGGGGGAGTGCTAATGCCCAAGTTGGTTGTCGTCACGCGCGAGGGTGAAGAGTCGGTGCTCGATGCTGAGGCCGGCCTGTCGGTCATGGAAGTCATCCGCGACGCGGGCATCGACGAGCTTCTGGCGCTCTGCGGCGGTTGCTGCTCCTGCGCGACCTGCCACATCTATGTCGATCCGGCATTTGTCGGTGTCCTTCCCGAAATGAGCGACGACGAGAATGATCTGCTCGACAGCAGCGACCATCGCGACGAGCGTTCGCGCCTGTCCTGCCAGATCGCGATGTCCGACGAGCTCGACGGCCTGACGGTCACGATCGCTCCCGAGGATTGATCCGTTGGGGGCCGGGCTCTGCCCGGTCCTCCCGTTTCTTGCCCGGTTCCGTACCGGGCCGCGCCGTTCGCGCGCTCGCTTCAGCCCCGCGTGGCGATGGCGTAGAGCGCGATCGCGGCGGCATTGGAGATGTTCAGGCTCTCCACGCGCGGACTGATCGGCAGCTTTGCCAGTTCGTCGCAATGCGCCTCTGTGTTCTGGCGCATCCCTTCGCCTTCCGCCCCCAGCACGACCGCAATTCGGGCATTGCCCATCACGTCGCCCAGCGTCGCCTTGGCATGGCCGGTCAGGCCTACCCGCCAGAAGCCCGCCTCGGCGATCTCCTCGAGCGACCGCGCGAGATTCACCACGCGGACCCAGGGAACCTGCTCCAGCGCACCCGATGCCGCTCGCGCCAAGGCACCGGACTCAGGCGGCGCATGGCGATCCTGGGTGACGATGCCGAGCGCGTCGAACGCAGCGGCCGAACGAAGTACCGCGCCGACATTGTGGGGGTCGGTCACCTGATCGAGGACAATCAGCGGCCGGCGGTCGTCGCGCCCCTGGTCGAGCAGGTCGCCCAGCCAGATTTCGGGCAGCGGGTCGACCTCGATCACCAGCCCCTGATGCGGCGCATCATGCGGCACCAGCCGGCCAAGGTCGGCCACGTCAGCATAGGTCACGGGCAGCACGGGCGGCAGGTCTAGCGCGGTGACGGCCTCGCGCGTGCCCCACAGCCGCTTCACGGTCCGATTGGGATTGGCGAGCGCCGCGATGACGGCATGACGGCCCCAGAAGCGGGGACGGTTCGACGGGGATTGGGATGGGCGGTGGCCTCTGCGCATGACATTGCCTTAGCGATCAGCCGGCGGTTCATGCAAGCGCGTCGAATGGCGAGATTTTTGCGCAGCGGGCGTTGACAGGGGCGCCGCGAGCCGCCATGGAGCCGCCTCGCTTCAGGCGCCTCCGGAGGGGTGGCCGAGTGGTTAAAGGCAGCAGACTGTAAATCTGCCCGTGCAAGCGTACGCTGGTTCGAATCCAGCCCCCTCCACCACCATCTCTCGATGCATATCTTCGCTTAATGGTTATGCCGACAGTTCGGCATAGAGCGACGTTGCGTCGCGCCGAGTGGATTGACCTTGCGGCGCGTGCGCGTGCAAGGAGCCGCCATGCGTATAGCCTTCACTTGCGAACCCGATGCCTATCTGACCGAGGGGCGGACCATGATGGGCCGCCGGTCCGCCGGCGCGGCCTTCCTCCGCGCCGCTGTCGAAGCGATGCCGCCCGATGAGCCCTTCATCCTGTTCGGGGGCAAGCGCAGCGGAGCGGCCGAGATCGCCAAGGCAATCGACGCGGTGACGCCTGGTCGGCAAATTCAGTGGATCGCGGGCAACCGGACCGATCAGTTGAAGCAGGTCGGCACCCTCTTCCGGCTCGACCCCGGCCTGGCTGCGGATGCGCGCCTGCGACTGCGCGAAAACCCGCTCGCCTATAGCCTGTGCGGCATCACCCACACCCTGTCCTCGCTGCGCGCGCAGGAGATCATCACCGGCTATGTCACCGAACCGATGATGGAGTGGGACGCGCTGATCTGCACGTCGACCGCCGCCCTCGATGTCGTCAGGACGTCGATCGAGGCCGCGATCGACTATCATCGCTGGCGGATGGGAGGCGAGGTTCGACCCGATCTGCCGATGTTCCCGGTCATCCCGCTCGGTGTCCATGCCGCGACATTTGCGCCGTCGGCATCGCGTCGCGCCTCGGCGCGGGCGCGACTGGGGCTCACCGAAGACGATGTGGTCGTGCTCTATGCGGGGCGCCTGTCCTTCGCGACCAAGGCCCATCCCTATCCGATGTATCGCGCGGTCGAGGCGGTCATTCGCCGCACCGGCAAGCGGCTGGTGCTCGTGCAGGCGGGGCAGTCGGCCAATGCCTCGGCCGATGACGCGGTCCGCGCCGCCGCAGGGAAATACGCTCCCGCTGCGCGGCACATCTTCGTCGACGGGGCTGATGACGACCAATATTTCGATGCCTTCCAGGCGGGTGACATCTTCATGTCGCTGGCCGACAATGTGCAGGAGACCTTCGGCATCACCCCGATCGAGGCGATGGCTGCGGCCTTGCCGGTGATCGTCAGCGACTGGAACGGCTACAAGGACACGGTGCGCCAGGGCGTCGACGGTTTCCGGATCACGAGCTGGGCGCCGAGCCCCGGTGCCGGAGCGGAACTCGCGCAGCGGTTCGAGGTCGACAAGGCTTATGAGCCGTTCTGCGCGCGCGTCGCCGCTGCCGTCTCGTTCGACCATGAGGAACTGGCGGACCGGCTCGAAACGCTGGTCAACGATCCGGACCTCCGTCGCCGCATGGGCGAAGCGGGGAGGCTCCGTGCGGAGCGGGACTATGACTGGGCGGGCATCTACAGGCGCTATGTCGAGCTGTGGGCCGAACAGACCCGACGCCGCAGCAAGGGGCTGTTGTCGGCGGCCCAGAAGATCGCGACGCGCCCTGCGATGCATCCGGGTCATCTGGACGGCTATCACGTTTTCAGGACCTATCCGACCCACCTGATGGACGGACATACGATCGTCTCGGCCGTCCCGGACCCGACGGGACGGATTCGCTCGACCGTTCTTGGCGAGGTGCTGTTCGCGCATATCGAACTGCCCGCCGAGCAGGCGCGCCGGCTGATCGCGGTCGTCGACAAGGGTCCGATTTCGCTCGGCGATCTCGGCAAGGCGATGGCGATGACCGATGCTGCCGTCGCCGTGCTAGCCGGCAAGCTCGCGAAGATGGATATCGTGCGCCTTGCCCGAAGCGGGGCGGCGGCAAGCTAGAGACGCACGGGCTGGCCGGGGCGGCTGATCCTGAACCCCGGCCGTCGCGGGCTTATTTCAGCGACAGGATATAGTCCGCGATCTGCGCCGCCATGGTCGGGTTCTTAAGCCCGCCGAAGGGCATGCGCGTGCCGGGCACGACCTTTTGCGGAGCCTGGATGAAGGCGATCAGATTGTCGCGGGTCCACACGACCTTCGACGCTTTCATGGCGGGCGAGAAGGCGAAGCCCGGAACGTCGCCGGCCTTGGTGCCGCCAATGCCCCAAAGATTGGGGCCGATGCCGTTCGGGGCGCCCTTGTCGACTTTATGGCAGGCGCCGCAGACGCCGAAAGCCGCCGGCTTGGGTAGCGGTGCGGCGGAAGCGCCGGCTGCGATGGTCAGGGTGGCGATCGAGGCTACGACCAGGCGAACAAGCATTTATGACCCTTTCGATAGGCCGGATCGTGGCGGGCGGTTTCCGGCTCGCTCTGCGGTTTATTGCGGTGCAGCGTCTGTCGCAAGGCTGAACCGAGGGTCATTCACGCCCACCGCCCTTAACTTAGATTGATTCGTGTCCGTTTTTATACATAGATGCGGATACGGTGAGCTTCGCTGGGGGCGGATTCGCCGAAGCCGACGGCAGTTGCTGCCAAAACAACATTTGCCGGCTTGGCCATGATGTCGAAGGGGGGACGCTTTGTGATCAGGTCGGAATTGGTTCAATTGTTGGCACAGGAAAATCCGGACCTTTCGCCCAAGGAGGTCGAGAAGATCGTGGCAACTCTATTCGACGCCATCAGCAAGCGTCTTGCCGAGGGTGGCCGCGTCGAACTGCGCGGGTTCGGGGCCTTTTCGACGCGGTCGAGGGGCGAGCGCGTGGGGCGCAATCCCCGCACCGGCGACACCGTTCCCGTTTCCGCCAAGCGCGTGCCCTATTTCAAGCCGGGCAAGGAGATACGCGAGCGTCTCAACGTCTGATCGCGGTCGGGTCGCGGCAAATCCCGCTTGGCGACCGGAGCCGCGCTGGCTATTCAGCGCGCTCCGCGCTGCGGGCGTGGCGAAACTGGTAGACGCAACGGACTTGAAGTCGCATCGAGTGCCCATGGGGAAACCCATGGTGCAGAACTGCTCAAATTCGGGGAACCCTTCTTCCTGGCGATCCCGAGCCAAGCCGGCGTCTTTGCGCCGGAAGGTGTAGAGACTAGACGGGCAGCGCCTACATCACCATGCGGCTATCCGCATGGAGACAGGGCGAAGGTATAGTCCAGACCACGAACGTCCTTCGGGGCGGCGGCGAAAGCCGAAGTGGTACGAAAATCCGTAAGGTCGCGAGACCTGTGGGGGTTCGATTCCCCCCGCCCGCACCACTCCCGTCGCTTTTGCGGCTCGATATCCGTAGCGTTCGGAAAGCGTCTTCTGGTTGCGATTTGCCCGATTGTGCGTCGGGGCAAATGTTAGCTTGTGCAAAGTGCGCCCCCGGATCGGCTTTTTATATTCCGTCCGACAGGATTTTGAGGCACTTGTCTCGGAAATGCCGGGGGGCGGATCCGCATGGGGGCGGCGGAGCAGGGAGCGATGAAAGACCATGGTGTCAGTTGGGCGTAGCGTGAAGCGATCGAGACACGCGTTCGCGGTGGCTGCGGGGCTGAGCCTGTCGCTGGCACCGTCTCTCACGTCGGCTCAGACCGCCAACGCCGTCTCCGAAGCAGCAGCAGCGCCGGCGCCGGCTGCGGTCGCATCGCTGCCCAGTGCCGCTCCGGCGCCCGGTGCTCTCAAGCCCTATCGCATCAATCCGGGCGACGAGATCGAAATCTATGTCTGGGGTGACGAGCGTCTGCAGCGTGTCCTCAAGGTCCTGCCGGACGGCAGCGTTTCCTTCCCGCTCGTGGGCCGGATCGATGCGCTGAACAAATTGCCGACCGATCTGGAGGGCGTGATCGCGGCGGGCCTGTCGGACCAGTATCGCAACAGCGTGCCGCGCGTGACGGTGTCGGTCAAGAATCCGAGCGGGCTGAGCTTCTCGGTTGCGGGCAAGGTGCGCCAGCCGGGCGCGTTCCAGCCAGGCCATTACGTCAATGTACTCGAGGCGATCAGCGTGGCGGGTGGGCCGACCGAGTTTGCCGACCTCAGCCGGGTGAAGATATACAGAAAACAGGGGGCTCAGATTCAGGTGATCGACGTTCGTCTCGACACGGCGATGAAGGGATCCCCGTCGCAGTCCGATCTGCGCGGTGCGATCATCGAACTGCAGAGCGGTGACACGGTGGTGGTGCCATGATCGTCCGCCGCTGCATCGCGGCCGGCGTGGCCGGCCTCGCCCTGGCGGGCGCCTCCAGCGCCGCGCTTGCCAAGTCGACCTTCTCGGTCGAGACCGATTATCGCCTCGGCTATGACGCCAACCCGTTCCTGTCGGCGGGCGACGATGTCTCGGCGACGTACATCGAGACGTCGATCGCGCCGCGCCTGACGATCCAGAGCGCCAAGGGCCAGACCACTGCGTCGGGTCATTTCGACCGGACCGCCTATCTGAGCAACTATGGCAAGAACGACGCCTATGGCGCCGTGCTCGAAACGCAGCAGCGGGTGACGACCAAGCTGACCGTGTTCGGCGCGCTGCGCTATGACAGCGAGGTGATCGGTCAGGGGCGCGACGACGTCACCGGCGATCCGATCGATGCGCCCGACGTCAACCTGATCGGCCTGCGCCGCCGCTCGAACACCTATGCGGCCAGCGGCGGCTGGCAATATCAGGCGACGCCCAAGGACGTCATCAGCGCCGATGGCGGCTACACCGCGACCCGCTTCGCCAATGGCCCCGGCGGCGCCGATTCGGACAATTATGGCGGCCGGATCGGCTGGAAGCATGCGATCAACGCCAAGACCAAGGTGGGGATCAGCGGCTCGGTCTACCGGATCGAATATGACACGGCTGGGCTCAGTACCTTGATCATGCAGCCGCAGCTGACCTTCTCGACCGTGCTGAGCCCGACCTGGTCGGTCGATGCCTCGCTCGGCATGTCGTTCAGCCGCCTCAACCTACCCGGTATCGCACCCTCGGTCTCGACCCAGGGCCTGGCCGGGTCGCTCCAGCTTTGCCACACCGGGCGCCGGACCAACCTCTGCATCGTCGCGGATCGCTCGGTCAGCGCCTCGGGCGCCGGCAGCACGGTCGAGCGGACGCAGGTCGGAGTCAACTACCGTCACACGCTCAGCGAACGCATGACGTTCCTGTGGAACGGCAGTTATTCGCGCAGTGAGGGGCAGGCGGGTCTGCTCGGAACGCGGCAGTTCGTGTCCGGTCGAGGCGGCCTCGAATATCAGCTGCAGCGTGGGATCAAGATCGGCGCCGAAGGCTATTATCGCGATATCTATGGTCAGGGTTTCCCGGTGAAGGCCGATATCGGCGGCGATATCTACGCGACCATCCAGCTGGTGAAGCGCTGATATGAACGATGCCGGCGATCCCGCTGCGCTGAACGAGGTCGAGCTGTCGGACGGGCTGCTCGCCTATCTGCCGCAGATCCTCTCCCAGCGCCGCTGGCTCGTCATCATTCCCTTCGTGGTGAGCACCGCGACCGGGGTCGGCCTGGCCTATGGCCTTCCAGCCTATTACCAGTCTTCGGCCACGGTCGTAGTGGAATCGAAGGAACTGCCCGAGGCGATAGCGGCGACGGCGGTCAACGACCTGATCGACCAGCGCATCGCCCGGATCAAGCAGCAGATACTGAGTCGGCCGGGCCTGATAGAGATCATCCAGCAAAATGATCTCTATCAGTCGGAGCGCCGCAAGCGTTCGCTATCGGCGATTATCGAGATTATGCGCAAGGCGACGGCGATCACCCCGGTCACCGCCGACATCGACAAGCTGGCCGAGCGGCGCGGGACGTCGAGCACGATCGCCTTCGCAGTGTCCTTCACCTATTCCGACCCGGCCAAGGCCCAGGCGGTGACGCAGCAGTTCACCGAAAAGCTGCTCAAGCTCGACAGCACGCAGCTGGCCGCCCAGGCAGACGCCACCGTGGGTTTCCTGCGCGACCAGTCGGGCCAGATCCAGGGGCAGATTTCGGAGCTCGAGGGTCGGATCGCCGAGATCAAGGGACGTAACGGTCTGGCGCTGTCGCGGATCGGTGGGTTCATACCGTCCACCGCCAACTACGACGTCCAGATCGCCCAGCTGCAGCGCGAGAATACCGAACTTCAGGGGCGCCTTAACAGCGGCAGCACCAACGCCGATGAGCGCGTTTCGCAGGCAGAGGCGGCGCTCGCCGCGGCGCAGGCGCTATACTCCGACAACCACCCCGATGTCATTGCCGCCAAGCAGAAGCTGACCGAAGCGCGCGCGGCTGCGCGGGCGAATATGGGGCCGCGCAACAACCCGGCGATCAGCGCGCAGATCGCGGCGAACAATCGCACGATCGCAACGCTCAGCAGCGCCAAGACAGCGGACATGTCGCGCGCCAATGCCGCTGTCGTCGCCCAGAGCGGCGCGCCGCTGATCGAGGAGAGCATTCGCCAGCTCGAGGCGAAAGCCGATGGCCTGCGTGCCAATTACGAACGGATATCGGGCAATCTTCTGGCGGCCGAAGCGGCCCAGAAGATGGCGGAGGAACAGCGCGGCGAACGGCTTGTGCTGGTCGACCCGCCGACGCTGCCGGATGAACCCAATTCGCCCAACCGCGGTCTGCTCGTCGCGGGCGGCCTGTCGATGGGCATAGCCCTCGGTCTCGGTCTCGCCTTGCTCGTCGAACTGCTGCGCCGACCGATCCGGGGAGCGGCCACGCTGCAGCAGATGCTGGGCGTCGGTCCGCTGGTGGTGATCCCGACGCTCAAGCCCAAGGGCAAGGGCCGGGGCAAGAAGAAGGCGCGCGGCGCGCGGGGTCTGTTCCGGCGGCGCGACAAGACGGCAGCGGCATGAACGCACCCACCCAGCCCGATATGGATCAGGATGCGGCAAGCTTCCCGGCCGAGGAGCCGGTCCGCGGTTTCGAGCAGCTGCGCGAGACCGGAATCTATGGCTTCGACAGCAAGGATATCCGGTCGCGGCCCTTCACCCTGCTGCGTGCACAGATACTGCGAATCGCACGGTCGCAGGGCTGGCGGATCATCGGCGTTACATCGCCGACGCCGAAGGTCGGCAAGAGCTTCGTCGCGTCCAATCTGGCGGCGGCGCTGGCCCGGTCTCCGGACCTCCACACCTATTTGTTCGACTTCGATCTGCGTCGCTCGACCATCGCCAAGAATTTCCGGCTGACCGGGCGCCACGGCGTGTCGCATTTTCTCGACGGGACGATCGACGATCTGCGGCAGGTCGCGCGGACGATTCCCAATGAGCAACTGACCCTCTTCCCCAGCTATCCCAATGCGGGCGCGTCGGATGAGCTGGTGGCATCGACGCGGATGGATTCGCTGATCGCGGCGATGCGCCAGCTGCCCGAGAACAGCCTGTGCCTGTGCGACCTCCCACCGGTGTTCGCCAATGACGATGCTGTGGTGATCAGCCAGAAGATCGATGCTTTCCTGATGATCGTCGAGGATGGTGTCACCACCCGTAAGCAGATCCGCGACAGCTTCCGCTTGCTGGCGCCCGCGCCCTGCATCGGCACGGTGCTCAACCGCTACAGCGCGGGTCTCACCGCGGACGACTATGGCTATGGCTATGGGCAGGAAAAACGCTACGGCAGCTATTATAACGATTGAGGCGCTGGGGAGCGCCGTTCCGCATTGAACCAGGGGGCAGGTGCATGCAACTGAAGTCGATGTTGGCAGGGGCCGCTGCCCTTGCCGGTCTGGCGGGTGCCGCCGTAATGGTCGGCGCACAGACCGGGCCGGCGCCCTTTCTCGATCCCGGTTATCTGACGCTGGTCGACGTGGTGCCGCCGGCACCCATTCCGCAGGAGCCCAAGGGGGTAGCCGATCGGGATGTCTACAAGGCCACCCGGGCATTGGCGGGAAGTCAGCGCTGGACGATGGCGGTCGACGACCAGGCCGGCGATGCCGCTGCGATGATGCGGGCGTTCGGATGCGCGGCTCGCGTCTCGATCACCCCGCAGACCGCCCCCCGCACCGCCGCGTTGATCGAGCGCGCGTCGCGCGACGCGGTGCGTGAGGCCAATGAACTGCGGGCCTATTACAAGCGCCGGCGTCTGCTGCTGACCGAATCGGGGCCGACCTGTGTCACACCCGATGATTCGATGCGGATGAGCTATGACTATCCTTCCGCCGATGCCACCAGGGGATGGACCTGGGCGCTGGTGCTGTCGGAGATCCTGCATGAGCGCGCTGCGCCGATCATGGCGCGCGGCCGGGCCTATGGCGAAAGCGGCGTTGTGTGCGGGACCCATAGCATGAGTGCGGTGGAGGCGGGGCGGCTGACCGCCTCGGCGACGCTGAACGTCGTCCGGACCGAACAGGCCTATGCCGATGGGGTGGTTGCGGCGCGGTCGGAACTTGCTGCCCTGCAGCGCAGCGGTGCCGCTCCGTCTGCCCAAGTCTGTGCTGCCGAAGAATTGCTGGTGACCGAGCCGATATTCCGCTGATCAGTCCTTCGCCCGGGCAGGACGAGCGACAGACAAAAGAAAAGGCCGCGCCCGAAAGCGCGGCCTTCCCTTTTCGATAACCACGACCACCGAAGCGGTCGTGCACGAATTACATCGCGTTCGAAGCGTTGTCCGCCGGAGCAGCCATGTTCGAGTCGGCCATCGCGGCGTTGGTGTCCACAACGGCGTCAGCAGCGTTCTCGACGACGGCGGTGTTGTTCTCGGCAGCGGGGGCTTCCTTCGTGCAGGCGGCCAGCGAGAGCGAAGCAACGGCGATGAGCGAAAGGGCAACGATCTTCTTCATGATCGAATTCTCCGGAAGTGGATTAAAAAGAGAGTGGCTCGAACGATTTCCAATCACGTTCAGGCTTGTTTCCCCCCGAAACAGGCGGGGACTTCTTACCGTTTTGCGCAGTGCGATGCAATGTCTCTTGTTCCGGTAGTTAATCAGGCTGTTTTTCCGGCCCCGAAACGGTCTCGGAGGCCGGTGCCGTAACGGTCGGCGTGGCTCCATCCGTCGCCGGTTCGGCGATCCCAAGTCCGGCGTCGGCATCGGCCGCACCGAGTGCGTCGCGGGCCGGAAGCCCTGCGTCGGCGTCGGCGCCCGCGCTGAAATTGTCTTCCTGATCCAATATTTCCGCGCGTCGCCGCTGCAGATAGGCCGACCGCGTCGCGGCATAGGGATCGAGGGTCGATGCCAGAAAATTGTCGGCGCCGCTCTCGATCAACCCGTCGCGGATGCTGATCACCTGGCTGGCGGTCAGCGCCAGTTGCGAGCCCTTGGGCAGATCGCATTCGCGGGTGCACACACGATAGGGGTCGAGGAACCACGAACTGCCCGTGCCGACGCCGTCGCGCAGCGTCGATGGCCCGAGCAGCGGCAGCATGAGATAGGGGCCGCCATTCGCGCCCCAGGCCGCGAGGGTCTGGCCGAAATCCTCATCGGCGCGCTTGATCCCCATCCGGCTCGCCTGGTCGAACAGCCCCGCGACGCCGATGGTCGTATTGACCAGGAAGCGACCGACATTGCGCGCGGCCCGGTCGCCCTTGCCCTGCAGGATGTTGTTGATGAAGGAGAAGGGCTCGCCGACATTGGCGAAGAAATTGCGGATGCCATCGCGCGCAGGCTTCGGCGTCACGCCGCGATAGACCTGGGTCACCGGCTTGACGAGAATCTTGTCGGCGCCGCGGTTGACCGAGAACACGGCGCGATTGAAGCCCTCGAGCGGGTCCTTCTCCGCAAGCCTGTCGGTCCCGACACGCGTCGAGGTACAGGCGGAAAGCAGCAGGCCCAGGGCCGCGACGCCCAAAATCCGTGCCGATGAAAGCATGATCGATTTCCCTTTCGGGCGGGTGGCCCGCCGGCGGTGAGACTCGCGGAACGCCTTGAAGTTCCGTGTTGGGAGGGCATGCCGCGCGGGCATCCGGCGGGCAAGCGCCTTGACCGCATATAAAGATTTCTTTATGTCTGCATATATGCCGCTCGACGCATTGGCCATATTCCGGGCGCTTGCCGACCCGACCCGTCTTCGCATCTTCCATCTGCTGCGCGCGATGGAGCTGTCGATCGGCGAGCTGGCACAGGTTCTCGGGCAAAGCCAGCCACGGGTTTCCCGCCATGTGAAGATTTTGAGCGATGCCGGCCTCGCCGACCGGCGCAAGGAAGGCAGCTGGGTCTTCCTCGGACTGGGACATGAGCAGGCGGTGGCGCCGCTCTTTGCCGCGATGGACGGCTGGAATGGCGAGAGCGAGGAGAATTGGGTCGCGACCGACCGCGCGCGCCTCGCAGCCGTGCGCGCCGACCGCGCCGCCGCAGCCGCGCGCTATTTCGCCGATCATGCGGAGGAGTGGGACGCGATTCGCTCGCTCCATGTTCCGGAGAGTGCGGTCGAGCGGCAGATTTTGAGCATCCTGTCCGATTCGCCAGTGGGCCGGTTGGTGGATATCGGCACGGGCACTGGCCGGATGATCGAACTGATCGGCGATCATGCCGATTCGGCGCTGGGAATAGACCGCAGCCCGGAGATGCTCCGGCTCGCGCGGGTGAAGCTGGCTGAGGCAGGCCTCGACGGGGCCGAACTGCGCCAGGGGGACATGTACGCCCTGCCGCTCGCAGACGGCACGGCCGATCTCGTCCTGCTGCACCAGGTCCTGCATTTCGCACAACATCCGTCGGCGGCGATCGCCGAATGCGCGCGTCTGCTGTCGCCCGGCGGGCGGCTGCTCATCGTCGATTTCGCGAGCCATGATCTGGAAGAGCTGCGCACCCGCGACGCCCATGCACGGCTGGGTTTCGGGGATGAACAGATCGGCGCCTGGTTCGCCTCGGTCGGCCTCGGGCTCGAGCGCGTCGAGGCGCTGGTCGGCGACGCATTGACGGTGAAACTCTGGTTGGGCGTGCGCGGTCAGCGCGCGCAGTTGAAGGTAGCATCATGAGCACTGTTCCATTCAGTCAGCTCGAGGAAGCCCGCCGGGCCCTCGATACGCCATTGTTCGCCGACCTCGCCGGCGATGCGGCCGTCTCGTTCGAATTCTTCCCGCCGAAGACCGAGAAGATGGAAGAGAGCCTGTGGGGCGCGATCCAGACGCTGGCGCCGCTGTCCCCGCGCTTCGTGTCGGTGACCTATGGCGCGGGCGGTTCGACCCGCGAGCGCACCCACCAGACGGTCGAGCGGATCGTGCGCGAGACGGGCATTCCCGCCGCTGCCCACCTGACCTGCGTGGAGGCGAGCAAGGCCGATATCGAGGAGATCGCCCGCGCTTATTGGGCGGCGGGCGTGCGCCACATCGTCGCGCTGCGCGGCGACCCGCCGACGCAGGGCGCGAGCTTTGCACCGCACCCCGACGGCTATCGCAACGCGGCCGAGCTGGTGTCGGGCCTCAAGGCGATTCATCCGTTCGAGATCTCGGTCGCGGCCTATCCCGAAAGCCATCCGGAAGCCGTCAGCTTGGAAAGCGACCTTGCCAATCTCAAGGCGAAGTTCGACGCCGGTGCGACGCGTGCGATCACCCAGTTCTTTTTCTCGCCCGAAACCTTCTTCCGCTTCTGCGACAAGGCGCGTGCGGCAGGGATCGAGGGCGAGATCGTGCCCGGCATCCTGCCCGTGTCGAACGTCGCGCAGACGCGCAAATTCGCGGCGATGTGCGGGGCCGCGATCCCGGCGTGGATGGACCGCCTGTTCGAGGGGCTCGACGATCATCCCGCCGCGCGCCAGCTGATCGCGGCGACGATCGCGGCCGAAATGTGCCGCAGGCTCTATGCAGGCGGCGTCCGCGAATTTCACTTCTACACGCTCAACCGGGCGGAACTGGCTTTCTCGATCTGCCACCTGCTGGGGCTGCGCACGAATGGCGCGGGCCTCGAGGTTGCGGCCTGAGATCGGGACGGGGACATATCATGCACAGATCAGAAGCAGCGGCGATCTTCCGCGACCAGGCGAAGCAGCGCATCCTGCTGACCGACGGCGCCTTCGGCACGATGATCCAGAGCTACAAGCTCCAGGAGGCCGATTATCGTGGCGACCTCGACCTGCCTTGCGACCAGAAGGGCAATAACGACCTGCTGGTGCTCACCCGCCCGGACGTGATCGACGCGATCACGCGCCAATATCTGGACGCGGGATCGGACATCGTATCGACCAACACCTTCAACGCGAACATCATCAGCCAGGGCGATTATGACGCGGTCCATCTGGTCCGCGACATGAACGTCGCGGCAGCATCGATCGCGCGCAAGGCGGCTGATGACTATGCCGCCCGCGACGGTCGGCCGCGCTTCGTCGCCGGCGCGATCGGCCCGACCAACAAGACATTGTCGCTGTCGCCCGACGTCAACGACCCCGGCTATCGCGCGATCGACTTCGATACGATGCGCGACGTCTATCAGGATCAGGTTGCCGGGCTGCTCGACGGCGGCTGCGACTTCATCCTGATCGAGACCGTGTTCGACACGCTCAACGCCAAGGCCGCGATCATGGCGGTGCTCGACGAGCAGACGAAGCGCGGCACCGAGATCCCGATCATGCTGTCGATGACGATCACCGACATGTCGGGCCGTAACCTGTCGGGCCATTCGGTCGAGGCCTTCTGGTATGCGGTGCGCCACGCGCACCCGCTGACGATCGGGCTCAACTGCGCCTTCGGAGCGGACCTGCTGCGCCCCCATGTCCAGGTCCTGTCCGCGATGGCCGACACGCTGGTCATGATCTACCCCAATGCGGGTCTGCCCAACGACCTCGGCCAATATGACGAGCAGCCGGCGACGACCGGCGGCTTCATCGGCGAATGGGCGGATCAGGCGCTGGTCAATGTCGTTGGCGGTTGTTGCGGCTCGACCCCCGGGCATATCGCCGCGATGGCGGCGGCGGTGAAGGGCAAGCCCCCGCGCACGCCGCATGTGCACGACCATCGCACCCGGCTGGCCGGGCTCGACCCGATGACGATGATGGCCTGACCGCCCCCTCGCTCATTGCAGGCCTCTGATAACGGCCTTCTTAAAGATTATCCGCGATACGCCCCGCTGACCGACGATCTGGAAGACCCGAGATAATGACGACCACCTCCACCGCGCAGTTCGTGAACATCGGCGAGCGGACCAACGTGACCGGTTCGGCCGTGTTCAAGAAGCTCATCATGGGCGGCGATTATGCCAAGGCGGTCGAGGTCGCGCGGCAGCAGGTCGAGAACGGCGCGCAGATCATCGACGTCAACATGGACGAGGGGCTGCTCGACGCCGAGATGGCGATGACGACCTTCCTCAAGCTGATCGCGGCCGAGCCCGACATCGCGCGCGTGCCGGTGATGGTCGACAGCTCGAAATGGTCGGTGATCGAGGCAGGCCTGAAATGCGTCTCGGGCAAGCCGATCGTCAAT
>JAIYAJ010000046.1 GCA_027489105.1 Zymomonas sp. | reverse complement strand
TCATCGGCGAGGTCGCGCTTGGTGGTCCGGCCGACGCGCAAGCCGCCATTGCTGCCGCGAGGGCTGCCTTCCCGGCATGGTCCGCCACCAGCCGCGAGGAGCGGCTGAGCTATCTTGAATTGATCAACGCAGCCCTGATCGCCCGCGCCGACGAGATCGGCGATGCCATCATGGCCGAGATGGGCGCCCCAGTCGGTCTGGCGCGCGGGGCACAGGCCGGGTCCGGCCCGCAGCATTTTACCGAAGTGATCCGCGTGCTGCGCGACTATCCGTTCGAGACACCGCTGGGATCGACGCTGCTGCAGCGTGAAGCGATCGGTGTGTGTGTGCTGATCACGCCGTGGAACTGGCCGATGAACCAGATCGCTGCGAAAGTTGCTCCGGCCTTGGCGGCAGGCTGCACGATGGTCCTGAAACCAAGCGAGCTTTCGCCGCTTGATGCCGCAATTCTTGCCGGGATCATCGACGAAGTGGGCCTGCCTAAAGGCGTGTTCAATCTCGTTCATGGCGCGGGTCCCGAGATCGGCAATGCCCTGACCGGACATCCCGATGTCGACATGGTGAGCTTTACCGGCTCCACCCGCGCCGGGATCGCCATTGCGACCAATGCCGCGCCCACGATCAAGCGCGTTGCGCTCGAACTCGGCGGCAAAAGCGCCAACATCGTCCTGCCGGGCAGCGAACTAGAGAAAGCCATTCCCGCCAGCGTGCGCGGCTGCATGCTCAATACCGGGCAGAGCTGCAACGCACCCACGCGGCTGCTCGTGCCGGCTGCGCAACTCGACGCGGTGGAAGCGCTGGCCAAGGCAACGGCAGAAGCGATTAGCGTCGGCATGCCTGCCGAAGATCCGGATCTCGGCCCAGTTGCCAATGCTGCGCAATATGATCGCGTCATCGCCCTGATCGACCAGGCCTGCGCCGAAGGGGCGCGTCTGCTGTGCGGCGGATCCGCCCCGCCCGCAGGGCTCGAACACGGCCTGTTCGTGGCCCCGACTATCTTCAGCGGCGTCGCTCCCGATTCGACGATCGCCCGCGAGGAGGTCTTCGGCCCGGTGCTGGCCATCATCCCCTATGACAGCGTGGAACAGGCGATCGCCATCGCCAACGACAGTCCTTACGGTCTGTCGGGCTATGTCTGGGGACCTGATGTGGACAGCGCCCGCAATGTCGGCCGCCGCCTGCGCACCGGCATGGTCCATCTCAATGGGGCAGGCCTCGATAGTGCAGCACCTTTCGGTGGGTACAAGATGTCGGGCAACGGGCGCGAATGGGGCGTCTGGGGCCTTGAGGAGTTTCTCGAGGTCAAGTCGATCTATGGTGGAGCCTGAGCGGCGCTTCCCGGCAACCTTGTAACGACAACAAGGATCGATAGTCTCAAACAACCATGACGGCTCCGACGATCTCTGCCCAGTTCCTGCGCCACGTAGCGAACTGCGTGGCGCTGACCGGACGGGATTCCGCGCCATTGCTCGACGCGGTGGGCATCGCACGTGACCAGATCGAGGATCCCGATGGGCTGATCCCGCTGGCATCGTTCCTTTCCTTCTTCGAACGGGCAGCCGAGCTGGTGCACAATCCGCACTTCGGACTGCATGCCGGACGTCTGGCGGGATCAGAAAGCCTCGGCCCCTTGAGCTTCCTTTTCCTCAGCGCACCCACCCTCGGTGCGGCATTTGCCAGCTTCACTCGCTACCTTGCGCTGATGCAGCAGGCCTCACGCAATGTGTTCATGTCTGGCGATCGCTGGGCGACGTTCGAATATATGGTGCAGGACCAGCGGCTGGGAGAACGTCGGCAGGATGCCGAATATTCGATCAGCGCGATGTTCAGCCTGGCCCGGCAGTTCTGTGGCGGCGCAATCGAACTGCGCGAGGTGCGCTTCGAGCACGCCCGCGTCGGTGACTATCTGCGTTATCGCGACTATTTCGGTTGCGACGTGTTCTTCGAGCAGGAGACCAACGCCTTCTCGTTCGATATGGCCCTGCTGCAGACTCGCGGCAAGGTTCTGAGCCCCTCGCTGCACCCAATCATCGAGGATCACCTGCGCCGGCGCGAGCCACTTGCCGGGAGTGCCGCATCCGCCTTTACCGACGACGTGCGTGCAATCATCGCTGCAGCCCGCCTCGATCGACCGCCTCTTGCCGAAGACGTCGCGCGCCGACTGGGCTGCTCGCTTGCCACCATGAACCGCAGGCTTGCCGGAGAGGGAACAAAGTGGCGCACGCTGCTCGCCATGCATCGCATGGATGCTGCGGCGCGGATGCTACGGGACAGCGGGCGCGACATCAATTCTATCGCGCTCGGGCTGGGTTTCTCCGAAAGTGCGGCATTCGTGCGCAGCTTCACGCGCTATTTCGGCACGTCACCGGCTCGCTATCGCCGGAGCCTGAAGGGCGGCACCGCCGCCTGTCGGGCAAGCGGTGCCAGTTCAGGATGAAATCGGTCGTCCGATCAGCGATTACCAATTTACGGTGGCGCTGACCCCATAGGTCGCCGGCTTGGCATAGACGGAGGTTGTACCTAGCGGTCCAAGGTTCAGGGCATAAGCGCGATAGGCCTTGTCGAACACGTTGCGCCCGAAGATCTGGACCGAGAGGCGATCATCAGCCGAGGTCCAGCTGAGCGAAACATTGGTCACATTGTACGCGGGCTGGACCGAGGAGCGCCCGTTGGTCACTTCGAGGAACTGCTTGTCGTACCAGACGCCATCGGCCTGGGCGACGACGTTCCCGCCGAAGGCATCGACATTGTAGCGCAAGACGTAGTTCAGACTGAAGCGCGGCGCATTGGGGAACTGCGCCCCACTGACCGACTTGGACGGATAATTGCAGAAGTAGGTCCCGTCGTTCTGATCGGTGCAATATTGAGGAACCGATGCGCCCGGAACGAGAACCGAGAGAAACTGGGACCCTGCCGTCTGCACGGTGTCGACGTGCGTGCGCTCCCATGTTGCGCCCAGGTTGACATTGAACCGGTCGCTAGGCTGGAAGAAGGTTTCCAGCTCCACACCGGTGGCGTTGGCATCGCTGTTGCCGACCTGCGGTACGCCGCCGATCAACGCAAACGCCTGATAGTCGGAGTAGATATAATGGTAGGCCGTCGCATTCACGCGCAACGAACGTGACGGGTTGGACCACTTCACCCCGGCTTCGAACGAATTGAGTGTTTCGGGCCGATGCTGGAAGGTCTGAGCAGTAACATAACCGTTGAGCGTGAAATTGCCGCCCTTGATGCCCCGGTTCCACGAGGCGAACAGCAGGGTATCGCTCGCCGGCTTGTAGTTCAGTGTGACGCGTGCCGCCACGTCGCCATCGGAGATACGGTTGGCGCCCGGAAGGACTGAGCTGAAGGTCTCGTCCGTCGCGATCGGTACTGCGGCACTTCCCTCGGCCACGACAGAGCGATAGTCGACGGTCTTGCTGTCCTTCGAATAGCGCAGGCCGCCGATCAGCGTGACCTTGTCCGAGAAGTCGTATTCCGCCTGGCCGAACACCGACCAGTTCTTCGAACGGAGGTTATAAGTCTCAGCAATCGTTGGCGAAACGCCTGGCAAACCCGCTGCGAGCGCTGCACCAATCGCAGGTGCTCCCACAGTGTCTGCCCCACCCCTGATCTTCATATCGAGAAAATAGGCACCCGCCTGCCAGCGCAAGCGATCGGTGTCACCGGCAAGCCGCAGTTCCTGGCTGAACTGGCTGTAACGGGCATTGGTACGGAACACGATCACTTCAACCGGAAGCGCATCGCCGTCTTCCTGATAGTCTTTCTTCAATTTGGTGAAGTTGGTGATCGCGGTCAGCTCGACACCGCCGAAGTCATAGCTCAGTTTGCCCTGATATATATTGGTGTTGCGATTGAAGAAGCCCGGTGTACCGCTGAAGTTCTGAAATGGGCTGGCCCGTTCGCCGGTGATCCCATTGATCACTCCGCCACTGCCGTTGCCAAGCCCTGCGGCATCGGTCCCGCAATAGCCGTTGTCCTGCAGATTGCAGTTGTCGAACACATAGCCGCCCGTAGCAACATTGTTGTCCTCACTATGCTTTACCCACAAGTCGAGCTTTCCATCCGGTCCGAGATCCGCCTGCACCGTTCCGCGAAGCGACCAGCCGTTCTCCGCGCCCAGATCCTGTCCGTTGCCGTCGAACACGCCCGGCAATGCTGCTGCCGACTTGATGTAGCCATTGGCCTTCACGACGCGCCCTGCGATACGCGCACGGATGCCCTCCGCAAGCGGGCCGCCAACAGCCCCCTCCAGCGCTCGGCGATCGAACCGTTCATAACTGGCGGTGGCGTAGCCGTTCAGGTAGGATTTGCTGGCATCGGTCGAGACATAGTGAATCAGTCCGCCCGTCGCATTGCGGCCGAACAGCGTTCCCTGCGGTCCGCGCAGCACTTCGACGCGCGAGACGTCGAAGAGCTGCCCCGACAGCCCATTGATCGACCCCATATAGGCATCATCGACATAGACCGCGATCGGCGCTTCGAGATAGTCGGTGAAGTTGTTCTGCGAGATCCCGCGCAGGTTGAAGATCGTGACGTTCGGCGACCATGCGTTGAGCTGAAGCCCCGGCACTTGCTGAGTGATCTGCGTCGCGTCGGTCACGCCCAGCGCTTTAAGCTGATCGCCGGAATAGGCGGTAATCGCGATCGGCACTTTCTGGACGTTTTCGGCGCGCTTGTTGGCCGTCACCGTAATCTCGCCGAACAAGCTGCCGTCCGTCACGGCCGCGTCCTGCACCGCACCAGCGTCCTGGGCAAGCCCGGGAGCGGAGAAGCCAACGAGGGCAAACAGCGAGACGGAGCAAATGAACTTCACAGCTGACTTCATGATTCCCCCCCTAGGGCCATTCATCGGAACGCGAGTTTCAGGCGGCGCAAGTCCTTTCGATGCTCGCACCGACGATGCGCCCGGAGCGGGCCGTCACGCTTGCCTGATCCGGCCAATCAGGCCTGAAGTGCGCGCCTGATTGACAGTTCCAGCTTGTCCAGTGCCTCATCAAGCAGCGCTTCGGGCATGGTCAACGCGGGCAGGAACCGCACGACGTTGCCGCGCAAGCCGCAAGACAGGAGCAGCAGTCCCTGACGGGCTCCCTCTTGCACGATGGCTTTCGTCAATTCCGGATTGGGCTGTGCCGCGTCGCCATCGCGCACCAATTCCATCGCAATCATCGCCCCGGGACCGCGCACATCGCCGATTGCAGTGATTCCGCTGTCGCGCAGAGCGCGGAGCCCCGCCTTGATGCGGTCACCTATCTCCACGGCCCGTTCGCACAGGCGCTCCTCGGCAATCACATCGAGCACGGCAAGGCCAGCGGCGCAGCCCAGCGGCGATCCGCCGTAGGTGCCGCCGAGCCCACCCGGATCGGGGGCGTCCATGATCTGAGCCTTGCCCATCACGCCAGAGATCGGGAAGCCGCCCGCCATTGCCTTGGCGATCGTTACAAGGTCCGGCGTCACGCCGGTCGCCTCGCGCACCCAGTCCATAGCGAACATACGACCGGTACGCGCAAATCCGGCCTGCACTTCATCCGCGATCAACAAGATACCGTAGCGGTCGCAGATTTCACGCAGCGCTTTGAAGAAGGTATAGGACGCCGTATAGAACCCACCCTCGCCCAGCACCGGCTCGAGCACGATCGCGGCCACGGCGGAAGGCTCGATGGACGAAGCGAACAGCGCCTCGATACCCGCAATCGCCTGCTTTTCCGAAAAGCCGTGATAGGGAATTGGAAAACGGGTGTGAAACACGTCGCCAGGCATCGGACCGAATCGCGCCTTGTACGGCAGGACCTTTCCGGTCATCGCTAGGGTCAGCAGCGTGCGGCCGTGGTAACCACCCTGAAAGGTGATAATCCCGCGACGCCCTGTGTGGGCACGGGCGATCTTCACCGCATTCTCCAGCGCTTCGGCACCGGTGGTGAAGAAGATCGTCTTCACCGGCCCGTCAATGGGTGCGATCGCATTCAGCCTCTCAGCCAATTCGATATAGTTTTCGTAAGGCGTCACCTGAAAGGAACAATGCGAGAATGCATCGAGCTGACGCCGCACTGCCGCGATCACGCGCGGATGCCCGTGCCCCGTGTTGCACACGGCGATGCCGGTAGCGAAATCGATGTAGCGATTGCCTTCGGCGTCAAACGCCTCGGCATTGTAGCCAAAAGAGAAAAAGCGCTGGTGCATTGAGCCGACCCCGCGTGGAACGGCGGCTTCACGGCGGGTCCAGAGTTCGGCGTTCGTGGTCATCGATCGATGCCTCCCCTCAGGCAATATTTGAGTTCAAGATATTCATTGAGGCCGTGGCGCGATCCTTCGCGACCAAAGCCGGAGTGCTTGATCCCCCCGAACGGCGCGACTTCGGTCGAGATGATGCCGTCGTTCACGCCGACCATCCCGTATTCGAGCGCTTCCATCGTTCGCCAGATCCGGCCCATGTCCCGCGTATAGAAGTAGGCCGCGAGACCATAAGGCGTGTCGTTGGCGATCCGGACGGCCTGGGCTTCATCGGAAAAGCCGATCACCGGTACGACCGGGCCGAAGATTTCCGACGATGCGATGGCCATAGCCGGCTTCACTCCCGTTAGGATCGTCGGCTCGTAGAACCCCGGCCCCTTGGTAGACGGCCTGCCGCCGGTCACGATGTGGGCGCCGTCATCATGCGCGGCACGCACCAGATCCTGCACCTTGCGAACAGCTGCGCGATCGATCAGGGGACCGATAGTGGTCCTCGGTTCGGCACCATGTCCGACCACCAGCCCCGCTACGCGCGCCTTCACCTTCTCTAGGAAAGCGTCATGCACACGCTCCTGCACCAGAATACGGTTGGCGCAAACGCACGTCTGTCCGGCGTTTCTGAACTTCGACGCCATCAATCCATCGGCCGCAGCGTCGAGATCGGCATCGTCGAACACGATGAAGGGCGCGTTCCCGCCCAGTTCCAGGCTGAGCCGGCTGAGGTTGGCCGCCGCCTGCTCCATCAGTATCTGGCCGACCCGCGTGGAACCGGTGAAGCTCAGCTTGCGGACCAGCGGATGCGTGCAGAACAGCTTGCCAAGGCTTGCTGGATCGGAGGTCGGCACAACGCGGAACAGGTCGGGCGGAATACCCGCCTCGTGCGCCAGTCGCTCCAGTGCCAGCGCCGAAAGCGGCGTTGCCTCGGCGGGCTTGACCACCATCGCGCACCCCGCGGCGAGAGCCGGAGCGACCTTGCGGGTGATCATCGCGATCGGGAAGTTCCAGGGCGTTATTGCAGCGCAGGTACCGACGGGCTGCTTCACCGTCAGCACGCGCTTGTCAGTCGCAAAACTCGGGACCGTCTCACCATAGGCGCGCTTGCCTTCTTCGGCGAACCATTCGATGAAGGCGGCGCCATAGGCCACCTCGCTACGCGCTTCTGACAGCGGCTTGCCGCTCTCCGCCGTCACCAGCGCAGCCAGATCATCCTGCCGCGCCATGACAAGATCATGCCAGCGGCGCAGCGTCGCCGCGCGGTCCCTGGCGGTGCGCGCCGCCCAGGCCGGTCGTGCGGCATCCGCCGCTTCTATCAGAGACGCCACCTCCCCGGCGGAATAGGCCTTGACCGTGGCAATGCCATGTTCGGTCGCGGGATCGAGCACATCGAGGCCTTCCCCCGCAACAAGCGTCGGATATAGCATTCGCAATTCCATGATTCAGATCGTTGAAGGCAGGGCAGGCGCGGCCTGCATCAGCAGTGCGGCATGACGCCGGATCGGGATCTGCAGCAACACGAAGCTTAGGCAGAACAGAACGATGCAGAAGCCCAGCACCGCGCCATAGCCGCTAGCTTCCATCAGACGCGCGGCAATCAGCGGGCCTCCGCCAAGTCCGGTCATCTGCATCGCAATCGCAAGCGACATCATCCGCCCGCTAGTGTCGAAGTCGCAGATCCGCCCGAGAATGAAGGGCAATACGAAGTTCCACAGGAAGTTGAAACCGCAGACTCCGAAGGTGAACAACATTACCGTGGGTCGGCCCAGCAAAAGCGCAATGCTTCCTGCACCGAGAAGAATCCCCAGGGCGATCGCCGCATTGCGATTGAGCGAGGAAGCAAGGAAAACCGAGGCCAGAGCTCCGGCAACCGCAACAACCTGGGAGAGGAACAGGCTTTCGGCCACCTGTTGCTCCAATATCCCGGCGTTGATCCCCACCAGGAACAGCACCGCCCAGGCGATCCCCTGCGCGAGGTTGTACGCGAGCACCCCGCCCAGCGCCACGGCCAGCAGGCCGCGCGAGAGTTGACGTGCCTCGGGATTACCCATTTCCTCGGCGATATAGGCACGGGGAACGAGTGGAATCGTCGCCAGCGCCAGGCCCGAAAGTGCCGCAAATGCCGTAAACAGACCGGTGAAGCCCACCGCATCGAGGATTGTCGGCAACTGCCACAGCGTGAAGGCGCCATAGGTCAGCAGCAGCATCAGATAGAGCGCGACGTTGCGTTCCGCCCGCCGGGTAATGCCGACGAACGTAAAGCTGATCGAGATGATCGCGCCCTCGCCAAGGCCCGAAATGAAACGGAAGAAGGCAAAGGAGCCGGGGCTGGACAATGCCGAGCCGAGATTGCCGATGACGGCCGTAGCGAGACCAGCTGCGACAATATGCCGCCAGTCGATCCGACCACCCAGCACTGCCAGCAGCGCCGTCGCCAGCGCCACACCCAGCATCTCGATGCCAGCCAGATCCACCGCAGCCGGCTCGCTCAAGCCCAGTTCGGTCACGAAGCCCTGCACAAGGCCGGGCTGGATGATGAAGGAGAGGACGCCGATCGTTCCGAGCAGGATCGCACTCGTCACGGCCGGAACGCCGTTGACGTCGACAGCAGTGTGCGTCGGTGATTTGGCCACGGACGTCGATGGATCAGCCATCTGCGAAATCCCCTCAGCCGCCGAAACAACCTCCGACCGAGGTGCAGCGCTTCGCCGCAATTTCCACATCTACAGCGGATGTGCTTGGCCGGAACGGTCAATGCAGCATGTCGATCCCGGTCGCCCACAAAAGCACGGCTCGGAGATCGAAACAGTCAATCTTTGACGGATTCGATCAATAAGACTGTTTCATGAATCGATAGGCTCGAATCCGACACGAAAGGTTGATCAAAAACCGGTCGGGGAGAAATTTTATGTCGCAAGCTACCGTGCGCACCGCTGCGCTTGAAGGCTGGGATGGTATCCTCGCCGATCGCGCAAGCTCTTGGGCAGCCGTCCGGCAACACGCGAAGTTCTCGGAGAGTTCCTCTTCGCATTCTCAAATGGCCGCGCCGTCGATGCCACTGGCCGAATTCGTGCGCTTTTCCGAAAACGTCGTCCGAGAAACTCGTGATGTCGCAGTTCCATGGCTTGTGGGCATCCAATATGATCTTGCCCTCCTCGGTCCGATCGGCACTGCGATCAATTCCAGCGGCAAGGTGGGCACGGCGCTACGCCGGATGGTCGACTATTTCGCACTGCTGCAGGACTGCACCGACATTCGCTTCGAGCGCGAGGATGACATGGCGTCGGTCAGCTACCGCATTCTCGATCCCGAAATCTGGCCGCGCCACCACGACGCCATGTTCTCGCTCGGCATCATTGGCCAGATCATCAAGCGCGGCACGCGCGGCGCTTGGGACAAGATCGAGTTCGCCTTCGAAGCCGATGCCCACGAGATGCGCGGCGATATCGGCAAGGTCCTGCGCGCGCCGTGCAGATTTGGAGCTGACAGCAACCAGATCCGCTTTCCGGCGCAGATGCTCGACCTCGCTCTGCCCCAGAGCAATGGCCCCGAAGTCGATCTGCGGCGGCTTTCGGGTGAGATCGTCAACCGCCGTCGCAGCACACCGCTGGTCGAGCGGCTCGCCCAGGTCGTTTTCCGTGACCTCAACAGCCAGACGATCGAACAGGAGCGGATCGCCCGCGAGATCGGCATGTCGAGCCGCACCATGCGCCGCAAGTTGGCGGAAGAAGGCAGTTCGTTCCAGCAGGTGCTCGATGAATGCCGCATGCGGCAGGCGGTATTCGAGTTCCTCACGAGGCCGGACCTGTCGATCGCCCAGATCGCGCTGCGCCTTGGCTATGCCGAACACAGCAACTTCACCCGCGCATTCCACCGCTGGAGCGGGGAATCGCCCCACAGCTATCGCGCCCGGCTCTCGCAGACCGCGCATTGACCTCCGACAGAGACTGACCCCATGACCCGACTTCTGTTGCTCGAAGGGAACACCGCCGACAAGCGCGCAAAGGCGCTGAAACTGGGCGTACGCAGTTCGAGCGAGATCTATGCACAGGCCATCGCTGCGCACTTCCCGCACATCGAACTCGACGTGCTCCACGGTGCGGACGAGGGCGAATGCATGCCGCATGGTCGGGACTGGAGCGATTATGACGGCTTCGTCGTCACCGGCTCATCGCTCCACGCCTATGACAAGGACTTCGCGGTCACCAACCAGATCGCGCTGGTGGCCGAAGCCGCCGAACAGGGCCTGCCGATCTTCGGATCCTGCTGGGGTCTGCAGATCGCAGTCATGGCCGCAGGGGGCGAGGTTGCCTATAACCCCAAGGGCCGCGAAGTGGGCTTTGCCCGGAAAATCCTGGTCAACAGCGCCGGGGCAAACCACCCGATGTTCGCCGCAAAACCGGCCGTCTTCGATGCTCCCTGCATCCATTATGATGAGGTGGTGCGGATGCCTGATGCGGCTACCCTGCTCGCATCGAACGCGCACAGCGCGGTGCAGGCCGCCGTCGTGCCTCTGGGCAGAAGCGAGGTCTGGGCTGTTCAGTATCACCCCGAATTCGACCTTGCCCAGCTGGTCCAGCTCTATACGCTCTATGCCGACGACATGATCACCCAGGGCTTCTTCGCCGACGAGGCGGAGCTGGCGTCCTACCGCGACAAGATCGCCCGTCTGGTGGAAAACCCCACCCAGCCCGGTCTCGCCTGGCAGCTCGGCATCGATGCCGACATTCTCGACCCCCGGCAGCGCGCAGCCGAAATCATCGCCTGGATCGAAACGCGGGTGCTGAACACCGCCTGATTGCGGCAGTCGCCAAGGCAGCACTGGCAAGGAGGCCTTTCGGCCTCCCTGCTTTTTTAGGCCCAGCCCTCCTGTGGCCGGTCGAACCAGACGTGAACCTGGCTGGTGCCAGTGGCATTCTCATAGTCCGAAAACTGTCGCCCCCTGGCCTTCCAGTCCCGCCCGCCGCACGCCGCAGCCATCATCAGATAGTGGCCGAAACGCGCCTCGGGCACATGGCGCAGATACTGGGGCATGGCGTCGATCACCGCCGCATGATTGCCTTCGGCGAACCAGGCCAGCCGCTCAAGATCGGCCTCGCGAGCTTCGGGCGTAGAGATGTGGATCGGGTCCGAAGCCTCGTGCAACGGGATCTGCTTGAACGGCCAGAATCGGTGGCTCATCGATCCGCTGGCGATCAGGACCACGCGCTTGTCGGATTCGCGGATCGCGCGCCCGATCCCTTCGCCCACGGTTAGGAAGTCATCCGGCTCGGCCGAGTAGGCATGGCTGACAGAAACCCACTCCTCATCGCCCTGCAGGAAGGTCGAAAGGTTCACGGTGGGATAGTGGATCGGTAGCCAGGGATCATCGATGGCATTGGTGCGCACGCCCGCTTCGGTGGCACGCTCGGCCATCGCACGGGCCAGCGCGGGACTTCCCTTGAGGTCATAGGGAATTTGCTTCATGCCGCGCGGCAATTCGTCGGAGGTGTAGAGCCCGGCCCGGCGGCTGTGCGCAGCCACGCAAAATTCCACGATCGTATACCAGTGCGTGTCGAACAGCACGATCGTATCGGGCTTGAGCACGTCGAGCACTTCGCTCTTCAGTCGATGCAGACCCGGCACGAGGCTGATCTCCTTGCCTTCGTTGAGCTCGTACCGGTCTTGCTTCGACATCATGATGGTCGGCGCATGCGCGACGATGCCGGCTCCGATGATTTCGCCCATTCTCTTGCATCCTTCAGCAACAGGTTGCCGACCCCATTAGGCGCAACCCCGGCCGACCTGAATAGGTCCTTGCCAGTCTGTCCGCTTAAGCCAAGTCCCGCCGACCGTCGCAGGACTAGCACGGCACAAGGACTGGAGGACCAGATGCAATTTCCCTTTTCCCGCTCAACCGATCCGAACGTCGACCTGTCGTCGCTCGATGCGTTCAACGAAGGCGCACCCTTCGTGACGTTCGATCGGATGCGCCGGGAAGACCCGATGGCGTGGAGCGAAATGGTCAACGGAGATCGCGGGTTCTGGTCCGTCACCCGCCACGCAGACCTGCTCGAACTGAACCGTCAGGCGGATCTGCTGTCTTCCGCCAAGGGCATCCGCATGGAGGACCAGACCGAGGAGGAATATGAGGCGCGCAAGACGTTCCAGGAAACCGATGCCCCTCACCACCGGGGTTTCCGCGCGCTGGTGTCAAAGGCCTTTTCCAAGAGCACCGTGGCGGGCTTCGAAGAGCAGATCCGCAAGATCGTTACCGACCTGCTCGACGTGGCGCTGGCCGAGGGCGAATTCGACGCGGTCGATCGTATAGCCCGCCGCCTGCCGATGCAGATGCTCGCCCAGATCATGGGCGTACCCCAGGAAGACGGCCCGTGGCTGGTGGAAAAAGGCGATGCGCTGATCTCCAACTCCGATCCGGACTACACCGATTTCGTCGTCGATCAACTCGATGGCGAGGCTTACCGGATGCTGCCGTTCCGCTCTCCGGCAGCGGTCGAGCTGTTCGACTACGCCAATGGCCTGCTCGACCGGATGGACGCAGGCGAACAGATCGGCGTGCTGAACCTCGTGCGCGAACCCACCAGCACCGGCACACGAATGAGCCGTGACGAGTTCCGCAACTTCTTCTGCCTGCTCGTGGCCGCAGGCAACGACACCACGCGCTACTCGATCTCGGCCACGATCCATGCGCTGGCTAATAACCCGCACCTGCTGCAGGCCCTGAAGGATGGCGACTTCACCGGCTGGGAAGCAGCCGCCGACGAAATGATCCGCTATGCCTCGCCTACCACCCACTTCCGCCGTACCGCGACCCGCGACTTCATACTGCACGGCAAGCAGGTGCGGGCAGGTGACAAGGTTCTGCTGTGGTTCATCGCCGGCAACCGCGACGAGACCGCCATCACCGCCCCCTACACCATCAACCTGCGCCGCGAACGCAATCCCTTCCTGTCGTTCGGCCAGGGCGGCCCGCACATCTGCCTCGGCATGTGGCTCGCCAGGCTGGAAGTCGCAATCGTCATGCAGGAGCTGGCAAAGCGGATTGCCACAATCGAGCAGACGGCTGAGCACAGCTACCTCAGGTCGAACTTCATCCACGGCATCAAGCACCTGCCGGTCCGCATCATCGCGCGCTGAAATCCATCCGGAAGGATTGATCCAAAAGATCGGATGCCCTTGGGGAGAACCATGAACACCATGTCGAAAGTCGAAGCTTCGCGCATTCAGGAGCAGACCGCAAAACGCTGTCGCGTCCTTTTCGCCGACCAGCTGAACCTGGCACGTGGCAAATACATACCGATGGCAGATGCCGCCAAGGGCCATACGCGCATGTGTGTCGGCACGTTCGCAGTCACATATGACAAGCAGCTGGTCGCGGCGCCTGGCGGCGGGATGCTTGATGGCCTGCCGGACATGGAAGTGACCTTCGACCCGCGAGCCATGCGCCCGTCATGGGACATAGGCACGCAGATCGCGCTCGGCAGCCTGCGCTTCAAGGGCGAACCCTTCGCCCTGTGCGGGCGCAGCGCGCTCCAGCGTGCGATCGACGCCTGGCGCGCGCGCGGCCTCGACCCCATGGTAGGCATCGAGATGGAAGCCTATATCTTCCAGCGCGGGCCGGACGGCACTTGGGTTCCTTACGACACCCCTGGCGGCTTCGTTTATGGCACCGGACCATTCGCCGATCCAGCCGGTCTCATCGACGAAATCTGGGCCACGGCAGAGGCCTGCGGCATACCCGTCGAGTCCATGAACGCCGAGTTCGATACGCCGCAGTTCGAACTCACCTTGCGCTTCGCCGACGCGATGAAGGCGGCGGACGATGCCTTCTTGTTCCGTCAGATGCCCCGCTAACTGCTCTACAATCGCGGCTACCTTCTGTCGTTCCTGCCCAAGCCTTTCGCCGGCAAGAGCGGGAGCGGCCTCCACTTCAACCTCAGCTTCAACAAGTCGGACGGCGGCAACGTCTTCGCAAACGATGTGGCGAGCGGTGCACTCTCTGTGGAAATGCGGGGCTGCATCGCCGGCCTGATCCGCCACCATGAGGCGCTTGCCGCGATCATGGCACCCATCACCAACAGCTACGCTCGCCTCCAGCCAGCAAGCCTGTCGGGCTACTGGGCAAACTGGGGCATCGATCACCGTTCGGTCACCGTGCGCGTGTCCGCCGAAGCTGGCCCGGCCGCGCGGATCGAGCATCGCATGGCCGATTGCGCCGCCAGCCCCTATTTCGCGATGGCCGCGCTGCTCCAGGCGGCACTGCTCGGCATCGAAAACGGCTATGAGTTGCCCCAGCCCGAAACGAATGACGGTCTGGAGACGATCAACACCGATCGCCACACCCCTCATACGCTGGCAGAGGCGCTGGATGCTCTCGCGGCGGATACGGTGCTGGCCGATGCGCTCGGCCCCGAACTGATCGCCAACTTCATCGCGATCAAGCGCGACGAATTGAGGATCGTGACAGGACTGAGCGAGGCCGAGCAGCTCGGCTATTATCTGCATTACATCTGAGGTCCCCATGCGCGAACGCATCGACATTGCCGGCATTTCCGTCTCGCCTGATCACTTCATCGGCGGCAGGCGGGTGTCATCTCCCGATAGCTTCGAAACGCGCTGCCCGTTCGACTGGTCGTGGAAACTCGCGGACATCTCGCGCGGGACGACGGCGACCGCCGCACAGGCGGCGCAGGCAGCGACCGATGCCTTTCCGGCATGGGCCGCGCTGACCGCAGCCGAACGCGGCGCCTATCTTCATCGCCTTGCCGATCTGATAGAGGCCAATGTCGACAAGCTGGCCATGGTCGAATGCCTCGACATGGGCATGCTGCTTGAAAGTCTGCGCCTGCGCGTGATTCTGCGCGGTGCCACCAACTTCCGCAACTACGCCGATCTTGCCACCGGGCATGAGGAGCGCGTGTGGTCCTCACGCGGCACGCTCAACCGCGTCATCCGCATACCGGCCGGCCCCGCGCTGATCATCACGCCGTGGAACGCCCCGTTCATGCTGTCCACCTGGAAGTGCGCCCCGGCGCTCGCTGCGGGCAATACGGTGATCCTGAAGCCCGCCGACTGGTCGCCGCTGTCGGCATCGGTCCTGGCCGACTTGATCGAGGAGGCGGGCTTTCCGGCCGGCGTGTTCAACATCGTCCAGGGCCTGGGTGCGGAACTGGGCAATGCTCTCACGTCAGACCCGCGGATCAAGCGCATCAGCTTCACCGGCAGCGTGCCCACCGCGCGCGTGATCGGCAAGGCGGCGGCCGAGAATATCGTACCCTTCACTGCGGAACTCGGCGGCAAGTCGCCGCTGCTGGTCTTTGCCGATGCCGATATCGACGCTGCGGCAAAGAAGGCTGCAGGACAGTTCGACGACAGCGGACAGGTCTGCATGGCGGGAACGCGCATCATCGTCGAAGAGAGCGTGCGGGAAGAATTCCTCGAGAAATTCCATGCTTATGCCGATGCCCATATCATGGGCGACAGCCGCGATCCAGCAACCACCATGTCCGCTCTGATTCACCCCGTGCATGTCGATCGGGTACTTGGCTTCATCAACCGCGCCCGCGCTGCGGGCGACAGCATCGTGCGTGGCGGCAAGCTGTTCAAGGAAGGGGCAAACTGGATCGAGCCGACGCTGATCATCCCGGCGAACAACGACAGCGAGATCGTCCAGAGCGAAGTCTTCGGGCCTGTCCTGACCTTCCAGACCTTCCGTGACGAGGCTGAAGGCATCGCACTCGCAAATTCCACTGCCTATGGCCTTTCGGCTATCGTCTATACCGGAAGCGCCGAAAGGGCTGAACGGGTCGGACGGCAGGTGCGCGGTGGCACGGTCTGGGTCAACACCTTCCTCGTGCGCGATCTGACTGCCCCCTTCGGCGGGATCGGGATATCGGGGATCGGCCGCGAAGGCGGCGACTATGCGCTCGACTTTCATTCCGATCTCAAGACGCTCCAGATTCTCGAAGGCAGCGTAGGCTGACCTGCCCCTATCCCGGCACATGCCTTCAGCGGGAGTGAGAAGAATCCGGCAAGATCGAAGCTGAGCAGAATTGCTTCGGGACGAGCTACAGGCCTGCAAGGCGCCAGACAATTGGGCGTGGCGACCAGTCTTGCCAGACTTTTCTCGCCGGGCCTCGCAACCAGTCGGTCCGCTTGGACCGCTCTGACCCAGGCTTCGGGGTGGAAGCGATTGGGCAAGCGTGTTGGCGGAGCGCAGGAATTACGAGTTACGGTGATGAAATTAAAATTACGGTGACACTCCACTTAATTGACGCCGAACCTTCATCCATGCGATGAAGGGAGATGGCCCGCCTCGCTCGCTTCATTCTGCCCGGCACCCCGCACCATGTCACCCAGCGGGGCAATGGGCGCCAGCAGACCTTCTTCGGCGATGACGATTACGCCGCCTATCGCGACCTGCTGGCCACCCATTGTGCCGCGTATGGCGTGGCGGTGTGGAGTTGGGTGCTGATGCCCAACCATGTTCACCTGATCCTTGTCCCCGAGCACCCGGACTCGCTGCGCGGCGCGCTGTCGAAGGTTCACCGGGCATATGCAGGGCGAATTCATGCGCGCGAACAGCGGACAGGGCATTTCTGGCAGGGGCGCTTCGGCTGCGTGGCGATGGACGAGGCTCATCTGCTGGCGGCCCTTCGCTATGTCGCGCTCAATCCGGTGCGGGCGCGGCTGGCCGCGAGGCCACAGGACTGGCGCTGGTCCAGCGTGCATGCGCTGCTCGATCCGGCAACCGGCGACGGATTGACCGACACTGCCGCGGTGATCGAGCGCGTCCCCGACTTTGCCGCGATGCTGCAGTCCGGTGA
>JAIYAJ010000189.1 GCA_027489105.1 Zymomonas sp. | reverse complement strand
GATCGGGCTGAACGCCGAATAATAGACCCGCCGCAGCGCGAAGCGATCGTAAAGCCCGCTCGCCGTGTGAACGATGTCGCGATCATTGGCCGCATCGGCCCCCACGAACATCTGGGTCGACTGTCCGGCAGGCGCAAATTTCGGAGCCGAGCGATAGCGGCGGGATGCGTCCCTGCCGTCCTCGATCGCGGTCTTCATGCCCGCCATCGCGCCCTGAATGCGCGAAACCGATTTCTCCGGTGCGAGCCGTTCCAGCCCCGCTGCCGTCGGCAGTTCGACGTTGATCGAGATGCGGTCGGCATGGCGGCCGGCGGCCTCGATCAACCCCGGATCGGCATCGGGGATGGTCTTGAGATGGATATAGCCGCGGAAATGATGATCCTCGCGCAGGCTGCGCGCCACCTCGACCAGCTGCTCCATCGTATAGTCCGAGGAACGGATGATGCCCGAAGAGAGGAACAGTCCCTCGATATAGTTCCGGCGATAGAATGCGAGGGTGAGATCGACCACCTCCTTCGCCGTGAAGCGGGCGCGGCGGACGTTCGAGCTCTTCCGGTTGATGCAATAGTGGCAGTCGAAGATGCAGCTGTTGGTCAGCAGGATCTTCAGCAACGAGATGCATCGCCCGTCGGGTGCATAGGCATGGCAGATGCCCATGCCCTCGGTCGAGCCGATCCCCTTCGTCGCCCCGCGCGAGTCGCGTTTGCTCGTCCCCGATGACGCGCAGGAGGCATCATATTTCGCCGCGTCGGCGAGAATCTCGAGCTTCTGACGAACATCCAGCTGGGCCATATGTTCTTTATATGTTCACGGAACGACCACGTCCAGCCCACCCCTAGGGGAAGGCCGGACGATGCACTCCCGCGTCTGCCGGCTGTCGCTGCCCGGCCTTGCGCCCTAGCTGCCGGGGACGTCAGCCACGCCGTCTGCACCGGGCCACAGGCTGCTGTTGCCGCCCGAGGTGATGGGCGTGTCGACCTCGACGCTGGTCGGGCCGATCCGGCTGAGGTCGATCAGGACATTGGGTCCTGCGACCGAGCTGCCCGAGCTGCTGGCGCTGCTCGATTCGCTGCTGTCCTCGTCACCGCCTTCGTCCGCGACGCTGCCATCGCTCGAGCCGGTGTCGGACGATGCGCTGCTGCTGGCAGCACTCGTGCTGCCCGAAGCCTCGCTCGAAGACGAGCCGCCTTCCGACGAGCTGGACGACGAGCTCGACCCCGAGCCGGAATCAGAGGAGGCCGTGGAACCGCCACCGGACGAAGAGCCGAAACTGGCCACGCCGCCCGAGCTGGAGCCTACGCTGCCGCCCGCGACCCGCGTGCCCGTCAACGAGGACTGGATGCTGGTCGTGATGATCGTCGTCTCACGCATCACAGTCTGCATCACAACCGGCTGCTCCACCGTAGGAGGCGGCGGCGGAGGCGGCGGCGGCGGAGGCGGCGGCACCTCGGGCGGAGGCGGCGGCGACACCGGCGGGGGCGGCGGCGGCGGCGGCACCTCGGGTGGAGGCGGCGGCGAGACCGGCGGGGGTGGCGGCGACACCGGCGGCGGCGGCGGGGGTGGCGGCGACACCTCGGGCGGCGGCGGCGGTGAAACCGGCGGCGACACCGGTGGCGGTGGCGGTGGTGGCGGCGGCGGCGGTGGCGGTGGCGGGGGCGGGGGCGGCGAATTCCTTGTAACAGGCGCTGCGCAAGGCTGGCCATTCACCGTGCAGGTCTGGATAGACAAATTGCCGTTCGGATCGAGGAAAAAGCCAACCGGCCCGCTTCCGTTCAACCCAAATGTGTTTATCGCCAGCGTGCCGTTGCCCGCCGAAACCTCGGAAGGATCGGGACCCGAAGCGGTCCCGCCCGCGGCCACCTGGACGTTGGTCAGAATTTCCAGATCGCCACCGGCGGTGTTGATCAGGAAGCTTCCGGCGGCCGAGAGCGGACCATAGCCCGACACGTCGCCATTGATCGAACTGATCGTCATGTCGCCGGCTGCGAGCGGTGTGTAGACGCTGTTCGTGTCTCCATCGAAACGATAGGACGAAATGGCCGCGAAGCTTCCGCCCTGCGCGGTGCCTGATCCACCGGGGCCACCGGCGCCGATTCCGCCGCTTCCGCTGGTAGCGCTGGCATTGATAAGCGTGGTGCCAAGCGTTACCGGCACGCCCCGTGCGAGGATTGCGGTGGAGCCGCCAACGGCGTTGCCGCCCGCTCCTCCCACTCCATTGGCGCCAGCGTCGTTCGTGGCCGCTCCTGCTCCCCCGTCACCGGCTTCTGCATAGACGTTGATCTGGGTATTGCCGAAGCTGCCGGTCCCCTGCGTAACGGGGGTGGTCGGACCGCTGAATATGCCCAGATCGACCCGGCCGCCGGTGGCGTCGCCGCCCCGGCCACCGGCCCCGCCCGTGGGACCCGTGACACCATCGCCGCCCAGACCGCCCATCGCGATCGCCTGAGCCGACGTGGTGCCGATGGAAACCGTGGAATAGCCCGCATAACCGCCGATCGCGATCTCACCACCGGTCGCTTCGCCACCGATTCCGCCGACAGCGCCGCTCGCGGTTGCCGTACCGGCCGAAGCACCAAAGCCGCTTGCTGAGACCGTGGCCGAGGAGGCGGTGATCGTGCTGGTCGATGGATTGGCCGCGTCGCGGAAGGCGAGCAGTTCGGCATAGCCACCGCGCCCGGCGCCCGCGGTACCTACAACACCGCTGGCACTCTCCCGCGCCTGGCCGCCGGTACCGTTCGACAGTATCGTGACGCCCGAGCCATTGAAGTTGAGCGTGCCCGAGGTCGTGTCCACATAGGAGCCGAGCGAGAAATCGGCCGCCGTACCACCAAGGCCGTCACCGCCATTGTCGCCGCTGCCGCCCTGTCCGCTCGAATCGACCTGCGCGCTGCTCGACACTGTGATCGTGGCGCGGTTGGCCCGGATGGCCGCTGCACCGCCACGCCCCTGCCCGCCGGCCGCTCCTTCCGGAGCGTTGGAGAAGGAATTGAAACCGCTGTTGCCGCCGACACCCTGCGCAGTCAGATTGAGGGTCGTCGCGCTGATCGTGCGGCCATTATTCGCTTCAACGACGACCACGCCACCGCGGCCTTCACCGCCACCATCGCGCCCCATTCCCCCGAAGCCGGTAGCGCCCAGATCGGTCAGGCTCATCGCGATGTCCTGATTGGCCGCCGTCACGGAGATGTTGCCGCCGGTCCCGAGGCCGCCCAGACCGCCAACGGATGTACCACCTTCACCATTGGCATTCACGCTGAGAATACCGAAACCGATCACTCCGCCACCCGCCGTGGCGGCGAACGCGCCGCCCGTGCCGGCGCCGCCCGTGCCACCCGCTGTCGTAGCCGCGCCGCCGGCACCGTTGACATTGGCCGTTACCGGACCGGCAAAGCTGATCGTACCGCCGCTGGCGCTGACCGTTACCGAACCGCCTTGGCCGACGCCACCCGCGGTGATGCCTGAGCCGCCGGTGCCGATGGCGGTTAAACTGGCACCGGTCAGGTTGATCGAACCGTTGACCGCCGAAATCAGGATTGCGCCGCCCGTGCCAGCGCCGCCCACACCGCTGGTTGCGCCGCCGCCGAAAGCGGACGTGTCGACGGTGAGGTCGCCGTTGACTTGGACGAACGAGCCTTGGCCATTGGCCTCGATCGTCACGGAAGAGGACGAAGCGCCCACTCCATCGCCCGATTCGGACCGGGCCGTAATGATCGACAGGTCGCTGGCAAAGTTGAGCGTTTCGTTCACACCACTCACGCCGACCACGACATTGCCGAGCGCACTGATCGAAACCACGCCATCAAAGGTGCTCGACCCGGTGGTAACGCCGAAATTCACGCCGGTGCCGAACGAGTTGACTGTCAGATCGCCGCCAAAGTGGCTCCCCCCGGTCAAGAACAAGGGCGCGCCGGCCAGGATGCCGGTGCCGACATTGGCAACGGTGCTGAAATCACCGCCGCGCACGATGACACCGCCACCCGCTAGGCCGCCGCTGGACTGGCCAGACCGCCCCGGACCCAGATCTGAGCCTGCGGCGATCACGATTGACTGGTTCGAGGGATCGGCTCCGCCGGACAGCGTGAAGTCGATAGTGCCGCCGGTCATGTCGAGCACGGCATTCTGAGTCTTCGGCGCGACGGCGAGGGACACCGTGCGCGAAGCGGCGCCATCCGCCAGAACATTGGTGGTGCCGCCATGGGTCAGCGCGTTGACAAGACCGGTCCCGCTCACGACGGTGACCCCGGTCAGCCCTGTCACATCGACATTGGCCTGCTCCGCCGCCACATAGAACACATCGCCTGCGGCGGTGACCGTCCCGCTTTGATTGATCGACGGCGCCAGCGCCACGGCATAGCCATTGGTGCTGACATCATCCGACGCGATCCCGATCGACGCATTGGAAAGGCTCGCCCCCACCGACACGAGGTCCGGGTTGGAGATGAACGGGTCGGAGAAACCGATATCGACCGTCGACAGCACCAGGCCACCGACGTCG
>JAIYAJ010000377.1 GCA_027489105.1 Zymomonas sp. | reverse complement strand
CTGTTTCTGGCGACCGGCAAGCACGAGCTGCGCGGCGCCGCCCGGCCGGTGACGATGGGCAGCGATCCCGCTCTGGGACTGCGCAGCCGCCTCGAACCGGGCGAAGGCCTGCGCCGCAAGCTGGACGGCGTGATCGAGCTGCACCTGTTCCGCCATGGCTATGCCGGGCTGCTGCTGCAGGAGGATGGCGGGGTGAATCTCTGCCTGTCGGTCGCTCAGTCGCGGCTCAAGGCAGCCGGGGGCGATCCGGCGAGCCTCATCGCGGAGATCGCGCGCGAGGCTCCGATCCTCGGCGAGCGCTTTGCCGGTGCCAGCTCGGTCGGCGCCTGGGTCAGCATCGCGCGCGTGCCCTATGGCTGGCGGGCGCAAAGCACCACGCCAGGGCTGTTCCGTCTGGGGGACCAGTCGGCGGTCATCGCCAGCCTCGCCGGAGACGGCGTCGCCATCGCGCTCGCCAGCGCTACGCGCGCCGCGCGCGACTATCTGCGGGAAGGACCGGCGGGCGCCGTCGCTTATCAGCCCGGCTTCGCCCGCCAGACCGCCCGGCCAGTGCTGCTCGCCGAAAGCCTGCGCCGCACGGGCGAGCGGCCGATGCTGGCGGGCGCGATGCTGGCGCTGCTGGGCAGCGCCCCCGGCCTGATCACCCGCGCCGCCGCGCTGACACGCACCGACCTCGCCTGACCGCGATCAGTAGCGCGCCCGTGCGCTGAGGAAGAAACTGCGGCCCGGCTCGGGGAAGCCGTCGGTCAGCACATGATAGTCGTCGAACAGGTTGCGGACGCCGGCGCCCAGTTCGACCCCGTCGACCACCTCCCAGTCGGCGCGCAGATTGGTCTGCACGAAGGCGCCCGTACGGTAATAGCGCACGAGCCCGGCGGCGCCCGGCACGAACGTGTCGAGGGTCGTCCGCTTCGACGCATAATCGACGCTCGGCACCACCGTTAGCCGGTCGACCGGCCGCCAGCTGGCATAAGCGAAGGCCTTGTGGGTCGGCACGTCGGTCAGCGCGAAGACCGGCACCGTCACCGCTGCCTGGGGTGCGATGTCGAACCGGCGGCGGATATAGCTGTAATTGGCACCGAGTTGCAGCGCCCCAGACGGCGTCCATGTCGCCGAAATCTCGCCGCCGCGATACTTTCCGTCACCGAGATTGCGCCGCTGGCTGGTGTTCGCGGGAAAACCCGCCGGCCGCACCGCGACGATCGCATTCTGGACGTCGCTGTAGAACAGCGCCGCCTCGATGCGCAGCCTGTCGAAGCTGCGCGCGCCGCCGATCTCGTAATTGACCGCACGCTCGGCCTTCAGGCCCGGATTGGAGGCGGCCGTGCCGAACTGCGTGCTGAACCGTTCGAAGATCGTCGGGAAACGGGCGCGGCGCGACAGCGAGGCGTGGAGGGTCGTCGCCGCATCGGGACGCCACTCGACCCGCTCCTGGAAATTGAACGCCGAGGCATCGGCGCGGGGATAGTCGAACAGCCGCGCGGCACCCCCGGTCGGCGGCGTGCCATATTCCTGCGCCTCGCGCAGCTCGCGCCAGTCATAGCTGATTCCCATGACGAGGCTCAGCGTCGGGCCGACGGCCAGGCGATATTCGGCCGCTGCGCTGTAGCTGTCCTCGACATTCTTCTGCGGCGGTTCGGTGAAGCCGCTCGGGAAACCCTGCTGATATTCGACATGCTCGTCGCGGCGATAGTGGAAGGCGAGGCTCAGGCGGCTCGCCGCCGATGTGTCGAGATCGAGCTGGGCCGAGCCGCCATAGGCTTTGTCCCGATAATAGCTGTTGAACGCGCGGCCGAGCGTCTGGCTGCGCTGCGCCGCATTGTCGAACGAGCGCAGCAGATTGTCGAAGCTGTTGCGATAGACCCGCGTCCTGAGCGTCGCGCGGTCGCCGAGGCGGGTCGTCGAGAGGAGGTAAATGCTTTCGATGTTCCAATAGGGCCAGGACCAGAAACGCGGATTGGGCGCCCCGGCGGGCAAGGGCGTCGAAACCGGATCGGTGACGTGGAGCGGCGCGTTGCGGGCGCCTTCCTGTCGCGTGTAGCTGATCGAATATTCGTCGTCAGCGTTGGGCGTGAAGCCGAGCTTGGCGTTGACCCGCCAGTCGCGAGTGCGTGAGAAATCCCGCGCGCCGCCATTTTCGGCCGATCCGACGACGGGCGCATAGCCGCCCGGCAGATCCCAATGATCGACCTTGGTCCGCGCATAGGATGCCTGCGCATACCAGCGGTCGTGCCGCGTCCCAAGCAGGCCGAACAGCGAATGGCCGCCATAATCCCCGCCGCGGTCGAGATCGATACTTGCCCGCGCCTCGGTCTCGATCGCCTTGGTCGGCTTGCGCGTTACGAGGTTGACCGCTCCGCCCATAGCACCCGGCCCGTCGAGGACCGAGGCATAGCCCTTGGCCACCTGGATCTCGGCGATATCAGGGGTCAGGAAGCGACCATAATCGAGCCGGTTATCGGCGGGCAGATAGACGCGGATGCCGTCGATCGACAGTGGCACCTGAAACCGGTCGAAGCCGCGCACGAACAACAGCCGCTCGTTGCGAGAACCGCCGCTATTGCCCGAGCTCACCCCAGGGATGAGGTTCGCCGCATCGTCGAGCCTGAGCCTGGCGAAGCGGAAGATCGCTTCGGACCCGAGCGTATCGACCCCGATCTCCATCCCCTTGGGCGGCTGGCCGGTGACGATGATCTGGCCGAGCTCGAAGCGACCGTCATCGCCTTCCGCCTGCGCTCCTGTCGCCGTCGACAATGCCGCGACCGACGCCGTCGCGATCAGCGCGCGCTTGATGACCATGGTCTTTCCCCCTGTACTGCGAGGCGTTGCGCCAGCGACGAATCACTATATACCGTCGTATATAGTTTAGAGATCAGAAGGAAAGACCGATGCGCCGCGCGCTTATCGCCACCGCCATGACATTGCTGATCGGTGGCGACGCTCTCGCCCAAAGCCAGCCCGTAGCTCCCACGCCGGCCTGCCCGGCCACGCCGACACCGCCTCCGGCGGAGTTGGCGGGCTGGGCCGACGCGCAGCCGGCCGTGGCCGCCGCCGATCCCGTCTCGGCAGGCAAGGTCGGCATCGCGGAGGGACGAGCTGTCGAGGCCCGTCTCGTGAAGAGCGCCGCACTGCGCTTCGCAGCTCAACCGGAAAAGGCAGGCGCCTCAGACAGCTACGGCGGACTGCTGACATTCACAGCGAAGACGTCCGGCACCTACAGGGTCGCGCTGGGATCGGGCGCCTGGGTCGACGTCGTTCGCGATGGCAAGCCGGTGACATCGAGCGCACATGGTCATGGGCCGGTCTGCAGCGGCATCCGCAAGATGGTCGATTTCCCGCTGACAGCGGGCGATCATCTGATCCAGATCGCGGGAAGTGCTACGCCTGCGATCCGGCTGCTGGCGGTCCGCCTGCCCTGAACGCGCGCCCGTCCGGCCGCAGCGCTCAGTCCCCGATCAGCGTAGCGACGAGCGCCTTGACCTTCTTCTGACGCCATTGCGGCGTCGGGGCGACCAGCCAATAGGCGCGCGGCGACGGGATCGGATCACCCTGGGCGCGGACCCGGCCTTCGAGGATGTCGCGCTCGACCAGCAACGCGGGCACATGCGCCGTCCCGAAGCCGGCAGCCGCGGCATCGATGGCGAGCCCGGCATCGGCCACCGCCAGCGTCGCGTCGCGGTCCTGAGGCGGGCAGCCAGGCCAGGCGATCGGCGCACCCTGTGCGAGACCGACCCGCACCAGCGATCCATCGGCCAGCCGCACGCCCTCGTGATCCCCCGGTCCTTCGGCATAGACGATCGCCAGGTCGAGATTGGCCTGGGTGAAATCGAGGCCTTCGTCCGCAGAGAGCAGGACGAAGCGCAATTCGGGGTCGTCGCGCCCGAAATCCGCGAGGCGCGGCGCGAGCCATTTGGCGGTGAAGTCGCGCGGCGCGGCGATGGTCAGCGTCTTGGACGACTGGCCCGCCTGCATCGCGCGCACCGCTTCCTCGAACTGGAGGAAACCGGCACGCAGAGCGTCGAGCCCGGCCTCGCCCTCGGGTGTCAGCTCAAGGCCCTTGGCGGTGCGGCGGAACAGCACGACGCCCAGCGTATCCTCGAGCGCACGAATCTGCTGGCCGACCGCTGCCGGGGTCACCGCCAGTTCGTCAGCCGCCCGGGTGAAGGACAGATGCCGCGCCGCCGCGTCGAGAACGCGCAGGCCGTTCAGGGGAAGATGAGTCCGTTTCACCGCGCCCCACCCGTCAGATCGCGACAGCCGGGCCGATCAACGGGAAGCGCGGGATCGCCGCCTCGAAGGTCGAACCGTCCTCCGACACCATATGATAGCTGCCCTCCATCGATCCCGTCGGGGTCTGGAGCGGGCAGCCCGAGACATAGTCGAACGACTGGCCCGGCTCGATCACCGGCTGCTCGCCGACGACACCCTCGCCGCGCACGTCATGCTTCACGCCGCGCCCGTCGGTGATGAGCCAGTGGCGGGTCAGCAACTGAACCGCCTGGCTGCCCTCATTCTCGATCCGGATATGGTAGGACCAGAACCAGCGGCCACGCCCCGGCTCCGACTGTTCGGGCATGAATGACACGGCCACCCGCACCACGACGCCGCGGGTCTGCGCGACATGCGGGAACAGCGCCTTCATGATCATAGGCCGACGGCCTTCAAAGCCCGGTCGAGATCGTCGATCAGGTCGAGCGGATCTTCCAGTCCGACATTGAGTCTCAGCATGCCTTCCTCGACTCCCATGGCCGCCCGCACCTCGGCCGACAGACCGGCATGAGTGGTAGACGACGGATGCGTCATGAGCGAGCGGGAATCGCCGATATTGTTCGAAATGTCGATCAGTTCGAGCGCATCGAGCAGGCCGTGCGCCTGTGTCCGCCCGCCGTCGAGATAGAGGGCGATGATGGTACCGCCGGCCGACATCTGCTGCATCGCCAGGGCATGCTGGGGATGGCTGGCGAGCCCCGGATAGAGCGTGCGCGGCACCCGCTTCTCCAGGAACTGCGCCACCTGCAGCGCATTCTCGCTCTGCCGGCGGATGCGCAGATCGAGAGTCTCCATCCCCTTGAGCACCACCCATGCGTTGAACGCGGACAGGGTCGGCCCGGTGTTGCGGGTGAAGCTCAGCAGCGTGTTGTTGATGAACTCGTTCGTGCCGCAGACGGCGCCGGCGAGCACCCGGCCCTGTCCGTCCATCATCTTGGTCGCCGAATAGGCGACGATGTCGGCGCCATAATCGAGCGGCCGCTGAAGCAGCGGGGTAGCGAAGGCATTGTCGACGACCGTAAGCACGCCCGCATCCTTCGCGATCCGGCAGACCGCCTCCAGGTCGACGATGTCGAGCGTGGGGTTGGCCGGGGTCTCGAAGAAGAACAGCTTGGTGTTGGGCCGGATCGCCGCCTTCCACGCATCATTGTCGGTGCCGTCGACGATGGTCGATTCGATTCCGAAACGGGGCAGCAGCGTGTCGGTCAGCCAGCGGCACGAGCCGAAGGCGGCGCGTCCGGCGACGACATGGTCGCCCGCCGACAGCTGGCAGAGCAGAGCGGCGGTCATCGCCGCCATGCCCGACGCCATGCAGCGCGCGGCCTCGGCACCCTCCATCAGGGCGATGCGCTCCTCCAGCATCTCCACCGTCGGGTTCTGCAGGCGCGAATAGGTCATCCCCTGCTGCTCGCCCGCGAAACGCGCGGCGGCGTCTCCGGCGCAATCATAGGTGAAACCGGAGGTGAGGAAGATCGCCTCGCTCGTTTCGCCATAATGCGAGCGCGCGGTGCCGCCCCGGACCGCCTGGGTCGCGGGGCGCCATGTGGTGGTGATCGAGCGGTCCTGGCCGGTAAGCTTCTTCATGCCGCCGCTTTGCCGCCCCTGCCCCGCCCCGTCAACGGCGGCATTGTCATGGTGCGACGCGAACATGCGCGGATTTCGGCCACAGGGTGCTTGCGTCGGGCAGCGGCAAAATGGATACCGCTCCGGTTCAAAATGCAGGAGAGTCGATGATGGCGACCGAAATCCAGGAAATCCCGCTGAAGACGATCAAGGGCGACGACGCCAAGCTGGGCGACTATGCCGGCAAGGTGCTGCTCGCGGTCAACGTCGCGTCGAAATGCGGCCTGACCCCGCAATATACCGCGCTCGAGCAGCTCTACGCCCAGTATAAGGACAAGGGCCTCGTCGTGCTCGGATTCCCCGCCAATAATTTCGGCGCGCAGGAGCCCGGCACAGAGGCGGAGATCCAGGAATTCTGCACGACCAATTACGGCGTCGACTTCCCGATGTTCTCGAAGATCTCGGTCAAGGGCGACGACCAGCACCCGCTCTATGCCAAGCTGGTCGAAGCGAAACCCGACAAGACTTTCAAGGACCAGAGCTTCAAGGAGCGCCTGGCGGGCTATGGCATCGTGCCCGAGAACGACACCGACGTGCTCTGGAATTTCGAGAAGTTCCTGATCGCCAAGGACGGCACCGTCGCCGCCCGCTTCGCCCCCGACATCGCCCCCGACGACGCGATCATCACCGACGCGATCGAAGCCGAACTGGCGAAATAATCTGTCGGACGCCTTTCCCACGCATGTCGTGGGAAAGGCGTCCGCCCGACCGGCAATAGGGGCAGTATATTGGGCCGCCCCCTATTATTACAGCTAGCTGTAAGAAGATTGACGGCCCCGCCCGCATCTGGCTTGCTGACCGCTCACCGCAGGAACAGGCGGGGCGAGGATGGGATGCGAGGCTGGCGGTCGGAAGGATCGCCTGCGTGTCCATATCACGGCCGCCTGTCCGGTGCGACGGAGGGGCAAGGCGATGGGCGACGGCGTGGCGATATCCGACAGGCATGAGGATTCGGCACGGCCCGAGATCGCCTGGCTGCCCTTTGTCCTGCTCGGCATCGGCGCGGGGTGCATCTCCGCGCTCCAACCGCTGCTGCTCGAACTGCTGCGCGCGGCGGGCAAGCTCGACATGGCGCAGATCGGCCTGGCCGCGACCGCCGAGGCAGCGGGGATGGCGATCGCCAGCACGCTTGCCGCGTTGTGCCTGCCGCTGACCCGCCTGCGACTGAAGGCGGGCCTCGCCATCGCGGCAATGCTCATCGCCAATGGCGGAACGACCATCACCGTGGGCGGCGTCATCGTCGCGCTGCGCTTCGTCAACGGTGCGGGAGCGGGTGTGCTGCTGTGGGCGCTGATCGGGGTCTTCTCCCGCTCGGCCCAGCCGGCGCGGCTATTCGCCATCTATGTCACCGCGCAGTCGGTGCTGGCGCTGACCCTATCGCAGGCGATCGGCGAGGTCGTCGCCCCCGCTTTCGGCCATGGCGGCGCCTATGGGCTGCTCGTCGCGATGAACCTGGCGATGCTGGTCGCCCTGCTTTGGCTGACCGATGCGCTGCCGGGCGCAGGCCATGCGGCGCGCGGCCTGCCCGGCGGGCGGGCGATCGTCGCGCTGTTCGCTATCGCCGCCTTCCTGGCTGGCATCATGTCGCTGTGGGTCTATCTGCTGCCGGCGCTGCGCGATGCCGGCTTCGCCGCGCGGACGGCGGGCCATGCGGTCTCCGTCGGCATCGCCGCGCAGATCGCGGGCGGGCTGCTCGCTGCGATCCTGGCGCCGCGCCTGGGCGCCATGGCCGCCTGGATCGCCGGCATCGCCATCGCCGGGGCGGCGGTGCTTCTCCTCACCCAGGGCGGATCGAGCATCGTCATGCTCGCCGCAGCGGCAGCCTTCGGCTTCGTCTGGATCTTCGTGCCGCCTTTCCAGATGCCCGCCGTGCTGGCGGTCGACCCGAGCGGGCGCGGCGCGATGCTGGTCGGCACCGCGCAACTCGGCGGCACGGTGATCGGCCCGCTCGCGGCGGCGCCGCTGGTCGCGCGCCATGGCGCGGGTATAGCGGCGACGGCGGCGCTCGGCTGGCTGGCGCTGTCGCTGCTGCTGCTGGTCGCCTCGCGACTGGGATCCTCGCGGCCGGCCGTGGCGGTAGCCTGAGGGAGGGCCCCGGCTCTATTCGCCGTCGCTGGTCATCGCCATCACGTCGATGAAGCGGCCGCGCGCGTCGAAGCGGCAGCGGAAGCGCTTGATGCCATCGACGCCCTTGTCGACGCTGCCGTCGATCGCGCTGCCTTCACCCGGCACCGGGACGATCGGCCCGGAACGGACCTCGGCGGCGCGTACCGCGTACATGCCCGACACCTCACCTCGACAGAAAGCCGGGCGTACCGCCCGCTGGATCGTCCCGCCGCGCCCGGGCGGCCACAGCCCGCCGGTCGCGACCGGGCCGGCCCCAGCCAGTCCGATGCTGAGGGTGTAGCGTGCCACTTCGTTGCGGCGGGCGGCGTTGCGCATCAGATAGACACGCACCGCATAGCTGCCATTGGCCGCCAGCACCGAGGAAAAGCGATTGCCCGAGGTCGCGCCGTTGAACAGCGCCTCGGGCGCGCCCTGCACCCCGACGTTGAAATAGCTCGAGCCGTTGCTGGTGGTGAAGACGACGCTCAGCTTCTGCCCGGCGGCCGCGCGCAGGCTGTAGTCGATGACGTCATAGCCGCGGATCGAGCCATGGATGACCTGCCGCGTGGTGCCGCCCGAAAAGATCACCGGGACCGTCCGGATGCCCGGCTCTGCCTGTGCCGGCCCCGCCGCCAGCGCCAGCACGCCCATCAGCGCCCTAACGACCATCGAGCCACCATGACGTCACCATCGCGCTACCATCTCCCAGATACGCGGAATCAGCAGCCCACCTCCGCCAGCATAATCAAGGACCGGCGCGTTTGTCCGCACGATTCTGCACCGGCGTAACGACAGGCCGGCTTGCCCACTGTATTATCATCGCATAGCAGTCGATCCAGTCCTTCCAGAGGGTAATCGCATGAAGAATCTCCTCGCCGCCGTCGCCTTGACCGCCCTGTCTTTTCCGCTCGCCCAGGCCGTTATGGCGGCCCCGGCGGTCCACGCTGACGCCGCTGTCCCGCGCGGTATCCTGGCCGACGCCGCGACGCCGACCGCCTATCGGCTCGACCTGACCATATTGCCTGACCAGGAGCGCTTCTCCGGCCATGCCGAGATCGACGTCATGCTCAAGGCGCCGTCGAGCTTCCTCTACCTCCACGCCCGCGACATGAAGATCGGCAAGGCAGTCGCCAGCAGCGGCGGCAAGACCATCGCCGCGCGCCATGCCGAGGTCGATCCGTCCGGCGTGCTGCGCCTCGACTTCGCCAGTCCCCTGCCAGCCGGCAAGGCGGTGCTGAGCTTCGACTATGACGCCCCGTTCGGCGACGGCCCGGCGGGGCTCTACCGCATCAAGGTCGGCGACCAGTGGTATGCCTGGACCCAGTTCCAGTCGATCGACGCACGCGCCGCCTTCCCCGGCTTCGATCAGCCGGGTTACAAAACGCCCTTCACCGTCTCGATCACCACCAAGCCCGGCCTGACCGCGCTCAGCAACGCGCCGATCGCGCGCAGCGTCAAGGCGGGCGACCTCGTCCGCCACGAGTTCGCCGCCACCCGGCCGCTGCCGACCTATTTGATGGCGTTCGTCGTCGGGCCCTTCGCGACCGCATCGAGCGAGGTGCCCGCGACCGCGCAGCGCAAGGAGCCGCTGCCGATCCGCATCGTCGGGACCCAGCCCTATAAGGACAAGCTCGACTTCGCGCTCGAGAACACCAAGCCGATCGTCTCGCTGCTCGAAAGATATTTCGACACCGGCTTCCCCTTCCCCAAGCTCGACCAGATCGGATCGCCGGTGATGCCGGGGGCGATGGAGAATGCGGGCGCCGACATCTATGGCGACACCATATTGCTGCTCGATCGCGGCGCCTCGACCGACCAGAAGAAGACCTTCGGCATGGTCGTCGCCCATGAACTGGCGCACCAGTGGTTCGGCGACCTCGTCACCCCGGCCTGGTGGGACGATCTGTGGCTGAACGAAGGCTTCGCCTCGTGGATGCAAAAGAAGGCGGCGGACAAGTTCAACCCGACCTGGAACGTCTGGCTGCAGGCGATCAAGACGCAGCAGCAGGCGATGACGCCGGACGCGCGCAGCTCGACCCATCCGGTGATTCAGCCGGTCGCCAGCGTGGCCGAGGCCGAGCTGGCCTTCGACGACATCACGTATAACAAGGGTCAGGCCGTCATCCGCATGCTGGAGGCGTATCTGGGTGAAGAGGCGTTTCGCGATGGCGTGCGGCTTTACATGAAGCAGCACGCCTACAAGAACACCGTGACCAGCGATCTGTGGACCGCGCTCGAGACGGCATCGAAGACGCCGGTCGTGGACATCGCGCGCGACTTCACCACCCAACCGGGCATCCCCCTGCTGATCGTCGAGAGCGTCGTCTGCAGGAACGACATGTCCGAGGTCACCGTGCGTCAGGAACGGTTCGGCGTGGACGCTGCCT
>JAIYAJ010000403.1 GCA_027489105.1 Zymomonas sp. | reverse complement strand
GGATCGGATCGAGGCCCGTGGTCGGCTCGTCGAAAAAGATGATCTCCGGACGCGGCGCGATCGCGCGGGCCAGCGCGACGCGCTTCTGCATACCGCCGGACAATTCGCTGGGCCGCAGGTCGAGTATCTTCGCGTCGAGGCCGACGCGCTCCAGATTTTCGGTGGCGATGCGCCGCATATTGGCAGCATCGCGCAGCCGGCCCTGGGTCAGCGCGAAGGTGACGTTGCGCCAGATCGGCAGCGAGTCGAACAGCGCCGAACCCTGGAACAACATGCCGAATTTCGCGCGGGCCCGCTCGAGTTCCCGCGTCGACATCGAGGCGAGGTCTTCGCCATCGACCCGGATTTCGCCCCGGTCGGGCCGGATCAGGCCGAGGATGCATTTGAGCATCACCGACTTGCCGCTGCCCGACTGGCCGATGATGACCATGGATTCGCCGCGCTCGATGGTGAGGTCGACCCCGTCGAGGACCCGGTTGGTGCCGAAGGCCTTGCCGACACTGCTGAGGATGATCTTCGGTTCGCTCGCCATCAGCCGAACGCCACAAGGGTGATGATCATGTTGCTCAGCAGGATGAGGATGAAAGCCGACACGACCGCGTCGGTGGTCGCACGGCCGACACCGGCGGCGCCGCCCTGCGCCTTGAAGCCGTGATAGCATCCCATCAGGGCGATGAAGAAACCGAAGAAAGCTGACTTCACGACAGCCATCTGCAGGTCGGTCGCCGTCAGATACTGGCGGGTGGTCTGCAGATAGCCGATCGCGTTGAAGTCGAGCTTGTACACCGCGACGAAATAGCCCCCGAAGATACCGATCGCATTGGCGATGAGCACCATCAGCGGAATGGCAATCAGCGCGGCGATGAGCCGGGGGGCAATCAGATAGCGATAGGGATCGGTGCGCAGGGTCGTCAGCGCGTCGAGCTGTTCGGTCACGCGCATCGTACCGAGTTCGGCCGCCATCGCCGACGACACGCGGCCCGCCACCATCAGGCCCACCAGCACCGGGCCGAGTTCGCGGACGATGCCGAGCACAACGATCGCGGGCACGGTCGAGGTGGCGTTGAAGCGTGAGCCTGCGGTGAAGGTCTGCTGCGCCAGCGCCGCGCCCGAAAAGATCGCGGTCATGCCGACGACCGGCAGCGAGAACCAGCCGATCTGGAGCATCTGCTCGAACAGCCTGGCGGGATAATAAGGTGGCCGGACCGCCCGGGACAATGTGGTCGACGCAAAGACGGCGACCCGTCCGATGGCACCAAGCGCATTGATCAGGACACGCCCGATCGACGCGAAGAAAGCGATGATTGGCTGCAAAACCGCGTACGTCCTACTCTGTCCAAAGCCGCTGATAGCGGGAGCCGAGCCCTGTCAGCAACTCATATTGCGACAAGCCGGTAAGGCCGGATGCCTCGTCGAGCCGATAGTCGATGGCAAGCCAGTCGCCCTCCCCGACCCCGACCGAACCCACATCGACCGCAATTAGATCCATCGAAACGCGTCCGACCAGCGGGCAGGCTGTGTCGCCCAGCCGGGCCCTGCCCTTGCCCGCAAAGGCGCGCAGATAGCCATCGGCATAGCCGAGATTGAGGATCGCGATCCGCGTCGGCCGTTCGGCAACGAAGGTCGCGCCATAACCCACGCTCTGCCCCGGCTGCACGGTGCGGAGCTGAAGGACCTGCGCCTCGATCCCGACGACCGGACGAATATGCCCCTGCGCCGCGGGATGGGGAATGCCGCCATAGAGCGCGAGACCGGGACGCGTCAGATCGAAGCCATAAGCGGGGCCAAGGCAGGCGCCCGCCGAATTGGCGAGGCTGTAGCGCCGGGCGGGTATGCTGGCCGCAAGCTCGGCGAAGGTGGCGCGCTGTCGTTCGGTCAGTGGATGACCCGGCTCGTCGGCGCAGGCGAGATGGCTGAGCAGCAGATCGATGGCCAGTCCGTCGAGCAGCCCCGAGCAGGCCTCCTCCACGGTGAGCCCCAGCCGGTTCATGCCGGTGTCGACCATCACGTCGCAGGGGCGATCCGGTGCGGCCTGCTTCCAGCGGGCGACCATCGCGGCGCTGTTGAGCACCGGCCGCGCGGGCGAGGCCAGCGCCGCCGCCATATCCTCCTCTCGCACGCCGTGCAGGACCGACAGTGCGGCGCCCGGCGGGAGGCCAAGCTGGTCCGCCTCGGCCCAGGTCGCAACGAAGAAGTCGCGGCATCCGGCCTTCGTCAGGCGACGGGCGACCTCGGACGCGCCGAGCCCATAGCCATCCGCTTTCACCGCCGCGCCGGCCGGAGCGCCGCCCTGCCCGGCCAGCCAGCGCCAGTTCGCGACGAGGGCGTCAGCGTCGAGGGTCAGACGGAGGGGCAGATGCGCGGGGATCACCCGAGCGCGATAGCCGCCCCTGCCGCGCTATTCCAGTTCTTTGCCTGCGGTTTCCGGAAGCCAGAGCAAAGTCACCACCAGCGCCATCGCCGCGACGCCGACCGTGTACCAGAGACCGGCAAATGGATCGCCCGACCGCGCGACCATATATTGGCTGATGAAGGGCAGGAATCCGCCGAAATAGCCGGTGCCGATATGATAGGGCACCGACATCGAGGTGTAGCGGACCCGGGCCGGAAACATCTCGACGAGGAGCGCTGCGGCGGGGCCATAGGTCATGCCTGAAAGACAGCCGATCGCGATGATGCCGAGCGCGATGCGCAGGCCGGCGCCGAAGGTGGGGGTGATCTTGTCCAGGCGATAGCCCGCCTCGGTCAGCGCCGCATCCAGCGCTGCGGGATCGTCGATGACGACCGGCGTGCCACCGATCGTCACGACCGGCGCACTGCCGTCCGTCGACTTGGCCGTCTGATAGGCTACGCCCTTGCGCGACAAGGCGTCGAGGATGCGGCCGCAGGCGGTCGCCTGCTCCTTGGCGAAGGGGTCGTAGCTGCAATCGCTCCCGCGCACGACCACCGGGGAGCGCTCCATCGCCGCCGCCAAATCGGGATTGGCGGCATTGCCCATCCAGTGAAAGATCGGGAACATGAGCGCGATCGTCAGCACATAGCCCGCGACTATGATCCGCCGCCGGCCCAGCTTGTCGGACAGCCAGCCGAACAGGATGAACCAGCCGAGGCTGAACAGCGCGCCCACCCCGATCACGAGGCGCGCGGCGTCATCCTCGAGGCGGAGGCTGTTCTGAAGGAAGTAGAGCGCCTGGAACTGCGCGGTGTACCAGACGACGGTCAGGCCGGCCGCGACCCCGAACAGCGCGACGAGCACCATGCGGATCTTGGGCCAGCTGTCGAAACTCTCGCGTAGCGGGTTGCGTGCGACCTGGCCGGCCTCCTTCATCGCCTTGAAGACCGGGCTCTCCTTGAGCTTGAGCCGGATCCAGAGCGAGATGCCGAGCAGTACCAGCGAGAAGAGAAAGGGAATGCGCCAGCCCCAGGCCTCGAACTCCGCATCGCTGATCACCAGCCCTGCACCGAGCACGACAATCAGGCTGAGCAGGAAGCCACCGACCACCCCCGACTGGATGAAGCTGGTGTAGAGCCCCCTCCGGTCGGACGGCGCATGTTCGGCGACGTAGATCGCCGCACCGCCATATTCGCCGCCGAGCGCCAGGCCCTGAAGGACGCGGCACAGCACGAGCAGGATCGGCGCCGCGACGCCGATCGATTCATAGGTCGGCAGTACGCCTACGGCTGCGGTGGCGACACCCATCAGCGCGATCGTGACGAGGAAGGTATATTTACGCCCCAGGCGGTCGCCCAGCACCCCGAAGAAGACCGCCCCCAGCGGCCGCATGCCGAAACCGACGCCGAAGCTGGCGAGGAAGATCAGGAAGCTGACCGCCGGATTGTCGGACGGAAAGAAGTGACCCGCGACGATGCCGGCGAGCGTGCCGTAGATGAAGAAATCATACCATTCGAACACGGTACCCAGGGTGGATGCGAGGATGACCAGACGGTCCCGCTTCGCATCGATCGTGCCTGCCCCCAACGTCGCTCTCCCCGCCGTCTGTTTATCGGGCGGACTATGGCAGAGCCGGCACGCACGACAAGGGCGAGAGCGTCTTCAGTCCGTCGCCGGAGCCTGAGCCTTTGGCGGGTCCATCAGCGGATGCTTGGCGTTGACCAGCTCGACCAGATGCGCGCTGTTCACATGGGTGTAGATCTGCGTCGTTCCGATATCGGCATGGCCGAGCATCGTCTGCAGCGCGCGCAGATCGGCACCACCTTCGAGCAGATGGGTGGCGAAGGCGTGGCGCAGCACGTGCGGGCTGATCCGCTCGGGCGGTATCCCGGCCTCGGCGGCGAGCTCGCGGACCAGCTGGAACAGCCGGACCCGGCTGAGATGGCTGTGGCCCGAGGGAAACAGCCAGGGCTGGTCGGCAGGGACATGCGCCGACCAGTCGGCAACTGCCGAGCGCGCGCGGTCGGAAATCGGCACCAGCCGCTCGCGTCCGCCCTTGCCGCGCAGGATCAGGAAGGGCCGGTCGCCCCGCAGGGCATGGCGCGGCAGAGAGACGAGTTCGGTCGCGCGCAGGCCCGATCCGTACAGCAGTTCGAACAGCGCGATCAGCCGCAGCGTCAGCGGATCGCCATGACGGTCGCGGCGGCGCTCCTCCAGCGCCGCGAACAGCCGATCGATATCGCCATGGCCGAGGGTGCGGGGCAGCGCCCGCTGCACCGCCGGACGCGGCAAGGCATCGGAGGGATCGTCGCGGCGGATACCCTCTTCTTCCAGAAAGGCGAAGAAGCGCCGCAGCACCGAGGATTTGCGGGCCACCGACGTTCGGCTGAGCGGCATCCATTCAGCGCCGAGCCGCTGGATATCCTCCGCACCTGCGGAGACCAGCGAACCACCCAACGTCGACGACGCCGCCCGCAGATCCGAACCATAGGCCAGCAGCGTATTGCGTGCCGCGCCGCCCTCGGCCGCGAGCATCTCCAGAAACTGGCCTATGGCGTCGGCGTCCTTCATCGGCCTTTCCTGATATCGCGCCGCGTTACAGCCGGGTCATCGCCTCCGCAGCGATCATCCGCGCCTCGCCGTCGAGTCCCGCATTGTGAAGTGCGCGGATCATCGTCGCGAACATCGGCGACGAAATCCCGCCCCAGCCGGTGCGCTGCATGCCCGCCGCGACCATCAGCAGCACGGTGCCCGTCTCCTTGCGGTCCGCCGCCTGCAGCAGGATCCGCGCCCAGTTGCTGCGATTGTCGAAGCCAACGCCATTGTCCGACAGCAGCTTCATCTGATCCTCGGTCTGCAACCGGTCCAGCCCGGCGAGCGCCCCCAGCAGCAGGCGCAGCTTGTGCGGGTTGGTGTCGGCCCAGCGCTCGGCAACGGTCGAAAGACGGTCGGCGGAAACATCGACCGAGATAGTGGGCGTTCCTACGGCGAGGATCGCCCAGGCCGGATCGCCCTTCTCGCCCGACATGCCCGACACGACCGGCGCCCAGCCGGCGGCCTTGCGATCGAGGCCCGCCGCCATCATCGCGCCGACCAGTTCGGCGGCATCGCCGGCATGGTCGCTGTCGGGCCTGATGCGCGCGGCGGCTCGGGCGGTGAGGATCAGCGCGGCGTAGCGGTCGCCCTTGCCTTCCTCGCCCCAGGCCTCTCCGGTCCAGAAGGCGCGCATCGCCGCCAGTCGCGCATCGTCGCTGTCGGCGACATAGCAGGCGCGCAGCCGGGCGGCCGGGCTGTCCCCGGTGAATTCGCCACTGTCTTCGGCCGCCTGCGAAAACAGATCGACCAGCGCGGAATTGGAGAAGACACCCAGACGCGCCGCCGTCAGCGCCGCCGTCATGCGTTCGGCGGCAGGGATCATCGGCGCGCGCGCGCCCCAGGCGATCGTCTGCGGACCGACCGTGCGATAGAGATCGGCAGGGATCGTCAGTCCGAGCGCATTGGCCATGCCGAAGCGCCAGCTGGTCAGCTGGTTCACCCCGGTCCATTCGACCTCGACGCTGCGACGCCCGGCCCCGTTGACCGCCATCATGCGCTCGGCCAGCTGAACGTCGATCCCGCGCGGGTCGCGGGTGCGGCGGCGGGCCTGGTCCATCAGCACGTCGGCGATCGCGGTGTCGCCCGACAGGGCCGAGCAGACCGCGCGCGCCATCGGCCAGATCGGCTCGCGGCTGCGGATCGCACCGCCATCGGCAAGCGGGCAGAGCCCGGAGACATCGGCGGTTGCCAGCGCGGCCTGTCCCGCCACGGCATAGAGCTTGGCGTTATACCGGTCGACATCGACGCTCTGGACGAGCATCGCCGCCCCGTCGGCCTCGCCCATGCGCAGCAGCAGCCAGGCGCGTTCGGCCACCCAGTCGGAGGCGGAGACATTGTCCGGCGTCGGCACCCTGGTGACCAGCGCGCGGCGGAGCGCGATCGAGGCCCAGCGCGAGGCGAGCGGCGCATCGAGGCGGCGCATCATCGTCGACAGAAAGCGGCCATCGCGCGCTCCCCAGCTCGCGCGGCCATAGCCGCTGCCCAGCCCGACCATGTCGACCGAACGCCGCGCCGAGTCGGGAAGCTCTGCCTGTCGCGACACGGGCTGCGGCGGTGCGACCGCCGCAAAGATCGCGGGATCGAGCACCAGCGAAGGCGTCGACGTGGCCGGCGACGCCGGGTTCTGTGCGGGAGCGCTCGGACCAGGCTGCGATGGCGCGGGGGTCGGCGAAGCCTGCGGTCGGGCAGCCGGCGGCGCCTGGCCGAAGCCCGGAGGCAGCAGCGATTCCTGCGCGATCGCGGCCGCAGCGGCGAGGGCCGTCAGGCCGGTGCCGAGCGCGAGCAGCAGGCGTGCGCGCGGCCGGCCCGAAAGCTTATTGCGCGGCGGCTTCATTCAGCATCGCCTTTTCG
>JAIYAJ010000528.1 GCA_027489105.1 Zymomonas sp. | reverse complement strand
GCTGGCGCCGATCGCGCGCGGCATCGCGGACAAGCTGGTCGCGCAGGGGCAGACCGTCGCCATTGCCGATGGCGCGAGCGGCGGCCTGATCTCGGCGGGGCTGCTGTCGATCCCCGGCGCGCGGAATTATTATCTTGGCGGCGGGGTGATCTATTCGCTGGCCGGGCGCGATCTGCTCCTCGGCCTCGACCGCGAGCAGCTGCGCGGCATGAAAGCGGTGTCCGAACCCTATGCCCTGCTCCAGGCCCGCGCGATCCGCGACCGCTTCGGCGCCGACTGGGGCGTGGCCGAGTCCGGATCGGCAGGCCCTGAACCCCATCCCTATGGGATCGAAGCCGGCCTGTGCTGCGTCGCGGTAGTGGGACCGAAGGGCGAGGAAACGGCTTTCGTCCAGACCGGCAGCACCGACCGGATCGGCAACATGCTCGCCTTCGCCGCTGGCGCGCTGCGGCTGCTCGATGACAGCTTGCAGCGCGCCTGATCGGCGCGGGTCGGGATCGGAATTCTCCGAGACGTCCCGACCGCTCGAAAGCCGCCTGGCTCCGGGTATCGCCGGAGCCCGGCGCGACCTCTTATCGCCTGCCTTGCCGCATCTTTCGGGCGGCGTAGCGCGCATCGCGCGCGGCTTTCCGATCCTCTTCGGTCCACTGCTTCCGCTCTTCCCTGCTCCGGGCGGTCGCATCTGCCTTTGCCTGCGCCATCATCAGGGCTTTGGCTTCGGCAGCGGCCTGCGCATCGGCTGCGGCCTGGCGCTCCTGTTCGCGCTTCTGCTCCTCGGCTTCGGCCTTGGCACGGTTCATGGCGATCCGCTTTTCCGCTGCGGCGGCCTCACGGGCGGCGCGGCGCGCCGCTCTGTCCGCCATAACGGCCGGATCGACCGGAGGCCGGGCAAGATATTTGGCGAGCGCATCGGTCCGCGCGCGCGCGGCCGCCTGTTGGCGGTCCTGGAAAGTGGGGTTTTGGAATGCAGCCATGCGAGTTTTTCTGTCCTTCGTTGAAATCGGGGTAGTAGATTTGCCGGGTCAGCCTGTGGCTGGGCAATGGTAATGGCCGACCAGCGTCAGTTGCGACCGATGAGAAGCCCGAACAGGTGATCGAGATTCTGCTGGGCGTCCTGCACGACCGGATTGTCGGCATTGCCCGGCAGCGACAGGGGCCTGCTCATGATGTCGTGCAGCGCCTCTGTCTCGACATCGCTCAGCAGTTTCCGTTTCCGCAGGACGATGGCGAGGCTCAATATGCCGTTGAACGCGGCCACATCGAGCGCTTGCTGGGCCTCCAGCAACTGCTGCGCGGTCAGATCATGTTCCTGCTCAGCCATGCGGGCGGCTCCTGCCGATAGGGGGACATCCGCGCCGGGATGAGCGGTGGGCGGACGCTTGCGCGCCCGCCTCCACCTGTCAGGCTTCCCGCAGGTTCACGGCAGAGGTCTTGCCGCGACGATCGGTTTCGAGCTCATAGGATACGCGCTGGTCCTTGTTGAGCGTCGACATGCCGGCACGCTCGACGGCCGAAATGTGGACGAAGGCATCGCCCGTGCCGTTTTCCGGCGCGATGAAGCCATAGCCCTTGTCGCTGTTGAAGAATTTTACGGTGCCAGTGATCATGAGAACTTCCTTGTCCCACGGGTATCGGACATGCGCCCGAGCGGCACATTCCGGCGTCTTGAAGCTAGAAGGACAAGGGGAGGAGCCAAGGCGGCCCATCATCCGTCGCAGGCGACGTTCAGCTGCTTCAACATAAGCACTTCTGCGGCAAAAGCTAGTCTCGACGAGAAAACTATTCTCTATCTATCTTATTTACGCAACGTCCGCGCAACCTCCGGAACGGTTCACCGTGCGTCCCGAAGCGCACATACTCGTCCAGATTTGCGCAGCGTTAACAGGCCGCCTCAACCCAAAGTAGCAGGTCTGCTGGCGCCAACCAATTTGCCCACGCCGCCTAAGCTTGCAATCTCATGCCGGCCGGCTGCTGGTGCTGCCAATTTGGAGACGTGATCGCCGCGATCGAAGGGCGGCCGAGCAGATAGCCTTGCATCAACTCGACACCCATATCGCGCAGAACATCAAATTCACCGATCGTTTCGATCCCCTCGCAAATCACCTGAATCCCCAGATCCTTCACCATGTTCAAGGTGTGCTTGAGAATGCTGCGCTTTACGCGGTCTGTGTCGATAGAGCGAATGAGGTCCATGTCAATCTTGACCAGATCCGGCTGAAATTTAGCCAATAAACTGAGACCGGCGTAGCCCGAGCCAAAATCGTCAATCGCCGTCCGAAATCCCATCGCGCGGTAGCACCGCAGAATATTCAGCAGGTGACCAGTGTCCAGATTTTCCGATTCCGTGAACTCAAAAATAATGCGGTTCAGAGGAAAACCATGCTCAAGCGCCGCCGCAAGAGTAAGGCGAATACAGGCCCTCGGCTCATAGACTGCATTGGGAAGAAAATTGATCGACAGGCATGCGCCTTCGTCGGCGAACTTCAATGCTGCAGCCAATTCGATGGATTTCACCCGACATCTCTGGTCAAATGCATAACGGTTATGATCTGAAACATATTGCAGAACCTGACTTGCGCCTTCGCCGTTTACACCGCGAACGAGCGCTTCATGCGCGAAGACAGTACCATTTGCCACGTCCAGGATAGGTTGAAAGGCCATTGTGATCGGCAGATCGAACCCGGCGCCGTCCCGACAGCCGGAGCAAGCAGCACTGGCACCCATTTTTGCACCTCACGCATAAAGCTCTAAGCCTTCTTACGAGAGATATATTGCCAATCCTATAAATTTACCTTTCGGGAGCTCGCGACCAGGGCCGATCAAGAAATGAAAAGGGCGAAATCCTTCGGTCCATCGCCCAATCCATCATTGTCTTTGGCCCATCCTAGGTCGCAGGGCGGCGGCGTGATGGCGTAATTCGAGACCTTGGTACGGGGGGAGACCGCAGCGGCGTACTGGTTCATGGCGACGATCTGATCGCGTTTGGCCGGAAGCTTTTGGCTTCCCCTATAGAAGCGACAGGAAGCTACAGGGACACCATACTCAACCCTAGCTACCCTACACAGACCGCCTTCTCAAATCCTCCACACAGCGCTCCGCCGTCCGCCCGTCCCACAGGTCCGGCCGCTTACGGTCCTGGCGCGGCTCGGCGAGTGCCACGAGCAGGCGTTCCAGCAGAGTGTCGGCGTTCACCAGTTGCGCGGTGCCCTCGCTGATCGTGATCGGGCGCTCGGTGTTTTCGCGCAGCGTCAGGCAGGGGATGCCCAGATAGGTCGTCTCCTCCTGAATGCCGCCGCTGTCGGTGATCACCGCCGCCGCACCCGCGACGAGGCTCATGAAGCGGACATAGGCGGCGGGGCCGACCAGCGTCAGGCCGGCCGCCTCCAGCTTCGCGACGCCCGCGTCGCCGAGCCGCTGGCGCGTGCGCGGGTGGACCGGGAAGATCAGCGGCAGATGCGCCTGCACCGCGATCAGCGCGTCGACCAGCCGGTCGAGCTGCTCCGGCACGTCGACGTTGGACGGCCGGTGCAGCGTCACCACGCCATAGCTGCCGGGGGCAAAGCCCAACTCGCCCGGATAGTCGGCGGCGAGGATCGCGGGGCGGACCAGTTCGTAGCTGTCCATCATGATGTTGCCCACGCGGGTGATCCGGCTTTCGGGAATGCCCTCGTCGCACAGATTCTCGTCGGCGTCGGGCGACGGGGTCCATAGCACGTCGGCGAGCACGTCGGTGACGAGGCGGTTGAGTTCCTCGGGCATGTCGCGGTCGCGGCTGCGCAGCCCCGCCTCGAGGTGGACGATCGGGATGCGCAGCTTCGCCGCTGCCATCGAGGCCGCCGCGGTCGAATTGACGTCGCCGACCACGACCAGCCAGTCGGGGCGCTCCTCGATCGCCAGCTTCTCATAGGCGATCATCACCCGACCGGTCTGTTCGGCATGGCTGCCCGAGCCGATGCCGAGATGATGATCGGGCGCCGGCAGGCCCAGATCGGCGAAGATGTCGTCGGACATCGCCGCGTCATAATGCTGCCCGGTGTGGACGATGACGGGGCGGAAATCGGCCGTCGCGTTCAGCGCGTGCCAGAGCGGCGCCACCTTCATGAAATTGGGACGGGCGGCGGCGATGAGGTGGACGATCTTGGGCTCGGTCATGCGAAACGACCTACCGAATTATCCGCACTTGTCGAGGCGCTGCAGCCTCCCGGCTCAATGGTTATGAGGGTCGTGGTCATGGTTATGCCCATGATCATGATGGTGGTGCCCCTGCCCCGGGCCTTCCGCGCAATCGGCATCGGCGCAGCGGCCGCGCTCGATCTGGAAGGTCGCATGGCCGATACCGAATTCTTCGCGCACCAGGCTGGCGGTCGAGACGAGGAAATCATCCTGCTCCGCCAGATCGGGCATCACGAGATGCGCGGTCAGCGCGGTCTCGGTCGTGCTCGTCGGCCAGATGTGGATATGGTGCACCGCCGTCACGCCCGGCAGCTCGGCAAGCCGCGCCGAGACCTTGGCCGGGTCGATCCGGCTCGGCACGCCGGCCAGCGACATCACAAGCGAATCCCGGAAAAGACCCCAGGTTCCGGCCACGATGACGGCGACGATCACGATGCTGATAGCCGGATCGATCCAGAGCGCCCCCGTCCGCGCGACGAGAAACCCCGCCACCACGACGCCGGCGGAGACCGCCGCGTCGGCAGCCATGTGCAGGAAGGCGCCACGGATGTTGATGTCGTCCTCCCCACCCCGCAGAAAAAGGAGTGCGGTGCCGAGATTGATAGCGATGCCGACCGCCGCCACCGCCATCATCGTCCCGCTCTGGATCGGCTCGGGCTCGAACAGCCGCTGAATCGCGCCGAGCGCGATCGCCCCGCAGGCGATCAGCAGCAGGATCGCGTTGAACAGCGCCGCCAGGATCGACGAACCGCGCAGCCCATAGGTGTAGCGCGCGCTGGCGGGACGCTTTGACAGCGCATAGGCTGCCCAGGCCATCAACAGCCCCAGCACGTCCGACAGATTATGTCCGGCGTCGGCCACGAGCGCGATCGACCCGGACGCCAGCCCGGCGGCTCCTTCGACGATCACGAAACCGAGGTTCAGCGTTACACCGATGGCGAAGGCCCCGCCGAATTCCTTGGGCGCATGGCTGTGCCCATGGGCGCCATGCCCATGGGCATGGCCGCTATGGTCGTGCTTGTGGTCGCTATGAGAGGGGCTGAGCGCGCGTGTCATGGCGACCACCTACAGGCTTTTCTCGAGCAAGAGAAAATGAAGATCGTTGCGCGGATCGACGGCCGCTACGCCTCCCTGCCCCGGGAAGGGCCGGGTCTCGCCCGTTGGCTCATAACCGCGCCGTCCATACCATGAGAGCAGCTCGGGGCGCCGGTGGACGACGTAGAGCCGCATCCGCTGTGCTCCTTCGCGCCGAGCGACATCCTCGGCCGCCGCCATGATCCGCTGACCCAGGCCGTCCTTCTGCCGGCCGGGATCGACGCTGAGCATGCCCAGCTGCCATAGCCCCGCTCCCTCGTCCTGCAGGCGGACGGTGGCGACCGGCGCGCCCGACGCCTCGTCGCGGACGATCCGAAGCCGCACCGAGGCGTCGGCGAGGTCCTGCCGGATCTCGGCCTCGTCGACTCTCGGTTCGGTGATGAAGTCTTCGACCGTCCAGCTGCGTAGCGCCCCCCAGCCGCGATAGGCCCGGTTGACCAGATCGACGATGGCAGGGACATCGGATTCGCGCGGAAGATCGAGCATGGCTTTCCTTCAGCCATTTCGGCCAGCGAGAGGCAAGCGTCGGCGTCGATTCGCCCGGCGATGCAGCATCGGGACATCGGGCGGGCCACGCGCAATTCGCCCCGTAATCCGGGCATTTTTGCGATCGGACGAACATGCTGGACGGCAAGTAGAATTTCGAAACTTTACATGGGGGTCAGCGCACCATATATCCGCGCCTCCGCTGCCCCATGGGACTTCCACCGCAAGGCAGCTTTCTTGCCCACGTTACACCCGGAGGTCCCTTGAGTTGCACAAGCACCATAGCGCGCTGGGGCTAGCTTCGTCCCTTAAGCCGGTTCAGCCGGTAACGCTTCTTCGTCCCCACGCCGCTGCGCGGGCTGCCCGGTTCTTCGTCGAGAAGTTCCAGGGGCGCTCGATGTATGCCGTCAAGGCGAATCCGTCCCCCGATCTGATCCAGATCCTGTGGGACAACGGCATCACGCAGTTCGACGTGGCGTCGATCGCGGAAGTGCGGCTGGTGGCCGGCATCGCGCCGGAAGCCACGCTCTGCTTCATGCACCCGGTCAAGGCCGAGGAAGCGATCGCCGAAGCCTATTTCGACTATGGGGTCCGCACCTTCTCGCTCGACTCGCTCGAGGAGCTGGACAAGATCGTGCGCGCCACCAAGGGTGCGACCGACCTTACTTTGTGCGTCCGTCTGCGCGTTTCGTCGGAAATGTCGAAGCTCAGCCTCGCCTCGAAATTCGGGGTCGAGCTGGCCGATGCCAAGGAACTGCTGCTGCGCACCCGCCAGGTCGCGGATGCGCTCGGCATCTGCTTCCATGTCGGCAGCCAGGCGATGAGCCCGTCGGCCTATGTGCAGGCTATGGAGAAGGTCCGCGCGGCGATCGTCGCAGCAGCGGTCACGGTCGACGTCATCGACGTCGGCGGTGGCTTCCCGTCGGTCTATCCGGGCATGGAACCGCCTGCGCTGGAGGCCTATTTCAACGCCATCCATCAGGCGTTCGAGAGCCTGCCGGTGTCCTATTCGTCGGAATTGTGGTGCGAGCCGGGCCGGGCGCTGTGCGCGGAATATGCGAGCCTGCTGGTCCGCGTGGAGCGTCGTCGCGGCGACGAACTCTACATCAACGACGGTGCCTATGGCGCGCTGTTCGATGCCGCGCATGTCGGCTGGCGCTTTCCGGTCCAGCTGCTGCGCGACGGCGAGCCGCGCATCCGTGACACCGGGTTCAGCTTCTACGGCCCCACCTGCGACGACATGGACCGGATGGCCGGCCCGTTCGTCCTGCCTGGCGACGTCAATGTCGGCGACTATATCGAGATCGGTATGCTCGGCGCCTATGGCTGCGCGATGCGGACCGGCTTCAACGGCTTCACCGCCGGCGAGCGGGTCATCATGACCGACGAACCGATGGCGTCGCTCTACACGCACGACGACACGCAGCGCGAAACGGTTTCGCACAACGTCATCACCCTGTAAGGGCTGCCCAGCAGAAAAGCCCGTCTCCGGCGGAAAGCCGGATCATCCGCCTCGATCGAGCGCGATGGTCCGGCCTTCCGCCGGAGCTGCGGCCGTTTTGATTTCCGGAGACCAAGATGAACACACCCTCTGTCAACGACACGCGCAAGGCCGAGCTGCTTTCGACGCAGGTCGAGCATATCGACATCACCAGCTTCGACGCCCGCCCGATCATCGACGCGATGGGCAAGATGAGCTTCACGAGCCGCGATCTCGCGCGCGCCACCGGCATATACAACCAGATGCTCGAGGATCCCGACTGCACGATCTTCCTGGTGATCGCCGGGTCGACCTCGGCCGGCGGCTGCATGGACGCCTATGCCGAACTGGTCCGCTCGGGCATGGTCGACGCCGTCGTCGCCACCGGCGCCACGATCGTCGACATGGATTTCTTCGAGGGCCTCGGCCACAAACATTATCAGGCGCTCGAAGTGCCCGATGACGACACGCTGCGCTCGCTGCTGATCGATCGCATCTACGACACCTATATCGACGAAGAGCAGCTCCAGGACTGCGACCACACGATCTACGAGATCGCCAATTCGCTGGAGCCGCGCCCCTATTCCAGCCGCGCGTTCATTCGCGAGATGGGCAAGTATCT
>JAIYAJ010000171.1 GCA_027489105.1 Zymomonas sp. | reverse complement strand
GGACGCGGTCACCGACGCGGACGACTTCGCGCGGGATCTGCTGATCGCGGCGGATGACGCCTTCGGCGCGGCCCAGATCGACCACGACATGGCCGAACTCGACCCGCTTGACGACACCGGTGATGATCTCGCCGGCGCGGTCCTTGAACTCGTCATATTGACGCTCGCGTTCGGCATCGCGGACCTTCTGGAAGATTACCTGCTTCGCGGCCTGCGCGGCGATGCGGCCGAATTCGATCGGGGGCAGCGGGTCGACGATGAAATCGCCGATGGCCGCACCCTTTTGCAGCTTCTGCGCGTCGGGCACCGACACCTGCTTGAAGAAGTCGTCGACCTGCTCGACCACCTCGACGACGCGCCACAGGCGCATGTCGCCGGTCTTGGAGTCGATCTTGGCGCGAATGTCATTCTCGGCGCCGTAGCGCGCGCGGGCGGCGCGCTGGATCGCGTCCTCCATCGCCTCGATCACGATTTCGCGATCGATCAGCTTTTCCCGGGCGACGGCATCGGCAATCGCGAGAAGCTCTGCCCGGTTCGCGGAAATGGCGGTGGCCATGACGACTTATCCTTCCAGTTGAATCTTGTCCGCGCCCTCGGTCGAGAGCGGCGCGGTGGCCTTGATGAGAGCATCGGTCAGGATCAGCTTCGCGCCGGCGATCTGCGCCAGCGGCACCGCGACCTCACCCACTTTGTTTACATCCAGCGTGACCGAGTCGCCATCGCTGACAACGATCCTGCCGTCGAACTGCTTGCGGCCGTTGAGTGGCGACGACAGCTTGACCCGTGCATCGAATCCCGCCCAGTCGATCCAGTCCTGAACCCGGGTGAGCGGACGATCTATGCCGGGGGAGCTGACCTCCAGACGATAGGCTTCCTCGATCGGGTCGAGCTCGTCGAACTTCTCGGAAATACGCCGTGAAAGGGCCTCGCAGTCGGAAATATCCAGCTGACGGGTGTCGGGCCGCTCCGCCATGATCTGCAGCGTCGGATCGCTCTTGCCGCCAAAAAAGGCGACACGCACGAGTTCGAGACCCAGGGCCTTTGCCTCGGGTTCGATCAACGTCTTCAGCTCGGCGATGTCCGCCATCCATGCTCCTGTTCGAAACGCAGCCGGCCTTGCGCCGGGTGCTTCCGCATCCGGCCTCGGCAGAGTTTCCAATGTCGAGAGGTGACACGGGTATAGGCCAAAGCGGCGGGCGCGGCAATATGCGACGTCCGGGACAGAAAAAATCCCGACGCTGCGTCGGTTCGTCGCATCGTTAGCCATTCGCTAACCCCGTAAACCTACGGACGGAAGCGAGATTTCCGACCGATGCCGCGCGTCCAGCGATTCGCGGCGTAGGCGGCTGTTTCCGGAGATCCGATGCGTATTGTCGAACTCGATGCCCTTCGCCAGCGCGGGATGAAGCTCATCAGCTGGAGCGGCGTGGCCTTCACCGTGCTGCTGGCGCTGGCGATGGCCGCGGGATTTCTGACGCCGTTGCCGATGGCCATCCTCCTGTCGGCTGCCCTCAATGTGCTGCCGATGCGCGCGGCGCTGCAGGGCAAACATGATGCGCGGAGCCGAATGGCCGTCGGGGTGCTCGCGGCCGCGCAGCCCGCGATCCTGGTCTATAGCCTGTCCGGCCATCAGTGGCAGATGGACATGCACATGTATTTCTTCGTCGCGCTCGCCAGCCTGACCATATTATGTGACTGGCGACCGATCCTACTCGCCTCCGGGCTAGTAGCGGTGCATCACCTCGTCCTCGACTTCCTCGCGCCGCAATGGGTGTTTTACGGCGGCGGCGATCTGATGCGGGTGCTTGTGCATGGCGCGGCGGTCGTGCTGCAATGCGCCCTGCTCAGCCATATCGGCATGCAACTGGGCGACTTGCTGATCCGTCAGGGACAGGCCCGCCACGAGAGCGAGCGGCTGGCACGCGAAGCGGAAGCTGCTGCGGCCGAGGCGCGGGCGGCGCAGGAGGCGGCAGAGCGCGCGCTGGCGGCGGTCGCAGCGGCCGATTTGCGCACGGCGGCCGAACGGCGGCGGCGCGAGGAGCGCGAGCAGGAGATGCAGGAGGCGCGGCGGCAGGAGCTGGTCGCGCTGGCCGGCGAGTTCGAATCCTCGGTCCATGGTGTCGTCACCTCGCTGGGCGCGGCTGCCCTGCAGCTTGAGAGCGCCGCTGGCGCGCTCAGCGATCTGGCCAATGACAGCAGCGAGCAGAGCGCCGCCGTCGCACTGCAGGCCGCGCGCGCGTCGGATGCGGCGCGGACCGTCGCGCAGAGCGTCGGCGACCTTTCCCATTCGATCTCCGGCATCGCCGCGAGCGTGGACCAGCAGGCGCAGCTGAGCGCGCGGGCGCGGGCGAACTCGGCCACCGGCGACAAGGCGGTCCGGTCGCTGTCCGCGCGGGCAACCGACATCGGAGAGTTCACCGGCAAGATTCAGGCGATCGCGTCGAACACCAATTTGCTCGCGCTCAATGCGACGATCGAGGCGGCTCGCGCCGGCGAGGCGGGGCAGGGGTTCGCGGTGGTCGCGACCGAGGTCAAGAGCCTCGCCACCCAGGCGTCACGCGCGACCGAGGAAATCAGTGCGCTGATCGACCGCGTCCATGCCGGCGCGCGCGTGGCGGAAAGCTCGCTCGGGGATGTGCTCGACGTGGTCGAAGATCTCAGTGTCGCCGCTACGCGTATCCGTGAGATGCTGTCGGCGCAGCGCGACACCGCTCAACTGCTCGAAGCCAATGCGCGCCACACGGCTGAGGACGCCGACGCAATGGCCGCCCGCGTCAACCATGTCGCAGCGGTGGCCAGCGAAGCGGGACAATTGTCGGGTCAGGTGCGGGGCGCAGCCGGCAATCTGCTCGATCAGTCGCGCCAACTGCAGCGCGTAACCGAACGCTTCGTGTCGCAGCTGCGCACCGCCTGATCCGGGGCGAAGGCCGAACGGCGGATCAGGCCGCCAGCCGCATCTCCATCCGGTCCCAGATCTCGAGCAGCGCCTGGGTCAGTTCGCGCATCATCGACTCGCTGTGCGCCGGACCCGGCGTGAAGCGCAACCGCTCGGTGCCGCGCGGCACGGTCGGATAATTGATCGGCTGCACATAGACGCCATATTCGGCGAGGAGGATGTCCGAGATCTTCTTCGCCTTGACCGGATCACCGACCATCAGCGGAACGATATGGGTCGAGGTCTGCATCACCGGAAGACCGGCGTCGGCGAACATCGTCTTGAGCGTAGCTGCCGCCGCCTGCTGTCCGTCGCGCTCCTCCGAGGAGGCCTTGAGATGGCGGACGCTGGCGAGGGCACCTGCGACCAGCACCGGCGACAGCGAAGTCGTGAAGATGAAGCCCGGCGCATAGCTGCGGATCACGTCGATGATCATCTGATCCGCCGCGATATAGCCGCCCATTACGCCGAACGCCTTGCCCAGCGTGCCTTCGATCACG
>JAIYAJ010000285.1 GCA_027489105.1 Zymomonas sp. | reverse complement strand
CTGGCGGCCTTGCCCAAGGATGTGCTGGCGCGGATCGCCGCCGGGCGCAGCCGCAAGGCCGGCCGCGCCAACGGGGCGGGGGAGCGACAGCCTTCGGGCGCGCGCGGTCGGCCGATGAGCGCGCGTGCCGGCATGCCCGGGAGCGGGCGTCGGCTGAGCCTGATCGACACGCTGCGCGCGGCAGCGCCGTGGCAGAGGCTGCGCGGCGCCGCTGGCGGCCGGGTCGCTGTCCGCCGCAGCGACCTGCGCATCCGCCGGTTCGAGACGCGCGCGCGCGCGCTCACCATCTTTGCGGTCGATGCTTCGGGCTCGTCGGCGCTGGCGCGGCTGGCCGAGGCCAAGGGGGCGGTCGAGCTGTTGCTGGCCGAAAGCTATGTGAAGCGGGCCGAAGTCGCGGTCGTCGCCTTCCGGGGGACCATGGCGGAGCTGTTGCTGCCGCCCACGCGCTCGCTGGCGCGCGCCCGCCGCTCGCTTGCCGAACTGCCGGGGGGCGGGGGGACGCCGCTGGCAGCCGGGCTGAATGCGGCCCGCGAAATCGCCGAGAGCGCACGGGCGCGGGGCCGGACGCCTTTTGTCGTTGTGCTGACCGATGGCCGCGCCAATATCGCCGCCGATGGCAGTGCGGCGCGCGAGGCGGCGGAACGCGACGCCATTGCGGCCGCCGGCGCGATCGGCGCGGCGGGCATCGCGAGCGCCTTTGTCGACATATCGGCGCGGCCCAGGCCCGAAGGCGCCAGGCTCGCGCGGGAAATGGGTGCGCGCTATCTGCCGCTGCCGCGCGCCGATGCGGCGGCGATGCACGCCGCCGTCGCGGCGGCGCAGGCCGGATGAGCAGGCAGCGCTGGGACGTCGAGGGCCGCGACTGGCCCAATCGCGCCCACAGCCGGTTCGTCGAAGTCGGGCGGATGCGCTTCCATGTCCAGATAATGGGCGACGGGCCGGTGCTGCTGTTGCTGCACGGCACCGGCGCAGCAACGCACAGCTGGCGCGCTCTGGCGCCGTTGCTCGCCGAACATGCCACCGTCATCGCGCCCGATCTGCCGGGGCACGGCTTCACGACCGGGCGTCCGGCCGGCGGGATGGGGATAGTCGCGATGGCGCGCGCTGTCGGCGAGTTGCTGGACGTGCTGGAGATCCGGCCACAGGCGATAGCGGGCCATTCGGCCGGGGCAGCGATCGCCATCCGCATGGCGCTCGACGGCGTCGCCGATCCCGCCGCGATCATCGGGCTCAACGCGGCACTGCTGCCCTTTCCGGGGCTGGCCGCAGCGCTGTTTCCCACGCTCGCGCGCCTGCTGTTCGTCAACCCCTTTGCGCCGCACATCCTCTCGCGATTGATGCGCACGCCGGGCGAGACGGCGCGCTTCCTCGCGCGCAGCACCGGCTCGCGCATCGATCAGCAGGGCATAGGCTGCTATGAGCGGCTCTTCGCCACGTCGGACCATTGCGCGGGCGCGATCGGGATGATGGCCGATTGGGATCTGGAGGCGCTGAAGCGCGACCTGCCCCGGCTGCACACGCCATTGCTGCTGGTGCATGGCGAGGCCGATGCGGCGATCCCGCTTGCGACCGCGCGCGGGGCCGCCGCCATGGTGAGCGGTGCCCAGTTGCAGACCTTGCCCCGTCTCGGCCATCTCGCCCATGAAGAGAAGCCGGCGGATATTGCCGTCATCATCAGAAACTTTCTGGAGGCATCCCTATGAGTCTGGGCCTGCTCGACCTCGCGATCGCCGGCATACCCGCGCTCGCCTTCGGCATCTGGCAACTCCTATCGATCAACCGCGAGATCGCGCGCGACCGGCAGAAGCGCGAGGAGGCGGCGCAGAGCGCGTCACCAGAAAGCTCTGGGCATCCTGTAGGGGAGCATCGACTGGATGATCGGTGAGCGGAAGCGACCGAGCGACAGGCTTTCGTGCACCGCGTGCACGTCCTCGCCGAACAGCCGGGTCGCCAACGCCGTCCGCGCGTAGAAGGGCGCGTCGATCCATGTCCTGAGGACATGAGGCGTGTGGCCCGCGTCGGCGCGCGTCGCCCGCTTGACCAGCCAGCCGCTGCGCGGCAGCGGCGCAGGCGCTGGCTGGACTACATCGTGCCAGCGCCCCTGCCGATCGAATCGCAGCGCCAGATCGAAAGGTGTGCCGTCGCGCCGCCGCCCTTCATAGAGCACCGCCACATCCTGCTTCAGATGCGCGCGCGACCAATGCCATTCGTCGAACCCGTCCTCGAGCGGCTCGTCGCCGAAGTTCGAATCGAAATAGCCTTCGCCTTGCCAGGTCACGCCGGGATGCGTCATCGCCACTTCAACGCGCGCACGCGGCGCGACTGGATGCCAGCGATGCATGCCGGCCGGGTCGAGTGCGAAGGCGGTGGTGCCGATCAATTCGGGTGTCACCCGCACCGTGCCACGTACGCGATAGGGGATCGGAGCCGAAATCTCGGCGATCTCGATCACCAGCGTGTCGCCGTCCCAGCTGAGTGCGCTCGGGCCGACGGCGAAGTGATCGCGCCCCCGGTTGACGCGGGCCGCGCCGCGCTCGGTCATCGCCCAGGCGCTGCCGCGCGGTCCGGCGAGCGAAACGTTGATCGCGCAGTGATTGTCGGGTCGCTGCCGTCCGCTGAACTTGTAATAGGGCGAGAAGACGCTGCCGATGAAGGCGATGATCGTCAGCCCGTAACGGCCGTCCGCGCTGGTTGCGTCGATGTACCACCAGGCATAGCCGTTCGGCGCCACCGCGACATCGAAGCGCGGTCCCTGAGCAGACAATCGACGGCTAGCTGGCCGGAAAGCGCCGCCATCGGGACGCCCGCGCCGGGGTGGGTGCTCCCGCCCGCGCAATAGAGCCCAGGGATCGCTGTCCGGCTGCCCTGCCGGCGGAAGGAGGCCGCCCACCCGTGCGAGGCCGGTCCATAAAGGGCTCCACCCGTCGACGGAAACAGCGCCTCGAAATCGTTCGGCGTCGTCAGTACCGCCGAGGCTCCCAGATCAAGCGAAAGTCCCGCCCGCGAAACGCTGTCCAACATGCGCTGTGTGCATAGGTCGATCTCCGCTTGGGATAGGGGGGCGCCGTCGCCGGTGGCGGGAGCATTGACGATGATCTGGACGCGCTCTCTGCCCTCGGCGCGCAGCGCACCGTCATCGTCGCGATCCTGCGCGCAGAGATAGACGCTCGGGGCATCGGCCAGCCGACCGGCGCTGAGCGCTGCGAACTCTGCGGCGTAGTCCTTCGAGAAAAAGACGCTGTGGTGGACCAGCGGGAAGCCCGTTGCTTCCGCCTGCGCGGTCCACACCATCGCGCTCAGCGAGCGGCGCTGGGGGGAAATCCTGGCAGTTGCGTGCCGCGCAGCATGGCCGAAGGCGCCGGAACCGATCGCGGCGGGGTCGGCGTTGCACAGCACCGCACTCGCCTCGATCCGTTCGCCGTTCGCCAGGATGACCCCCGAAGCCCGGCCCCGCTTGACGAGGATCTCACGGACGCGCGCGCCGTAACGAAAGCGCGCGCCGACGCGGCGCCCGAGCGATTCGAGCGCGCGTGCGAGTCGATGCATGCCGCCGTCGATCAGCCACACCCCATTCGCCTCGACATGGGAAATCAGCATCAGCGTCGCCGGGCACAGGAAAGGCGAAGACCCGCAATAGGTGGCGTAACGACCGAACAGCTGGCGCAATCGCGGATCAGCGAAATAGGCGCCCAGTGCGCGCCACATCGATGTGTAGGCCCGCAAGTTCAGATAGTCGGGGAAGCCCCGCATGCCCATCCGCCAGCCAAGGCTGATCGGATCGGTCTTGGTCCTCCGCAGGAAAGGGCGATCGAGCGCGTCGAACAGCCGCTTCGCCTCGGTCCGGAAGGCGCGGTAGCCGCGCGCTTCCTTGGCGCCGGCGAAGTCGCCAATGGCCTCCTCGCTGGCGGCAGGATCGGCATAGAGGTCGAGGCGCGAAGGCCCCCAGGCATGCCGCGCCAGCCGGTTCGCCGGTCGCAGCTTCAGATGATCGGCCATGGTTTCGCCGCACGCGTCGAAAATGCCCTGGAAAATCTCGGGCATGGTGAAGACGGTTGGCCCGCCGTCGATGGCGACGCCGCCGACATCGACCGCGCGGAGCTTGCCGCCGGGTGCGTTGCCCGACTCGACCACCAGCACGTCGGACCCCGCAGCCGCCAGCAATGCGGCGCTGACCAGTCCGCCGACACCTGTTCCGATTATGACGATGGGTCCGTCCGGCATCGCTTTTCCTGTTCGATTGACGCAATGCTATCATGTGTCCAGACTATTGGACATATGATTGTGTCCAAAAAAACATATCCCGGCTGGCGCGGCCGTTGGTTGGCCATCCGCAATCGCGTCCTGTCCTCGCAGCGATTTCAGCGGTGGGCGGCACGGTCGCCGCTGACCCGGCCGATCGCACGGGCGCGGGCAGGAGAGTTGTTCGATCTCGTCGCCGGCTTCGTCTACTCGCAGATCCTGACGGCCTGCATAGAGACCGATCTGCTCCGCCATCTTGCCGGCGGACCTCTGACGGCGGAACAGCTTGGCCCCCGCATCGACCTGCCGGCCGAGGGCGTAACGCGCCTGTTGCGGGCGGCAGCGGCGCTGCGACTCGTCGAGCCGATCGGACCGGCCTGGACGCTGGGGAGCGCCGGTGCGGCCATGACCGGCAATCCTGGAATTGCGGAGATGGTGGCGCATCATCGCCTGCTCTACGCCGACCTTGCCGATCCGGTGTCCCTGCTGCGCAGTGGCGGTGGCAGGGGCAGGCTGGCGGGGCTGTGGCATTATGCACAAGCCCCCGGCCGTGGGGAGGATTCGGCGGTTGCCGCCTATTCGGCGCTGATGGCGGCATCGCAACCTCTGGTCGCCCGGCATGTGATAGACGCTTATCCGTTTCACCGTCACCGGAGGCTGCTCGACGTGGGCGGCGGCGAGGGGGCGTTTCTGGCCGCAGTCGGCGCGCGCGCGCCTGGACTCCAGCTGGCGCTGTTCGATCTTCCCGCCGTCGGCGAGCGCGCCCGCGTGCGGCTCGATGCTGCGGGCCTGGCTGTGCGCACGCGAATCCACGGCGGCAGTTTTCTCAGCGATCCGCTGCCCGACGGACATGACGCGATTTCGCTGGTCAGGGTGCTCCATGATCATGACGACGCGCCCGCCATGACCCTGTTGCGCGCGATCCATGCGGCGCTTCCTCCGGGCGGGACGCTCGTCATCGCTGAACCGATGGCCCAGACTCGGGGCGCCGAGGCGGCGGGTGACGCCTATTTCGGCTTCTATCTTCTCGCGATGGGATCGGGGCGTCCCCGAACATCGGAAGAGATTCGCGAGATGTTGCGCGCCGTCGGATTTAGCAAATCGCGCGAAATTCCGACGACTATTCCCCTAACCGTCCGCGTAATCACGGCTGCGAAATAAACAAGTGTCCAAGTACGTTGACATGGAACAGTGTCTAGCGCACATTACACCAGCGTTAGAGGCCAGCATGTGCTCGACGCCGGGGAGCCAAGTCTGATGGAGGCTGTTGCAGTCATTCTGGAAGCGCCGGGGCAGCTGTCGCTGCGACCGCTCGCGCTGACCCGGATGGCTGCGGGCGATGTCCGCGTCGAGATCGACTGGAGCGGAATTTCCTCCGGCACCGAGAAACTCCTGTGGACCGGCCGGATGCCGAATTTTCCCGGCATGGGCTACCCGCTCGTCCCCGGATATGAATCGGTCGGTCGCATCGTCGATGCGGGCGACGACGCCAGCGCGCGGATCGGCGAATATGTGTTCGTCCCCGGCGCCAATTGCTACGAAGGCGCGCGCGGCCTGTTCGGCGGGACGGCGCGGCAGGTGGTAATTCCCTCCGCCCGGGCCATCCCCATCAGCCAATCGCTGGGCCGCAATGGCACGCTGATCGCACTGGCAGCGACCGCCCACCGGGCGATCGCGGTAGGCGGGGTGCCAGATCTTATCGTCGGTCACGGTATTCTGGGTCGGCTGATCGCGCGGATCGCCATAGCGACCGGCGGCGACGCCCCCGTCGTGTGGGAAGCCAATCCGGCCCGGCGCGAGGACGGCTTCGGTCAGGCGGGCTTCGACTATTCGGTGATCGATCCGGACGCTGACGACCGCCGCGACTATGCCGCGATCTGCGATGCCAGCGGTACGCCCGATGTGCTCGACCTCGCCTTCGCCCGGTTGGCGAAGGGCGGGGAAGTGACCCTCGCGGGCTTCTACGACCGGCTGTCCTTCGCCTTTCCGCCTGCGTTCATGCGGGAAGCGCGCATGCGGATCTCCGCCGAATTCACCCCCGCTGATCTCGCTGCGGTCGTCGAACTGCTCGATATCGGGCTGCTCGAGTTCGACGGGCTGATCAGCCACACCCGGCCCGCTGCGGAAGCAGATGCCGCTTATCCGCAGGCGTTCACCGACCCTGCGTGTCTCAAAATGGTCCTGGATTGGAGAACGCTGTGAGCATGCTGGACCCGAGTACGCTGCGCGAGGAAGCCTCCTGGGAGCCCGATCCCGTGCCTTCGGGGCCGGTGACCAAGGAGACGCAGATCATCGCGATCTACGGCAAGGGCGGCAGCGGCAAGTCGTTCGCGCTCGCCAACCTCAGCTATATGATGGCGCAGCAGGGCAAGCGCGTGCTGCTGATCGGCTGCGACCCGAAGAGCGACACGACCAGCCTGCTGTTCGGCGGCAAGTCGACGCCAACGATCATCGAGACATCGTCGAAGAAGAAGCTCGCCGGCGAAGAGGTGGGGATCGAAGATGTCTGCTT
>JAIYAJ010000101.1 GCA_027489105.1 Zymomonas sp. | reverse complement strand
TCTTGGTCGCGCAATATCGCCTGATGCGCTTCTACTGGTACGATGTCCGGCCGAGCGCGAAGGTGCGCCGCGCCGCGCCGCGCGAGGACGTGATTTCGCACCTGCTGGCGGAGGGCTATAAGGGCACCGAAATCCTCACCGAGTGCATCACCTATGGTGCCGCCGGCATGGTCACGACGCGCGAGTTCATCACCGTCTGCTCGTGGCATCTGATCGAGAATCCGGTGCTGCGCGACCATTATCTCGCCTCGGACGAGGATGCGCGATACGCGCTGCTCGAGGAGTTGCTGCGGCTCGAACCCGTAGTCGGCACCATCTTCCGCCGCACGACCTGCCCGGTGTCGGTCGGCGAGTCAGAGATCCCTCAGGGCGCGCTGGTTGCGGTCGACGTCCGTGCGGTCAACGCCGATCCTGCGGTCAGCGGCGATAAGCCGTTAGCGGCGCAGCCCGGCCGCTGCCCGGCCGATCGCGCGGGCGGGCCGGTGCTGAGCTTCGGCGACGGCCATCACCGCTGCCCCGGCTCCTTCCTCGCGATCCAGGAGACCGACATTTTCCTGCTGCGCCTCCTCGCGATACCAGGGCTGCGTTTCGAGAAGGTGCCGGACGTGACCTGGAACGATCTGGTCACGGGCTATGAGCTTCGCAACGCCTGGCTGGCCTGCGATCAGGGGCCGGCGACGACTTCGGAGGGACCCTCGGTCAAGGCGACGGTGTAGACCCGCCGCGCGACGCGCCAGCCGACGGGGGTGCGGACGAGATCGTCGGCATATTGTCCCCACATCGAATAGAGCGCGCCATCCCACCGGCCGCGTCCGCGATGGACCGCATAATAATGGACCTTGGCCGATGCCCGGCCCCCATCGACCGCGATGCGGAAGTTCAGGACATTGTGGTGGGTGGCGCCACAGCTCGAGTCCGGACCGAGATTGGCGTGCATCGACGCGATCAGGCTCGCCCGGTTCGGGCTGATCACGCCCGGCCCCAGTGCCTGGGTGTAATCACCGACGCAGTCTTCCTGGAAGACCTCGTCCATCCGGTCGAAATCCTTGGCGTCGACGATCTCGCAATAGCGGATATAGACCTGCTGGATCGCATCCTTGTCGATCAGTTCGGTAAGCGGCATTCCTCTCCCCTTTCGACCGGGGTTGTGCGCAAAATCGCCGCACATTGGCCAGCGCTAAGCACAGGCGGGATCATCTGGTATGCGCTTGTGCGTCGCCGATTGATACCTGCCGCTGCGCATGGCGGATGTCTTCCTTGTCCGCCGGCCAGCCTCCCGATAGCTTCCCACCACAATCAGAAGCCGGCGTGCGGGGGTGCATGACCGGATCGGCGAACCTGCCGACATCATGCATTTTTTGGAGAGGAAGAGGCCATGGCCGACATGCTGATCAAGAACGGCACCATCGTCGACGGCACCGGCGCCGACCGCCGCCCCGGTGACGTGCGTATCCAGGGCGACCGGATCGTCGAAATCGGACAGAATCTGGCGCCGCGCGAGGGCGAAGAGCAATTCGACGCGACCGGATGCATCGTCTCGCCCGGCTTCATCGAGGCGCACACTCATTATGACGCGACCATGTGGTGGCAGGCGGACCTGGATCCGCTGCCCGGTATCGGTGCGACCACGATCATCACCGGCAATTGCGGCTTCACGGCCGCGCCGATGTCGGACGACAAGGATGCGCAGCTGGAGATGGTGAAGATCTTCTCCTTCTTCGAAGATATCCCGCTCGAGCCCTTCCTCAAGCATGTGCCGTGGGACTGGCGGACCTGGTCGGAATATAAGGCGTCGGTCAAGGAGAAGATCCGGCTGCCGCTCAACAACGCGGCCTATGTCGGCCATATCGCAATCCGCATGGCCTCGATGGGTCTGGACGCCTGGAAGCGCCCGGCCACGGCCGAGGAGCGCAAGGTGATGGCCGCGATGCTCGAGGACGCGCTGGCCAATGGCGCGCTGGGCCTGTCGACCAACCTGCTCGACCATGACGGCGAGAATCGCCCGATCCCGACGCTGGTGGCCGACGATGCCGAATTCTCGGCGCTGTTCGACGTGCTCGATCGTTATCCGAACTCGACCTTTCAGTGCATCATCGACGTCGCCCTGATGCGCGACACCGGCCCGGCGCAGACCGACCGGATGGCAAAGCTGCTGAAGGGCCGCACTCTGCGCACCCAGCTGACCGGCGCGATCCCGACGGTCGCCTATCAGAAATATCTGCTGCAGCCGATGCGCGACCGTGTCGAGCAGATGCGCAAGGACGGCATCGACGTGTGGCCGGGCTATGCCCATGTGCCGCTGACCGGTCAGCTCAGCCTCTACAAGTCGCTGATCTTCGCCCAGTCGAACGACTATGTCTGGCACGAGGTCGTGCTGGCCGACGGCGCCGAGGCCAAGGAAAAGCTGCTGCGCGACCCGGAATGGCGTGCCCGCGCCCGTGAGAGCTGGGACACGCAATGCTATCCGCAGTCGCCGATGAACAACCCCGGCATGTTGCTGCTGACCAAGCTGGGCTCGGACAATGGCGAAGGCCCCTTCTGCACGCTGCTCGAATATGCCGAGGAACTGGGCCTGCACCGGTCGGACGCAATGGCCGAATGGCTGCTGCGCAACGGCGTGCTGTCGACGGTCCGCATGGCGCCGTTCGACATGGACGACGATGTTGTGGTCGACATGATCCGCGACCCGAAGACCGTCGGCAACATCACCGACTCGGGCGCGCATCTCCAGATGCTCTGCGGTGGCGGAGAAAACCTCGTCTATCTGACCAAATATGTGCGCGACCAGAAGGCGATCAGCCTGGAGGAGGCGGTGCATTCGATGACGGGCAAACTGGCCAACCACTTCCACCTCACCGACATCGGCGAGGTGAAGACCGGCAAGCGCGCCGATCTGGTCGTATTCGATTTCGCCGAGATCGAGCAGCACGACATGGAAAAGGTCTATGACGTCACCGACGGCAAGGGCGGCATCACCTGGCGCTACACCCGCAAGGCTGCGCCGATGAAGCTGACGCTGGTCAATGGCGAGGCGACCTTCCGCAACGGCGCCTATACCGGCGCCAAGCCCGGCGCTTTCCTGGAGCCGGCCGCCGCGCTCGAGCCGGCCGCGATCGCCGCAGAGTGACGGTAAGAGTGGAGTTTGCCCAATGACCAATATGCTTATTCGTGGCGGCAAGGTGATCGACGGTACCGGCGCCGAGGCCTTCGATGCGGACGTCCGCATCGAAGGCAGCCGCATCGTCGAGGTCGGCGCCGGCCTCGCGCCGCGCGCCGGGGAGGAGGTCTTCGATGCCTCGGGCTGCTACGTCACGCCTGGCTTCATCGAGAGCCACACCCATTATGACGCGACGATGTGGTGGCAGCCCGATCTCGATCCGCTGTCGGGCAATGGCGCGACGACGGTCATCCTCGGCAATTGCGGCTTCACCGCTGCCCCCTTGTCGAAGGAGAAGGCCGCGCAGCTGGAGATGATCAAGATCTTTTCCTTCTTCGAGGATATCCCCCTCAAGCCCTTCCTGCAGCATGTGCCGTGGGACTGGGAGACCTGGTCCGAATATAAGGCCTCGATGGCGCGCAACGTCACCGTGCCGACCAACTATTCGGCTTATGTCGGACATATCGCGTTGCGTCTCGCCGCCATGGGCGTCGAAGCCTGGGAACGCGCCGCGACCGCCGACGAGGTTGCCCGCATGGCCGAGCTGCTCGAAGATGCCCTCGCGGCCGGTGCGCTCGGCATGTCGGACAATCTGCACGACCATGACGGCGACGATCGCGCCATTCCGACGTTGCTCGCCGATGATGCCGAGTTCGAGGCTCTGTTCGACGTGATGCAGCGCTATCCGGGCACGACCTATCAGTGCATCATCGATACCTTCATGCGGAAGACGGGGCCGGCGAGCCTCGAACGCCTCGGTCGACTGACCAAGGGTCGCGGCATCCGCATGCAGATCGCGGGTGCGGTGCCGACGCTGGAGTTCCAGAAGGACATTCTTCCGAAGCTCCAGGAGACGCTCGGCCGCCTGCGTGCCGAGGGCGCCGACATCTGGCCGGGCTATGCCCATGTGTCGCCCACGAGCACGCTCAGCCTGATCAAGTCGCTGATCTTCGCCCAGTCGAACGACTATGTCTGGCACGAGGTCGTGCTGGCAGAAACGCATGAGGAAAAGGCGCGGCTGCTGGCCGATGCGGACTGGCGCGCCCGCGCCCGCGAAAGCTGGGATACCAAGGCCTGGCCGCATTCGCCGATGAACAACCCGCAGGATCTCTACCTGCTCGACAGCGAGAATGGCGCCGGCCCGGTCGGCATCACGCTCAAGGACTTCGCCGACAGCCGCGGTCTCCACCGCTCGGATGCGATGGCGCAGTGGATCCTGGAAAACGGTACGCGCTCGACCGTGCACATGGCACCCTTCCCGAAGGATGAGGGGCTGACCGTCGAGCTGATGAACGACCCGCGTTCCGTGGGCAACATCTCCGATGCCGGCGCGCATCTGCAGATGCTGTGCGGCGGCGGCGAGAATATCCTGCTCTTCACCAAATATGTGAAGAAAGACATGATCTCGCTGGAACAGGCGATTCACATCAAGACGGGAAAGCTGGCCAATTTCTTTGGCCTGCACGACACCGGCGAGATCAAGGCCGGCCGTCGTGCCGACGTCGTGGTCTTCAACCTCGACGAGATCGCCTATCGCGACATGGAGAAGCGCTTCGACGTGCCGGATGGCGAGGGTGGTACGACCTGGCGCTTCACCCGTCAGGCTGCGCCGATGCGCCTGACGCTGGTCAATGGCGTGAAGACCTTCGCCGACGGCCAGTACACCGGCAACCGCCCGGGCGAATATCTGGCCCCGACCGAGGCTGCTGCCGAGCAGCGGGCGCTCGAAGCGGCCGAATGAGCGGCATTGAAGGCCGATAGGCCATGAATCCGCGGGCGGGGGCCATGGCTTCCGCCCGTTTTTTTCATGCGTCGCGCAGGGCTGGGTGAGCCGGGGGCCGGTTCCTCAACCGTCGATGATGTGCGGCATGAAGCGGGCCATATTGCCGGTAATGAGCCCATCCTCACGGATACCGACCCCGGCAGCTTCGCCGTCGACAATCCATGATCCGATAACCGGATGATATCCGTCGAATCCGTCCGACCGGAACCTCTGCTGATATAGCAGGCGATCGCCGGCATAATTGCCTCCGGACTGGGCGATCACCTGTCCCGCTTCCACGATCCGGATATTCGCCCCTTCCCGCGAGAGGAAGGGCTTGGCGACATGGCTGTCGCCGATCGCTCCAGCGATGCTCGATGCCGGCAACAGGTTCGGATGGCCGGGAAACAGGGTCCACAGAACTTCCAATATAGCCTTGTTGCTCCAGAGCATCTTCCAGATCGGCTCGATCCACAGGGTCGTCGGCAGGTTCCGGACGATGTCGGGCCCGTAGCGCTCGTCGACAATCCATTCCCATGGATAGAGCTTGAAGATCGTGGTGATCAGATAGTCGTCGAGGTCGACGATGCGGCCGTCCTCGTCGGTCCCGATATCGCCGATCAGGATCGCACGCGTGGCTATGCCCGCCTGCTCCGCCAGATCGCGCAGATAGGTCGTGGTGATCGTGTCTTCGTGCGACGGGTCGGCGGCGTGGGTGAACCAGGCCCTGCGGCCCGGCAGGGAGCGGGCCAGCCGGTGCCATCGCGCCAGCAGCTTGTCATGAAGACTGTTGAACTGGTCATGGTCGGGGAAGCACTGCTCCTTCCAGTCCCACTGGACAACCGCCGCTTCGAGCATGCCGGTAGGGGTGTCGCAGTTGAACTCGAACAGCTTTGGTTCGCCCGATCCGTCATAGCCGAAGTCGAAACGGCCAATGTTCAGCGCCGGCGGCCGATCCCGCCAGCTGTCGGCAATCGCCTGGTGGCAATAGTCCGGAATGCCGAAATGCCGCATCATGGTCGGATCGCGGACCACATGCGAACCCGCCTCGACGAACAGGGCATGGACATTTTCGGTTGCTGTCTCGATCCGATCGACGTCGGTCGCGCTCAGTGCATAGTGGACGGATTCGTCCCAATAGAGTGTGTCGCCATTGCTGTGCCAGATCAGGCCTAGTTTCTCGACATGCCTGCGCCAGTCGGCACGGGCTCCGCGGTGGCGACGCTCCATGGGCTCAGGACCAGCCGCCTCCGAAACGCCGCCCGCTGGAGCCGAGCCCGCCGCGCGATACCGCCCTGGATCGGGTCATGTTCACCGAAGATGGCGCCTGATAATAGGATATGCCGGGGCGGCGCTCGAACGATCCGCTGCCGTCCCGTACCGCTCCGGATACGGAATCGAGCAGGAATGGCAGGCGGGCACCGCGGTTGACGTAGAACCATCGCCCGCCGCCATGACCCGAGCTGGCGCTTCCGCTGCTGTCACCCTCGTAACAATTGGGGTCGGCGACCCGGTATCCCCTGCTGTCGACGCAGACCGCCGTGTCGAGATCGGCTACCGGATCTTCCCATTGCGGCTCGGCAGAGGGTGTGAAGGCGGAGACCGCGATGAGCGTGGCTGCGACCGAGGAGGTCAGGGCGACATTCTTGTCCATGGTCGGTGCTCAGGGAACCATGCAGGCAGCTTGCAGGATACCCATGCCCAGGCCGATGCCGCCGACGAATATCCCGGACGCGGTGCAGCCTTCGCTGATCCGGTCCTCGATCGCGCGGAACAGCAGGCGGGCTATGGCGAAGAAGACGAGCGCCTGAATGAGCGCCGCGACCGCCCCCCACAGAAGCATGTCCACCGGGCTGACCGAATGCGCGATCACGAGTGCGACGGGAATGGCGAAGCCGAGGAAGGTCCCGACGAGTTGCAGCGCGGCGGCGCTGTTGCCCTGGCGGATCAGCGCGAATTCGGCATGGGGGGTGATCCTGACATAGAGCACCAGAAATGCGAGCGCGAGCCCGAGCGCGCCGGCAAAATAGGCCAGAAAATGCGGCAGAGCCGCGATGAAATAGCTCAGCATGATATCCCCTTGCCCGCCGAAGCTAACAAGCCGGGGGACGGTACAAAAGCGGAATTGCGACGGCGAGAGGCGGTTGATTGCTCCAGATCGGAGCGATGCCGCCGGGGGCATGCAGAAAGG
>JAIYAJ010000191.1 GCA_027489105.1 Zymomonas sp. | reverse complement strand
CGCCCAGCCACGAGATCCGCGATCTTGCAGAGAGCTTCGCCTCAGTCACCGCGCGCATCCAGCAACATGAGGCCGAACTGGAGGAGGGGCTTGCCCGCCAGACGCGTCTCACGCGTGAAGTGCACCATCGGGTGAAGAACAATCTCCAGGTGGTCTCCAGCCTGATCAATCTGCACGCGCGCGGTGCGGAGGGCGAGGTCGCCACCGCCTATGGCGCGATCCAGCGGCGCGTCGATGCATTGGCCGTGGTCCACCGCAACCATTATGCGGAGCTGGAGGAGAATCGCGGCCTCGCCATACGCGGGCTGGCCGGCGAGTTGGCTGCGTCTTTGCGCGGTTCGGCGCCTCCCGCAGCGGCAGGCATGTCGATCGCGCTCAACATGGCTGATCTCTACGTGACCCAGGACGTCGCGGTTCCGGCCGCCTTCCTGATCACCGAGGTGGTCGAGATGATGATGCACTGCAATCCGCACGGCTCGATTCTCATTTCGCTCGAACCGACCGAAGCAGCCGATCGCGCCAGGCTGAAGATCGAGACCTTCGGCATGGAGTCGGGCGCGATCGCGGGCTACCCTGCGATCGTCCGGTTCGAGCGGGTCGTCACCGGTATCGCGCGCCAGTTCCGCGCGCCTCTGGTGGAGGATCGCGAGGCGGGCCGATACGAGATCGAGATCGCCGCGCACCGCTGATCCGAAAAAAATCCTCTCACCCTCGGGAACCCGGGAAACGGTGATACGTTCTTATTTTCGGATAGCGATGCTTTGCCCCCCCGCTCCCGCTATCCAAACCAACAAAGGGCCCGGTCACCTATCCCCCCGTGTGTGACCGGGCCCCAATTTTCTCCAGCATAGATAATGGGTTGAAATGGCTGCTCTGTGTCATGAGCGGAACCGATCCAACCTCTGTGCATTTGTTCACCGAGCTTCCCGGATCGGGAGGCCTCAGTTCTTTCGAAAGAGGGTTGCCATGTTGAAGCGCACTATCGTCCTCGCCTTCGCCGGTCTGTCGCTGTTCTCTGTGACCGCCTGCAACACCGTCGAAGGCGCCGGCAAGGACGTCTCGTCCGCCGGTCGCGCGGTTTCGGACGCCGCCAACGACGTCAAGTAACGCATTCGGCCGAAAGGTCGGGAAGGAGAGCCCGGGACGGTCAGGCCGTCTCGGGCTCTTTCTGTTTGGCGCGGCTGCGCTCGGTAAGCCAGATGCCAACCAGACCGAGTTCGTAAAGAAAGACCAGCGGGATCGCGAGCAGCAGCTGCGATCCGACATCGGGCGGGGTAAGAACCGCAGCGACGGCAAAGGCGCCGACGATCGCGTAACGCCGTGCGCCGACCAGCTGCTTGCGGGTCACGACGCCGGCCCGCTCCAGCAGCATGATCAGCACCGGCAGCAGGAAGGATATCCCGAAGCCGAAGAGGAACTGCATCACGAAGGAGAGGTAATTGCCGACGCCGGGCAGCGCCTCCTGCTGGACGCCGCCGAGATTGCCCTGAAAGCCGAGCAGGAAGCGCAGAGCGACCGGGATGGCGACATAATAGGCCAGCGCGGCTCCTGTCGTGAACAGCACGGGAGTCGCGAATATGAAGGGAAGCAGCGCGCGGCGTTCGTTGCGGTAGAGGCCCGGCGCCACGAACTGCCAGACCTGGTTCGCGATGATGGGAAAGGCGAGCATCATCGCCGCGAAGAAAGCGACCTTGATCTCGACGAAGAAGGCCTCGAAAATCTGCGTGTAGATCAGCTTGCTCTGGTTGGCGCGCAGCAGCGGCTGGACCAGGAAGGCGAAGATAGGTCGCGCGAAATAGAGGCAGATGCCGAAGCATATGCCCAGCGCCGCCAGCGACATCAGCAGCCGCCGCCGCAGTTCGAGCAGATGATCGAGAAGCGGCGCGCGGGTTTCGTCCAGATCGGTCATGTCTGCGGGTGCGGCTTCTGATTCGGAGTGTCGGTGGCGGAGACGGTCTCCGGAGCCGGATCGGTCATGGCAACTTCGGTCGGGGGCTGGACCGCGGTTTCGGCGGGAACGGGCTGCGCGCCGATCGCGATCATGTCGCTATGCGGATCCGCCTCGGCGGCGGGCTGGGGCGGGTGCTCGCGCATGATGCGCGCATTTTCGGCCGCCCACTTCTTCTCCATTTCCTCCAGTTCGGACTGGCGGATCATCTCATCGATGCCCGAGCGGAAATGGCGCGCGACACCGCGCGCACGGGCTATCCACTGACCGACGACGCGCATGGCCTTGGGCAGGTCCTTGGGACCTATGACCACCAGGGCGACGACGGCAACGAGCAGAAGTTCAGTAGGGGCGATGTCCAGCATGGAGCGCGACCGTAAGGAATCGGGTCGCGATCAGTTCTTGGGCCTGTCGTCCTGCATCGGCTGCAGTCGCTGCTCGGCGCTGGGCTCCAGCGGCGGCTGCTGCTGCAGGCGGGGGGCGGGCTGGTGCGGCGCTGCAGACGTCGTCTCGTCCTCTTCCGACATGCCCTTCTTGAAGCTCTTGATGCCCTTGGCGACGTCACCCATCATATCGGAGAAGCGCCCCTTGCCGAACAGCAGAAGCACAACAATACCGACGACGAGCCAATGCCAAATGCCGAAACCGCCCATGGAAAATCTCCTAGAATAGCCTCCATTTAAGCCCTGCCCCTGCCAATCGCAATGGCGCAGGCTGCGTATTGGCGTGGCGGGCGGGCCGGCGGAGGAGCTTCCCTTGGTACAGATATGCGACAGGGCGGTGACAGCGGCCCCGCTGCTGACCGCTAGTCGGCGTCGCCGCCGTCGGGATCGTCCGGCCCGCCGGTCTCCATCTGCAGCTGTTCGAAGGCCAGATCGACCGGATCGAGCAGGCCGGCGGCCTTGAGATCGGCGATACCGGGCAGGTCGCGACGGTTCTGCAGGCCGAAATGGGTGAGAAAGGCGGGGGTCGTGGCGTAGAGCAGCGGCCGACCCGGCGTCTCGCGCCGACCCGCCGGGCGGATCCAGCCTGCCTCGAGCAGGACGTCGATCGTGCCCTTCGATATCTGGACGCCGCGTATCGCCTCGATCTCTGCCCGGCTGACCGGCTCATGATAGGCGATGATCGCCAGCGTCTCGATGCCCGCACGGCTCAGCTTGCGCGGTTCCTCGCGGGTCCGGCGCAGGATATGGGCGAGGTCGGCCGCCGTCTGGAAATGCCAGCGCCCGCCGCGCTCGACCAATTCGATGCCACGCCCGGCATAGAGGCGCGCAAGGCGGGGGAGGGCATCGCCAAGCTGTTCGGCGCCGATCACCGCCATCAGCTCAGCCGGCGTCATCGGAGCTTCGGCGGCGAAAAGAGCCGCTTCGAGGGCGCGCAGCAGATCGTCGGGTTCCTCGATCACTATGCGCTCCGTACGAGCAGCGGGGCGAAAGGCTCTTCCTGCGCCAGCGACAAGCGCCCCTGCTTGGCCAGTTCGAGCGCGGCCAGGAAGCTCGAGGCGAGCGCCGAACGGCGATAATCCCCCTGCGCCTCGACGGGGATGAAAGCCTCAAGACTGGTCCAGTCGATCAGCGCGCCGATCATCCGCGATACCCGCTCGATCGCCTGTTCGAGCGTCATCACCGGTCGGCGCTGGACGATATGGATCGGCGGTTCGGCGCGCGCGCGGACGGCGCCATAGGCCGAGATGAGGTCGTAGATATTGGCATCCCACGCAGCCTTCCGAACGACTTTCAGCCCCTCCGGTGCGCCCCGGCCGAACACGTCCCGGCCGAGCCTGTCGCGCGCCATCAGTCGCGCGCCGGCCTCACGCATCGCCTGAAGGCGTTGGAGCCGCAATTGCAACCGCAGCGCCAGTTCCTCGGGACTGGGTTCGACCTCGGGGTCCTTGGGCAGCAGCAGGCAGGATTTGAGATAGGCGAGCCACGCCGCCATCACGAGATAGTCGGCCGCGATCTCCAGCTTCAGCGCCTTCGCATTGTCGATGAAGGACAGATATTGCTCGGTCAGCGCCAGGATCGAGATCTTCGCAAGATCGACCTTCTGCGCGCGGGCGAGGCTGAGCAGCAGATCGAGCGGCCCTTCCCATCCGTCGAGGTCGAGCGTGAGCACCTCATCGGGGCGCCCGTCCGCCAGCGGCAGGTCCAGAGTGTCGTCGTCTTCCCCCATCGCGGGGAGTTAATCAGGATTCGCCCGCCAAGGAAACAGCGGAACCTGGCCGACTGGCGGGATCAGGCCGGCAAGACCGCCATCAGCGCATCGCGCTTGGCGATCAGCTGCGCGACGTCATCCGCGCCGGTGTGGCCTTCGATCGTCGCCATGGCCCGGGCAAGTCGGCTTTGCGCCGGAGCCTCGATCGGGCCGACCGCTTTGGCGATCGCCTCCATCTCCGCCATGTCGCCCGAACAGTGCAGCGCGATATCGCAGCCTGCGGCCAGCACTGAAGCGGCGCGGCTGCCGAAATCTCCGGTCAGCGCGTGCATGCCCAGATCGTCGGACATCAGCAGGCCGTCGAAGCCGATGCGGCCGCGAATGATCTCGGCGATGATGGTGGGCGACAGGCTGGCGCAATGCTCGCTATCCCAGGCCGGGTAGACGACATGGGCGGTCATCGCCATCGGCGCGTCGGCAAGCTTGATGAAGGGGGCCAGATCGGTCTCCAGCGCATCGGCATCGGCATCGACGACAGGCAGTTCGATATGGCTGTCGGCCATCGCCCGGCCATGGCCGGGAACATGCTTGACCACGCCGACCGCACCGCCTGCGCGCAGGCCCTCGATCACCGCGCGGCCCATCGCTGCCACGCGAAGCGGCTCGGCGCCCAGCGCACGGTCGCCGATGATGTCGTGCGCGCCCGGCTGGCGTACGTCGAGCAGCGGCAGGCAGTCGACGTTGATCCCGACCTGACGCAGCATCGCCGCAATAGCCTGGGCATTATGACGCGCTGCTTCGATCGCCGTCATCGGCGCGATGTCATAGAGCCGGTCGAACAGCTCGGCTTTCGGGAAAGCCGGCCAATGCGGTGGCTGCATCCGCGCGACCCGGCCACCCTCCTGGTCGATCAGGATCGGCAGATCGTCGCGACCCGACAGGGTGCGCAACGAATCCGTCAGCGCGCGGAGCTGCTCCGGATCCTCGACATTGCGTTTGAACAGGATGAAGCCGGCCGGGTCGAGCTCGCGGAAGAAGCCGCGCTCGGCATCGCTGAGCGTGGTGCCGGCCAGGCCGAGAAACAGGGGCGTCATCGCCATGGTCAGTCCATTCGTCGAAAGGTCGCGCGGCGGAACGCGACGGCGTCCCGCCGATGCGCGCCGTCATCCAATGATCGAGCAGCTCTCGCCGGCCACCTTGAGGCGCTTGCAGATGTCCGCTCCGTTGCCGCCTGTCGCCCGCAGGCGATAGAGGGTCTTGTCGCCCGACTGCACCGGGACCACCGACTGGGTAAGCCCGGACAGGAAGGAGAAGCGACCCGACAGCGTCTTCCACGCGGCATTGGCCTTGGCCTGGCTGGAGAAGGCGCCCAGCTGCACGGTGGAGCCATTGGCCGGTTCGGACGGCGCGGGTGTCGTTACCGGGGCGGGCTTGGGCTTGGCTGCGGGCTTGGCCGCCTGCTTCACGACCGTCTCGTCCACGCTCGCCGCCGCACGCGGGGCAGGGGGCGCGGGCTTCGGCGTCGGTGCCACAGCTTTCTGGACCGGGGCGGGTGCGGGGGCCGCCATGGTCGGGGCAGGCGGCGCAGGCTGCGGCCGATCGACGTTGACCGGGGTCTCGGCGGCGCCGCTGATGTCGATCACGCTCTCGACTTCATTGCCCTTGCTGGCGCTGTAGACGATCTCGTCCCCATCCTCGGGCGCGCTCTCATTGCCCGGGCGCTCTTTATAATAGCTGTCGGGCGCCTGGATCAGCGAACCGTCGCCCGCAGTCGACGCGTCGCGCTGGCGCAGCCAGAAGAAGCCGCCGACGACCAGACCAGCGACGGCCAGCGCCGCGACCAGCCAGATGATCAGCTTCGGGGTCGTGAGACCCGTCGGCTCGTCATATTCTTCCTCGACCGGCTCGAGCCACGGCAGGCGATCCTCGTCCTGAGGACCGAGCCTGTCGCGCGAATAATCCGCCATCTACTGCATCTCCTCGGCGGCCGAGACGCCCATGACGGCGAGGCCGTTGCGGATAATCTGCCCGATCGCATCGCTCAGCGCCAGCCGGGCGCGGGTGATTTCGGGCCTGTCGGTGAGCAGGAAGCGACGGGCCGGGTCGTCATTGCCCCGGTTCCACAGCGCGTGGAACATCGCTGCCAGATCATAGAGGTAGAAGGCGATGCGGTGCGGCTCATGCGCCTGCGCCGCGCTCTCGACGATCCGGGGGAATTGCGCCGCGAGCTTGACCAGCGCGAGTTCCTCCGCGTCGAGCAGGTCGAGATCGGCTGCCGGCGTCAGGTCGATCCCCGCCTCGGCCGCGCGCCGATGGAGCGAACGTCCGCGCGCATGGGCATATTGGACGTAGAAGACGGGATTGTCCTTCGACGCCTCGACCACCTTGGCGAAGTCGAAATCCATCTGGGCGTCGGCCTTGCGGGTGAGCATGGTGAAGCGCACCACGTCCTTACCCACTTCGCGGACCACGTCGGCCAGCGTGACGAAGCTGCCCGACCGCTTCGACATCTTCACCGGCTCGCCGCCGCGCAGCAGCCGGACCATCTGGACCAGCTTGACGTCGAACGCGGTCTTGCCGCCGGTCAGTGCCTGCACCGCCGCCTTGATCCGCT
>JAIYAJ010000072.1 GCA_027489105.1 Zymomonas sp. | reverse complement strand
CGGGATCTATGCGGCAGCCTATCTCGGTCAGCGCATTGGCGAACCCAACCTTATCGTGCTCGACATCGGCGGCACGACGGCGAAATGCACGCTGATCGAGGGTGGCCAGATCAAGGTTTCGACAGACTACTACATTGAGCGCGACGGAAAGAACCCCGGATATCCGGTGCAGACACCGGTCTCTGAAATCGTGGAGATCGGCAACGGCGGCGGTTCGATCGCGTGGATCGATGCAGGCGACAAGCTACACGTCGGTCCGCACTCGGCGGGCGCGCGGCCTGGCCCCGCCGCCTATGGCCGGGGCGGCGCAAAGCCGACCACGACCGATGCCAATCTCGTGCTCGGACGGATCGACCCAGCCAGCTTTGCCGGGGGCGAAATCGAACCCGATTGGCAGGCGGTCGATGCCGCGTTCGCGCCGCTGTGCGAACGGCTGAACCTGTCGAAGCAGGAACTGGCGCGCGGCGTCGTGCGGATCGCCAATGCCAACATGACCACGGCCCTGCGCCTGGTATCGACAAACAAAGGGTATGACCCACGCGATTTCGCCTTGATGGCGTTCGGCGGAGGGGGCGCGATGCATGCTGTCGCCCTGGCGCGCGAGCTCCGCGTGCCGAAGGTGATCATTCCGGTCAATTCCGCGGTATTTTCGGCATGGGGAATGCTGCTGACCGATTTGCGACGCGACTATATCCGCACGCGGCTGACCCCGATGGTCGCCGACGCGCTGGGACAGGTCCGCCAAGTCTTCGCAGACATGGTCAGCGCCGCTCGCGCGGATGTCGCGGATCAGGCGAATGCCGCGACGCTTGAGATCGAATATCGCGCCGACCTGCGCTACGTCGGACAGGAACATACCGTTGGCGTGGCATTCCCGCTCGACGCGGCCGATCCGATCGGCACCGCAATCGAGACGTTCCACGCCGCGCACGAAAAGCGCTACACCTACCGGCTCGATACAGCCGTCCAGCTCGTCAACTTCCATATCGTCGCGACCTTGCCGGTCAAGAAACCGGAGCTTGCCGATCGTGCCATCACCGGTGTTGCGCTCGAAGCATCCATTATCGGGCGTCGCACCGTCGATTTCGACGAGGATGGCGAACATGAAGCGACCATCTATGACGGACTCAAAATGGAACCAGGCATGACGCTCAGCGGCCCTGCCGTGATCCAGGAACCCGCAGTGACCCTGCCGATCCCGCCGGGCGTCCGCGTCGAGGTCGATCGCTTCGGCAGTTATCATGTGCACCTTCAATAGGCCGGTGGAGTAGGCGAATGGCGAACGATTCCTTCACGCAGGACATCATCAAGGATGCGCTGGTCGCCTTGGGCGCCGAGATGTTCAACGCGATGCTCCGCACGTCGATGAGCCCGATCATTTACGAAACGACCGACTTTGCGGTCGGCGCGACCGACGCGCAGGGCAATTTGTTGGCACAGGGCAATGGCGTTACCGGTTTTCTCGCCACTCTGGATACGGCGGTGCAGAGCACACTCAAGCGCTGGCCGCTCGACCGCATCCGCCCCGGGGACATTTTCATCACCAACTCCCCCTATGAGGGCGGCGGCACCCATCTGTCGGATGTCGTCATCATCTGTCCCGTCTTTGCGGGCGAGCGACTGATCGCCTGGACCGTCAACAAGGCGCATTGGACAGAGGTCGGTGGGACCTTTCCTGGCAGCGCCACGACGGCCTCTACCGACATCTTCCAGGAGGGACTTCACCTGCGCTTCGTCAAGCTGTTCGACGAAGGGAAAATCAACGAAGCCTTGGTCGAGGTCATTCGAACCAATGTCCGCCTTCCCGACGGTACGATCGGCGATCTGCACGCGGGCGTCGCCGCCTGTCGCGTCGGCGCGCGGCGGATCGTTGAACTCGCGGAGAAATATGGGGTGGATGAACTGGTCGGCGCGATGGACGCCCTGCTCGAATATGGCGAGCGGATGACTCGCGAGGAGCTGCGCAAATTGCCCAAGGGCGTGTTCGCCGCGGAGGATGTGATCGAGGAGGACGGGCATGGCAATGGCCCCTTCGCGGTCAAGGTCCGGGTCACGATCACCGACGACAAGATGATCGCCGATTTCACCGGGTCCAGCCCACAGGCGATCGGCCCGATCAACATGAGCTATGCGGGACTCATCACCGCGGCGCGGTGCACCTTCAAAGCCGTCACCAACACCGACATTCCGGCAAACGGCGGTTGCTTCCGCGCGCTGGAGGTGATCTGCCCGCCGGGAACGATCCTATCGGCGAGCAGCCCTGCCCCGGTCTCGATCTACTATGAATCCATGCTCGCGGCGATCGAGGCGATGTGGAAGGCACTTGCCCCGTTGATGCCGCACAAGCTGCCGGTCGGGCACCAACGCACCGTTGGCGCGACCTTCATTTCCGGCGCTCATCCCGATACTGGTGAGTTGTTCGTGATGGGCGAACCGATGGTCGGCGGATGGGGTGCGACGATCGACCATGACGGCAGCAGCGGCCAGTTCTGCGCCGCGAACGGGGAAACGTACAACATCCCGATCGAGCTGGCCGAACGCCGCTATGGTTTCGAGGTCGATCAATATGCGTTGCACGACGAAGATGGCGGCGCGGGCGAGTATCGCGGCGGTAAGGGCGTGATACTCGATTATCGCGTGACGTCCGAGGAGGCTTTCCTCACCTATTCGGCAACGCGCACCACCTCGCGTCCATGGGGCATGAACGGCGGTAAGGACGGATCGCACAATCGTGCCGAAATCCTGCGGCGCGACGGAAGCGTCGAGCGCCATTCGATGATCACCGGTGCGAAGGCCGCACGCGGCGAGACGTTCCGCCTGATCAGTGCGAGCGGCGGTGGCTATGGCGATCCGCGCCTGCGGAGCGCCGCGATGCTCGATGCCGACGTCCGGGACGGCTATGTCACGCCGGAACAGGCGTATCGCGACTATGGTGCCGAACGTTATGCAGGAGCGGTGAAATGACCATCGGAGGTTCGACCGCCGCAGCCGAACTGGCGGCTATGACCCGGTGGCCGGACCAGGCCGCGGCGATCGACGCGGCGGAACGCGACGCGCGACTGGAACGCGCGCGCGCGGCGATGGTCGATCGAAAGGTCGACGCCTTGCTCGTCAGCGCAGGGGCCAGCCTCAACTATTTCACCGGCGTCGGCTGGGGCATGATCGAGCGCCTTGTCGCGCTGGTTATTACGCCCAACGGTAGGCCGGCGCTCGTCTGCCCCGCGTTCGAGGCGGGTTCGCTGATGCCGATCCTGAAGATCGATGCCGACCTGTTTTTTTGGGAAGAAGACGAGTCCCCCTCCGAGGTTGTCGCGCAAATCCTGCGCGCGCGCGGTTGTAGCACCCTTGCGATCGACCCCACTCTGCCCTTCTTTATGGCAGAGCGGTTGCGCACCGCAGCGCCATCCGCATCGCTGGTCGATGCCAGCGCGATCATCGACGCGTGCCGCGCGATCAAGTCTCCGGCAGAGCTCGCGCTGCTGCGTCAAGCGAAGCAGATGACGCTGGAGGTGCAACGCCGAGCCGCGCGCATCCTAGCGCCCGGCATCCGTGCCAGCGCGGTGCGTGCTTTCATCGAGCGTGGCCATCAGGCATTGGGGGCAAGCGGTTCGACCTTCTGCATCGTCCAGTTCGGCGCATCGACCAGCTTTCCGCATGGCCTGCCTGCCGACGACGTGCTGCACGAAGGCGACATGGTGCTGATCGATACCGGCTGCGAAGTGCAGGGATATAATTCCGACATCACGCGCAGTTACGTGTTCGGCACCCCCGACGAGGAGCAGCGCCGGATCTGGGCGATCGAGCAGGAAGCGCAACAGGCCGCATTCGACGCTGTCGCACCCGGCAGGCCCTGCGAGACCGTCGACGCGGCGGCGCGCGCGGTGCTGGAACGGCATGGCCTGGGGCCGGACTATCGACTGCCTGGCCTGCCGCATCGCACCGGCCACGGTGTCGGACTCAGCATCCATGAGGCACCCTATCTAGTGCGCGGCGACCGCAGCCTGCTCGAACCCGGCATGTGTTTTTCCAACGAACCGATGATCGTCGTGCCGGATCGCTTCGGCATCCGGCTCGAAGATCATTTCCACGTCACCGAGACCGGTGCCGAATGGTTCACGACGCCGTCCCCCGCGATCGATCGGCCCTTCGCATGATGCGGTTGCCGTGAGCGAAGCCTCGCGACCGTCCGAGGAGCTGAATCAGCAGGGCTTTGCCGTGAAGCAAGTCCCGGAGAGCGCACAAGGTAGCGGCTGGCGCATTTTCTTCATCGTGGCCGGCAGCCTGTGCGGCCTGCCTGTTTTTGTCCTTTCGACGCAGGTCTTCGGCAGCCTCGGTTTCGTGCGCGGCGTGGAGGCCGCGCTGGTCGGCGCGGCCATATCAGCCGCGCTCGCCTTCTGCACTGCCTATACCGGCTCGCAAACCCGGATGGGGCTGGCGCTGCTCGCCGACCGGACCTTCGGTTTCGTCGGGGGACGGATCGTCAAGCTGGTCATCGCGATGTCGCTGATCGGCTGG
>JAIYAJ010000149.1 GCA_027489105.1 Zymomonas sp. | reverse complement strand
TCCCGAGCGGTTCCGCAAGCAACCTGTGATGGTCTATCCGAAGGGTTGATCCAACCGCTCAAGCAGCGAGAGGGAAACCCAACAGCCGCTCCTGAACCGCGATCAGCGCCCGCGCACCGGCCCCGACCGTCCCGAGAATGACGGGATCGGCCGCATCCATTCCGCCGGTCAGAACGCCGAAGGACGGCAGGATCAGCTTGGTTGCGCCCGCCACGAAGCAGGGCCGGGACACCCGCCGCCCGCGCAACATAACCATATAGCGGGGGTGGTAATGGCCGGAGATCTCCGGCCGAGGGTCACGGCGGTCGGCCTCGTGGCGCAACACCAGCCCGGCCAGCTCCGCCTCGGCGACGATATGGCCGCCCAGCGGATCGGCGATGGCGTGATCATGGTTGCCGACGATCCAGGTCCAGCGTGTTCGCGCCGTCAGCAGGGCGAGGAGGCCGAGCGCCTCGTCGGTCAGGCGCTCGGTGCCTTTCCTGTCGTGGAAGCTGTCGCCGAGACAATAGACCGCTTCCGCTCCTGTGCGTTCGACCAGCGCCAGCACACGGCGAAGCGTCTCGATCGAATCATAGGGGGGCAGCATCTGCCCGCGCCGTGCGTAGCTGCTCGCCTTTTCGAGATGGAGATCGGCGAACAGCAGGCTGGCCGTGGGCGCGTGGAACAGCCCGCCCTCGCCGAGCGCCAGCAGATCGACCGAACAGAACGAAAAGGGAACCATGGCCTTGCATAGCCCTGCACCGGCGCGATGGGCAAGGGGCTGGTCTTTGCAACGATCGGATCACCCACCGAAACCGACATTCTATGGCGCTTGGGCCTTTCCCCGAGCGGCGAAAATGCTCTAGCCCTGCAGCCATGGATTTGTACCTGCCCATTGCCGGACTGTCGGTGAACATCCTGGTGATTATCGGCCTGGGCGGCCTGGTCGGCATATTGTCGGGCATGTTCGGTGTCGGCGGCGGGTTCCTGACAACGCCGCTGATGATCTTCTACGGCATCCCCCCCGCCGTAGCCGTCGCCTCCTCCGCACCTCAGATCACCGGCGCCAGCGTATCGGGGGTGCTTGCCCATGGCACGCGTGGCGGCGTTGATTATCAGATGGGGGGCGTGCTGGTCGCGGGTGGCGCGATCGGCTCGCTGCTGGGCGGCTTCCTGTTTCGTTTGCTGCAGGACATCGGCCAGATCGATACGGTCGTGAACGTCATGTATGTGCTGATGCTGGGCAGCATCGGCATCGTGATGGCCAAGGATGCGATCGGCTCCTTGCATGCGCAATGGCGCGGAGTCGCGCCGCCGGCGAGCGGCCGGCGCCACCATCCGCTGATCGCGATGATGCCGTTTCGCTGGCGCTTCTACCGGTCGGGCCTCTACATCTCGCCGCTGGCCCCGTTCCTGCTCGGTCTCGCGACCGGTGTCATGACCGTGCTGATGGGCGTCGGCGGCGGCTTCATTCTCGTGCCGGCGATGATCTATATCCTCGGCATGTCCGCGCGGGTGGTCGTCGGCACCTCGCTGTTCCAGATCCTGTTCGTGACGGCGGCGACGACGATGGTTCACGCCCTCACCACCCGCGCGGTCGATCTGGTGCTGACCGCCCTGCTGCTCGTCGGCAGCGTGACCGGCGCGCAGGTCGGCACGCGCATGGCGCTCAGGATGAAGCCGGAATATCTGCGCCTCGCGCTCGCCTTCATCGTCCTCGTCGTCGCGATCCGCATGTTGCTGGGCCTGACCTGGCGGCCGCCCGAAATCTTCACGGTGCAGCCGCTATGAGGCCGCTTCTGCTCGCGTGCCTCGCCCCGGCGCTGATCGCGGCATCGAGCCCCAAGCTCGTCCCCGACGTATCGCAACGCAAGATCGAGATCATCTACAGCTTCACCGGTGCCGAACTGCTGCTGTTCGGGGCGATCCTTTATCCGGGCGGACGAACGCCCAGCGACGACGCCCAGATCGCCGTGGTGGTGAAGGGCCCTTCCGAGCCCGTGCTGGTGCGCGAGAAGCGCAAGATCGCGGGCATGTGGATCAACGCCGACAGCAGCGACTTCCGCTCGGTGCCGTCCTTCTACGCGCTCGCCTCCTCGCGCCCGATCGCGCAGCTCGTCGACCAGCGCACGGCGGTCATCTACGAGTTGGGCATCGACAATCTGCAGCTGTCCCCCGCCAGCTCCGGCAACCTTGCCGAGGATCAGCGCTTCGAGGAGGGGCTGATCGAGCTCAAGCGGCGCGGCGGCTATTATTCCGAGACCGACCGGGGCGTCGAGATCAGCGAAGGCGTGCTCTATCGGGCACGCATCGCCATCCCGGCACGCGTGCCGGTCGGGCGCTACACCGCCGAGACCTTCCTGATCGAGCGCGGCCGCGTGGTTGCTGCCGCGACCCGCGAGATCGAGATCCACAAGTCGGGGATGGAAGCCTTCGTAGCCCGCGCTGCGGAACGTCACGGCATAGTCTACGGCCTGACCGCCGTCCTTCTCTCGCTCGCGCTCGGCTGGGCTGCAAGCGTGGCTTTCCGTCGCCTGCGCGAATAGCAAGATCCTGCGCGACGTGGCGGCTTTGTTAACCGCCCGCCGCTAGACCCCCGGCCATGGATCGGGACGCTTGATATAATGAACGAGATGACGCGCGACCTGCAGCCGGCCGGCGGGATCGGAGACATCAGGCTCGGCAGGGTCGAGGCCGTCTCCGGCGGAGGGGCTCGAATTCGTCTGGACCGGCAAAGCCTCGACCTGCTCGCCGAACATCACGACAGCGCGCTGGCCATGGCCGGCGAGATCGGCTCGATGCTGGCAATGACCATTGCGGGTCGCAGCGTGATCGCGACCGTTCATGCCCTCGACCACGATGCGCATGGCGTGCTCGCGCATCTCGCCTTTCTGGGCGAGGGGGAGCGCGATGCCAATGGCCGGCTGACCGCCTTTCGTCGCGGGGTCACGCGCTTCCCGCTTCCCGGAACGACGGTGACGGGTGTCGCCACGCCCGACATGGACGCCATCTTCGCAGCGCGCGACGTCCCGAACATAGAGGTCGGAACGGTGCACCCGACCAGGAGCACCCGCGCCGCGCTGCATGTCGACGCCATGCTGTCCAAGCATTTCGCGCTTCTCGGGTCGACCGGTACCGGCAAGTCGACCGCCACCGCCCTTATCCTGCATCGCATCTGCGACATGGCACCGCATGGCCATGTCGTGATGATCGACCCCCACGGCGAATATGCAGCAGCGTTCGACAGCGTCGGCGCGGCCTATGGTGTCGCCAATCTGGCGATGCCCTATTGGCTGATGAATTTCGAGGAGCATTGCGAGGTGCTCCTGACGACCAGCGGTGCCGAACGGCAGATGGATGCCGACATATTGGCCAAGTGCCTGCTCGCCGCGCGCCAGCGCAACCGCGCGGCCGAGGGCGTCAGCCGGATCACCGTCGACAGCCCGATTCCCTATGTGCTCTCGGATTTGACGACGATCATCCAGACCGAGATGGGCAAGCTGGAGAAGGCATCGAGCAACGCGCCCTATCTGCGCCTGAAGCACAAGATCGACGAGATCCGCTCCGACCCGCGCTATCATTTCATGTTCTCCGGCATGCTGGTGGGCGACAGCATGAAGAGCTTCATCAAGCGAATCTTCCGTCTGCCCGGAGAGGGCCGGCCGATCTCGGTCATCGACGTCTCGGGCGTCCCGTCCGAAATCACCTCGGTGGTGGTCTCGGTGCTCGCGCGCTGCGTGTTCGACTATGCGATCTGGGCGCGCAACAGCGCCGAGCACCCGATCCTCCTCGTCTGCGAGGAGGCTCACCGTTACGTGCCCTCCGACGGGCAGCAGAGCAGCGGGCCGGTGCGCCGCATCCTCGAACGGATCGCGAAGGAAGGCCGCAAATATGGCGTGGCACTGGGGCTGGTGACGCAGCGTCCCTCCGACCTAGCCGAAGGGGTACTCTCGCAATGCGGCACGATCATCGCGATGCGCCTCAACAACGAACGCGATCAGGCCTTCGTGCGCGCGGCTATGCCGGAAGGCGCGCGCGGCTTTCTCGACACCATTCCCGCACTGCGCAACCGCGAAGCGATCATCTGCGGCGAAGGCGTCCCGATCCCGATCCGTGTGGCATTCGACGATCTCGCCCCCGAACTCCGCCCCGCATCGCACGATCCGCTCTTCTCGGACCTGTGGAAGCGCGGCGGAAACGAGGATGCCCTGGTCGAACAGGTGATCGGCCGCTGGCGCAACCAGGGGCGCTGACGCAGCTTCGCGCTGAAATCATGCAGTCTTGCGGCAGATGATCCGACGCAGGCTCCACCGCACGATATGGACGCCGCCCTCTTCGGTCAGGCCGACGGTCTCGGCCAGGGCGTCCGCAACCTGCTCGGCCGATTGCCCGTCGATGCCGAACATGTCGCGGCAATACAGCCCCGCGCTGATCCGGTCGCCGAAGACCCATGGAGTCCCGACCTGCCGGTCCTCGACGATCTCGAAACCCGCCGATACCAGCAGCCTGGCCGTTTCCTTATCCAGGAACCGCCCCTCATGCCCCATGCTGTTGTTCGCATGCACGTAGACATTGAGGAAATGATCGGCACTGCTCCCGAGACCGACATCGGCAATCACGAGCTGGCCGCCGGGTGTCAGCAACCGATACATTTCGGCGAAGATCACTGCGATATCGGGCGCGTGGTGCAGTCCGGCGAGCGAGATGATCGCGCCGGCTGCGCCATCGGGTGCCGGCACCGCTTCCACAGGCGCGAGAAAACTGCTCGACCGGTCGTCGGACGGGCAGCGCTGCTGGAAATATTCGGCGGGTTCGACCGCGACATAGCGGATATGGTCCGCGATATAGCCGCGCAGCCAGCCGCTTCCCGACGGCATGTCGAACACAACGGCGCAATCGGGATCCAGACAATCGGCGACCGCCGCAAACTCGGCGTCCCGGGCCTTCGGAAACATGTCCATCGCGCGATAATAGCGATCGGCGCGGCGGGCGAAGATGTCGGCATAGCTGTCGAGCATGTCAGCCTGCGATCATCGCATCGAAGGCCGCGGTCGCCTGTTCTCGGGCGCTATGCCCGTAAGCGAAACGCGGATCCGTCGACACAGGGAAGAACATCATGGTCGCGTTGGCCTCGAACAGGATGACCCGACCGTCGGGCATGATGTCGAAATCGATTCCGAAGAAATCCAGCGGCATCCGCCGCCTGATATCGCCCAATATGCGCTGAACCTGCTCCGGCAGCGCAGCGAGGCCACCTTCGACGACACGCTTTTCCTCTGCGATCTCGTCGGGATAGTCAGGCATGACGGCTTCGCGGGCAGGCCCGTGGACATTCCAGTTGTCGGACACCAGCCGGTGCCGGACGACCGCGCGGTCACCGAAATAGAAGACGCGGAACTTGCGATAGAGGCCGGTCGGCTGGCGCAGGTCGAAGAACTGGGTGAGATAATAGGTCTGCTTCGGATCGATCTGCCGCAACACGGCATCGACATCCGCGCACACCCCGTCGACCCGCCCGTCATGGTGCCCGGCGATCCGCAGAATCGCTGGAAATCCGAGGCCGACCTTCTCGATTGCTGCAATCGCCAGAGTGGGGCGCCCCTTGAACTTGGCCACGGGCGGAACGATCAGCCCTTCGACATCGGCCATGCGCGCCGCGACCCGGTCCCGCTGACTCTCCATCACCCCCTGGGGGCGGTTGAGCACGCGCCCCCGAAACCCCTTCAGAAAACGGTCGGCGAGTCCCAATACCGTGGGGTTGAGATCCGCGTCGGTGATCAGATTGAGAACGACGCCGACCCGATCAAGCGACGGGCGCGTCTTCAACCGGAGGAAGTTGACCGGAATGTTGAGCCGGACAAAATCATTCTGGTCCCCCGACTGCAGCAGGCGGACGTCGGTCGTGCCGACCACGCCGTGTCGCTCCTCACCCGCCCAGAGCTTCCCATGTTGACTGTCCGATCCGAACAGGACGCCAAGCTTGTCGCCGTCCTCCACCTTCGTCGCCAAAGCCGATCCCCCAGTTCACGTTGCTGGCGGTTCGCACGCTTCCGCTTCGGAACGCAACGGAGAATTGACCGCTGATACATCCAGTCCGCAACTCCGGTGCCGGAGCCTTCACTTGAAAAGTCCGCCCAGAATGCCGCGCACCAGCTGGCCGGCAATACCGCCCGACGATGCCCGTCGACGCCCGCCGCCGAGGACGGCGCGGCCCACTTCATTGGCGATCTGCCGCCCGATCGAAGACGCCGCCGCGCGGGTGGCCGATTGCAGCGCTTTCTCCACAGCGCCCGGTTTCGCCGCCTCCCGGTCGGCGGCGGCCTGACGGCGCGCATTGTCCCGCGCCTCCGCTTCGCGTTGCCGGGCTTCGAGCTTGGCCTGATTGGCTGCGGCCCGGTCTGCCTCGGCCTGCGCCTTTGCGGCGCCGGCTGCCGCCACGGCGGCATCGGTGCGCGCCGCCAGGATTTCCTCGGCCGACTCCCGGTCGATCGCCTCGTCATATTTGCCCGCGACCGGAGAGGTCGACAGCAGCAGCGCTCGTTCCCGAGTATCGACCGGCCCCAGCCGCGAACCTGGCGGCGCGATCAGGGTCCGCTGCACGATCGACGGACTTCCGTCCTCCTGCAGGACCGAGACGAGCGCCTCGCCCACCTTCAGTTCGGTGATGACTCTCGCCACGTCGAGACCGGGATTGATCCGGAAAGTCTCGGCGGCCGCCGCAATCGCCTTCTGGTCGCGCGGGGTGAAGGCGCGCAGCGCGTGCTGGACGCGGTTGCCGAGCTGGCCTGCGACATCTTCGGGTATGTCGATCGGGTTCTGCGTCACGAAATAGACCCCCACGCCTTTCGACCGGATCAGGCGCACTACCTGCTCGATCTTGTCGGTCAGCGCCTTGGGGGCGTCGTCGAACAGAAGATGTGCCTCGTCGAAGAAGAAGACGAGCTTTGGCTTGTCCGGGTCGCCGACCTCGGGCAGCACCTCGAACAGCTCGCTCAGCAGCCAGAGAAGGAAGGTCGCGTAGAGCTTCGGGCTCTGCATCAGCTTGTCGGCGGCAAGGATATTCACATAGCCGCGCCCTTGATCGTCGATGCCGAGGAAATCCTCGATCGCCAGCGCCGGCTCTCCGAAGAAGTGGCCGCCTCCCTGCCTTTCGAGCTGGAGCAACTGGCGCTGGATCG
>JAIYAJ010000399.1 GCA_027489105.1 Zymomonas sp. | reverse complement strand
TGGGCGTTGGCGATGTTCAGGGGCAGGCAACGATAGGCATAGCGCTGGCTGGTGGCGTCCATCCAGTCGCGTTCATGCGGCGCAGGACGGATCGCGAAGGGCTTGCGTGGAAGGCCGTAAGCCGTGAGCTTGGCGCGGTCCGCCATCGATATGCCCCCTGAGTCCGTTTTCGCTGATGCGTTCGGTCTTCAGTAGAGCGACACGGGCGGTCTTGGAACCGTCGAGATGGGGCAGGACGAGATAAGCAAGCGGCCGGCGCTGGGCCGGCCGCTTCATGCCCTCAGCGGACGCTGCCGCGACGGATCAGGTTGACGATCGCGAGCAGGATGACCGCGCCCAGGAAAGCGCTCAGCCAGCCATAGATCCCGCCGCTGCCCAGGGTCGGGCCGAACAGCACGCCGCCGATGAACGAGCCGATGATGCCGACGACGATGTTGAGGATGATCCCCTGCTGCCCATCGGTGCGCATGACGATGCTGGCGAGCCAGCCGATGATGCCGCCGACGATAAGAAAGATGATGAAGTCGATCACGATGTCCTCCTGCGTGCCGTTACGGGTCCGGTCCCCGCCGGATCTCCTGCCGACACTACGTGTATCGGCGCAGCTTGTTCCGTTCGGTAACATGGAGGAAGCATCGGGAAACACAAGAAAAGGGCCCACTCCCGATGGAAGCGGGCCCCGATGCGTACCGGTGCGATACGATCAATATTTCTGTTGTCGTTCGTAGAGGGTCTTATAATGCTGGATCCGCGTCACGCGGAGGCCGGGCATGCCCGACCGTTCCACCGCGCGTTGCCATCCGGCGAATTCCTCCACGCTGAGGCCGTAGCGTTCACACGCTTCATCGACCGTCAAAAGGCCTCCGCTGACTGCGGCCACGACTTCAGCCTTGCGGCGCACGACCCACCGCGTCGTGCCGGCCGGAGGCAGACTGTCGAGCGTGAGCGGTTCGCCGAGAGGACCAATGACCTGATGCGGGCGGATCTTCTGATTCTCAAGCATGCGATACCTCGAACATGGTCCGTCGACCGTGACTGTTTCCCCACAGCCGTCCTAAGGGGCCGGCTCCAAAGGAAAGTTTTCGCGGTAAGGTAAATGCGGTGATCATGATGTTCACCGCGCTCTTCCGCTGAAAAGCGCAGCGGCAGCTGCATGAAAGCTGCCCTGCGCATTACCCATCGCCGCTGACTGCCCTGGCCCCGCAAGCAGGACGGCGACTGCTGGATGAACCGGATCGATCTGCTCCTCATGGATATCGTCGGACAGGGCCAACCGCGCGGTGGGCGTGGCGGCCTGATGTTCGGCGATGAGGGCGCAGAGCGTGGCGAAGTCCAGCGGAGCTTCGACCGATTGGGCTGTATCGATGCGGAATTCGTTGATGTTGATCTTCATTCCGGCACCTGCCCATTTCCGTGACACACCAAGGAACGGCGGGGCGGAGCGAATCTTTAGGGCTGAAACGAACTTTCCGACCCGGAGTTTTGCGGAGTGCATCGGCAATGGGGGCTTGATCGTCCGCATTTAGGATATTGATTCACCGCCTTTTCTTGAAAAAGCCCCGAAATGCGCTGCCGAGCCGGGCCGGTTCTGCTATGCGCCCGCCGATGGACGCGGAATTTCAGCTTGAAAAGGCGGTCGACGGCTCGCTCAAGGGGCGTCGGATCGTCGTCGCCATGTCCGGCGGCGTGGACAGTTCGGTGGTCGCTGCGCTCGCGGCGGCAAGCGGTGCCGAGACGATCGGGGTCACGCTCCAGCTCTACGACCATGGTGCCGCCGTCGGACGGACCGGCAGCTGCTGCGCGGGGCAGGATATTCGCGACGCACGCGCCGTCGCCGATCGCCTGGGTATCGCCCATTATGTGTTCGATTATGAAAGCCGTTTCCGGGATTCGGTCATCGCCGACTTTGCCGACGAATATGCGGCGGGACGGACGCCGATCCCCTGCGTGCGCTGCAATCAGGGGGTGAAGTTCACCGACCTGTTCGGCATCGCCCGCGACCTCGGCGCCGACTGTCTGGCGACCGGTCATTATGTGCGCCGTATGCTGGGTGAGGGCGGACGCCCCGAATTGCACCGCGCCGCCGATCCTGCCCGCGACCAGAGCTATTTCCTGTTCGCGACCACGCGCGACCAGTTGGACTTCCTCCGCTTTCCGCTGGGCGGCATGCCCAAGCTCCGCGTCCGCGAGATCGCGGCCGAGATCGGCCTGGGCGTCGCGGCCAAGCCCGACAGCCAGGACATCTGCTTCGTGCCCGACGGCGATTATGCATCGATCGTGAAGAAACTGCGCCCCGAGGCGGCCGAGGAGGGCGATATCGTCGACCTGTCGGGCAAGGTCGTCGGCCGTCACCGGGGACTCATCCATTTCACGGTCGGACAGCGACGCGGCATCGAGATCGGCGGCAGCCCCGAGCCGCTCTATGTGGTCCGGCTCGAGCCGGCGACCAAGCGGTTGATCGTCGGCCCACGCCGCGCGCTGGCGGTGGCGGCGGCGCGGCTCGAGGATATCAACTGGATCGGCGAAGGCCATGAAGGCCCGATCACCGCCAAGGTGCGCTCGCTGGCGAAGCCGGTCCCTGCGCGCTTCGACGATGGCCTGCTCAGCTTCGACCAGCCCGAATATGGCGTCGCGCCGGGGCAGGCAGCGGTGCTCTATGCCGACAACCGCGTACTCGGCGGCGGCTGGATCGCCGAAACCGTGTCGGCCCGGCTCATGGACGCCGCCTGATCCTGTCGTGCCGGCTCACGCGAGGGTGAAGCTGCCTTCGATCACCGTCACGCAGGTGCCACCGAGATAGACCCGGTCCCCGGCGAGTTCGACGTCGAGATGACCGCCCCGCGCCGACGCCTGATAGGCGGTGAAGCGGGTGCGACCGAGCCGCTCCGCCCAATAGGTGGCGAGCAGACAATGGGCCGAGCCCGTGACCGGATCCTCATCGATGCCCGCGCCCGGCGCGAAGACGCGGCTGACGATGTCGGTGCCGTCTCCCGGCGCTGTCGCGATGAACAGGATGTCGCCAAAGGCGCGCATGGCCCGGAAGTCGGGATCGAGCGCGCGGATTGCGGCTTCGTCGGCAAAACGGAACAGCGCATAGCCACCATCGCGCCACAACGTCTCTTCCGGCATCGTGCCGAGCGCAGCCGCCTCGGCCGGAAGATCCTTCGGGGTCATCGACCAGGCGGGCAGAGCGAGGCGATAGCCCTCGCCGTCACGGCGGACCTCCAGCACGCCGGCCTGCCGGGTGGCGAAGCGCACCGCCTCGGGGGCACCGTCCCGCGACAGCAGGGCGTGGCCGGTTGCGAGCGTCGCATGGCCGCACAGCGCAACCTCGACCTCGGGGGTGAACCAGCGCAATTCGAAATCGGCTTCCGGCCCGGCCCAGGGAATGATGAAAGCGGTCTCGGCCAGGTTGTTCTCGGCGGCGATCGCCTGCAGCGTCGCATCGTCGAGCCAGGCTTCGAGCGGCATGACCGCCGCCGGATTGCCGGCGAAAGGGCGATCGGCAAAGGCGTCGACCTGCTGAAACGGAATTTTCATGGGCAGATATCCTCGGATCGTTCGCGATGCCCGGCGGGGTCGGGGTGGATCAGTATCTCGACGCCGGGAAAGGCCTCGCGCAGCTTGGCCTCGACCTCGTCCATCACCCGGTGCGCCTCGCCGACGGTCATGTCGGGATCGACCCAGACGTGGAACTGCACGAAGTCCTTATGCCCGGCGGTGCGAGTCTTGAGGTCATGAATGCCGTGGAGCTCGGGGTGGCGCTCGGCAACCGCGATGAAGGCGCGCCGACGCTCCTCGGGCCCTTCGCGGTCCATCAGCTGATCGATCGCTTCGCGCGACGCACCATAAGCGCCGTAGAGAAGCCACAGCCCGATCGCGACGCCTGCTACCGCATCGGCGCCGGCAAAGCCCAGCTTCGCCTCGATCAGCAGCGCCGTGATAACCGCTGCGTTGAGCAGCAGGTCGCTCTGATAGTGGATCGCATCGGTCCCGATGGCCACCGATCCCGTCCGTGCAATCACCCGGCGCTGATAGCTGACCAGGGCGAGGGTCAGGAACAGCGCGACGATCGACACCCAGATGCCCGCGGTAGCATTGGCCGGTCTCTCTCCGGCCGCCAGTTGCTGGACCGAGTGGAGGATGATCCAGAAGGCCGACAGGCTGATCAGCACGACCTGGAAGAAGGCCGCGATCGCCTCTGCCTTGCCATGGCCGAAGCGATGCTGGCGGTCGGCGGGCATCGCGGCGAGCCGGACGCTGTAGAGCGTGACCAGCGATGCGATCAGGTCGAGCACCGTGTCCGCCAGCGAGCCGAGCACGGCGGCCGATCCGGTTTGCCAGCTGGCATAGCCCTTGAGCAGGATCAGCGTCGCCGCGACCGACACCGACGCCATGCCGGCGCGGACATTGGGCGACAGGCTCATGCGATATCGCTCATGGGTAGAGCATGCCTTCGCTCCAGCCTTCGCCCTCGCGCAGGAACAGACGGCGTTCGTGCAGGCGATGGGGGCGATCCAGCCAGAATTCGATCCGCTCGGGTACCACGCGGAAGCCCGACCAGTGCGGCGGGCGCGGGACGGGCTGCCCCTCGAAGCGGCGCACCATCTCGTCATAGCGCGCCTCGAAGGTCTCGCGGCTGTCGAGCGGGCGCGATTGCTCGGACGCCCAGGCGCCGAGCTGGGAATCCCGGTGCCGGGTCGCGAAATAGGCGTCGCCTTCTTCGGGGCTGACCTTCAGCACCGGCCCTTCGATGCGGACCTGCCGGCGCAGCGATTTCCAGTGGAACAGCAGGGCCGCGCGGCCGGTCTCGAGGATCTGGCCGGCCTTGCGGCTTTCATAGTTGGTGTAGAAGACGAAGCCGCGCGCATCATGGCCCTTGAGCAGGACCATGCGGACCGACGGCTGCCCGTCCTGTCCGACGGTCGCCACCGCCATCGCTTCTGGATCATTGAGTTCGCTGGCCTTGGCCTCGGCGAACCAGTCGGCAAACAGAGCAAAGGGATCGGTGGTCATGTTGTGCTGGTCCAGGAGAATCGGTGAAGAAGCGGCCTCATACCACGGCGGCGGCCGGCTCGGGGTGATCCGCATCAAGTCCTGTGGCAAGGCGTTCAAGCGCGGTCCGAAGCTGGTTTCGGTCTGGCGCCGGTCCAAGGCACAGGCGCACGCCCGATATGAGTTGCGGCTCGATCAGCGGCGCCGAGGGTTGGGTCACCTTCACCCCGGCACGCATCGCCCGCGACGCAAAGCGTTCGGCGGCGAGTTCGGACAGGGGCAGCCACAGATGCGGGCAGCGGCGATCATCCGGTGGAACGAAGGCAGCGCCCAATATCTCTCGTGCGATCGCTCCGCGCGCCGTCAGTTCTTCCGCGGTTTCCGCCATGATGTCGTCGGCACTGCCGTCCTCCATCCACTGGCAGGCGATGGTCGGGCCGATCGCGCAGGGCGCATAGACATGGGCGCGAACCTGGCGGAGCACCCGGTCGAGCAGGTCGGCATCGGGCAGGATTAGATAGCCTGTGCGCAGGCCCGGTGCGAGCGCCTTGGACGTGCCGTTGATGTAGAGGGTGCGCTCGGGCGCGTAGCTGGCGAGCGGCGGGGGTGCGAAGCCGGCGGCGAAGGCCGAGTAGAGGTCGTCCTCGACGATCCACAGTCCGTGCTTACGGGCCAGCGCAGCGATATCGCGCCGCCGCGCGTCGCCCATCGTCCGCCCCGTGGGGTTCTGCAGCGTGGGCATGGTGTACAGCACGCGGGCGCCGCTTTGGGCAGCACGCTCCAGCGCCTCGGGCGTTATGCCTTGTTCGTCCATGTCCAGGCCGACCAGCTTCAGGTCGCAGCTCTGGGCGATCGACCGCACGCCGAAATAGGTTGCAGATTCGGTCAGAACCGTGTCGCCCGGTCGGCACAGTGTGCCAAGCGCATAAAGCATCGCCTGCTGCGCGCCGTCGGTAATCACCATGCGATCGGCACGCGCATCGCCGAGCCCGCCGATGCGGCGGATCCAGGCGGCGGCCGCCTGGCGGTGGCGCTCATGACCGGCGGGGGGCGCATAGTCGAGCAGCAGGCCGGTGTCGGCCCGACGCGACAGCTTCGCCAGCGTTGCCGCGAAGCGCCGCTGGGCGGGGGCTGAGGGGGGCAGATTCTGCGCAAGGTCGATCGCGCCGCCATCGGGATCATGGGCGGAAGCGCTCGGGGCGCTGCGGTCGGCGACGAAACTGCCGCGTCCGACGGTCGCACTGAGCAGACCCTGCCGTGCCGCCTCGCCATAGACCGCCGTCACCGTACCGATACCGATGCCCAGCCGGTGCGCCAGCTCGCGATGCGGCGGCAAGCGCGTGCCCGGCGACAAGGTGCCATTTTCGATGTCCCGCCGCAGCGCGCCGAGCAGGCGGCCCGATACGGTCGGATGTCCTTCGTCGAGGTTCGGGATCCACATGGCGATGCCTATAATGTCATTGTGACAAAAATTGAATTGAGAATCGTTACAATAGGTCGCAATGGCCTCGTGTCAATCCGTTGCAAGCCGACTCGGAAAGGGTTGAAGGAGGTCAACATGCTGCGCGTCACGATCATGGCTGTCGTCACATTCTGGCTGGTAGGATCGATTGCCGTCTGGGCGTCGTCGCATCTGGCCGTCGCAGCAAGCTCGGCGACCGGGAAGTCTCCGCAAGAAAAGATGGCGGACGCAAGCTATCGCGTCGCGCGACAATTGGGACGGTGACATGACGCCCGAATTGCTGATTGCCCTTGTGACATTCTGCTTCGTCTCGAGCGTGACACCGGGGCCGAACAACATGATGCTGCTGTCGTCGGGCGCCACCTTCGGCTTCCGCCGCACCGTACCCCACATGATCGGGATCAGCTTGGGATGCGTCGTGATGATGTTGCTGCTCGGCTTCGGGCTGGCCGGTATTATCGGGCGCTTTCCCTGGCTGTATCGCGCCCTGCACATCCTGTCCGCCGCCTATCTCCTGTATCTGGCGTGGCGGATCGCGACGTCGGTTGGGGTCGGCGGGCGGTCGGCGAGTGCGCGGCCGCTGACCCCGCTCGACGCGGCGGCCTTCCAATGGGTCAATCCGAAAGCCTGGGCAATGTGCCTTGGCGCGACCACCAGCTTTGCGCGGCCCGAACATTTGACCGGCGACGTCATATTGATCGCGACCGTCCTCGCGCTGGTCGGCTTCCCCGCGATTACCTTATGGGCCGGCGGAGGAACGGTCGTGCGCCATCTCCTCGACCGACCCAAGGCGTTGCGGGCGTTCAACCTCGTGATGGCGGCTCTGCTCGTGGCGTCGCTCGTGCCCGGCCTGATCGAACTGGCCGAAATGGCTTGATCGCAACCATTTGCGGGGACATTCTGACATATCATTGTCGAAAGTCTCCCCGATGAATTCCTTGTTTTTGTCCGGTTCAGCGCTGATCGTTGCGTCGCTTTTGGCTGGCCCCACGCTCGCACAGACCGCCAGTTCCGCCGATCCCTATATAGCGCTCGAACAGGTCGACGGGGCGGCGGCGCTCGCGCAGGTCCGCCAGTGGAACGACCGCTCGCTGGCCGAGCTCGAAAAGCAGCCGGGCTTCGAAACCTATCGCAGCCGGGCCCTTGCGCTGCTGTCCGACCGCCAGAAAATCGCTGCGCCGGACCGGGTGCTGGCGGGGCGGGTTCTCAACTTCTGGCAGGACGCCGATCATCCGCGCGGGCTGTGGCGGATCGCCTCGGTCGAGAGCTTCGTCGCGGGCAAGCCCGAATGGCGGACGCTGATCGACGTCGGTGCGCTCGGCAAGACGGAAGGGCGTAGCTGGGCGTTCAAAGGCGCGACCTGCCTCGCCCCCGCCTATGTCCGCTGCATGGTCGCCCTGTCCGACGGCGGCGGCGATGCCGTGGTCGAGCGCGAGTTTGATCTCGATCGCGGGGCCTTCGTAGAGGGCGGTTTCATCGTGCCCGAGGCGAAGACGAACCTCGCCTGGGACGGCGCGGACGCGCTTTATGTGGCGACCGACTTCGGCGACGGCAGCAAGACCGACTCCGGCTATGCGCGTCTCGTCAAGCGCTGGACGCGGGGAACGCCGCTGGCGTCGGCCGTGCTGGTGGCGGAAGGCGAAAGCACCGACGTCTCGATCAGCGCGCGGAGTTCCCATGACGGCAAGCGCAGCTGGGCCTGGTTCGATCGCCGTACCGACTTCTTCCATGGGACGATCCGCCATGTCGCGGCCGACGGACGGCTCGTGGCGTCGCCGCTGCCCGACGATGCCGAGGTCAACGACGTGATCGATGGCCGGCTGATCGCGACGCTCAAGAGTCCGTGGGAGGGCCGGCCGGCGGGCGCACTTGTCGCCTATCCGATTGCCGATCTGCTGGACGGCCGGAAGCCGGCGATCGAGACCGTGTTCGTTCCCACGGCACGACAGGCGATCGAGGAGGTCGAGACTGGCGGTCAGGTGATCTGGATCAAGCTGCTCGACGATGTGTCGGGCAAGCTGGTTGCAGTGCGCCGGGGCGGGGAGGGGCGCTGGACGGCGACGACGGCGGCGTTGCCCGACAAGGCGACCGTCCACATCCGGGCAGTCTCCGGCAAGGACGATCGCGCCTTTGCAACGGTCGAAGCGATGCTGGCTCCGCCCGCGCTCTATGTCGCGTCGCCGACCGGCAAGGCAGAGGTCGTGCAGGCGCTCAAGCCTCGCTTCGATGCCACGGGCATGACCGTCGAGCAGCGCTTCGCCACCTCCAAGGACGGCACTCGCATTCCCTATTTCCTCGTCCGCAAGGGCGGCGCGAGCGGACCGGTGCCGGCGCTCGTCCATGCTTATGGCGGGTTCGAGGCGGCGCAGACGCCCGTCTATCTGGTCAACGAACCCTATCGCTCTGGTCCGGCCGCGCTGTTCTGGGTCGAGGACGGCAATGCCTATGTCCTCGCCAATCTAAGGGGCGGCGGCGAATATGGTCCGGCCTGGCACCAGGCCGCGCTGCGCGAGAAGCGGCAGAACGCCTATGACGATCTTTACGCCGTCGCCGAGGATCTGGTGAAGGCCGGGATCAGCGAGAAAGGGCGGATCGCGGTATCGGGCCGGTCGAACGGCGGCCTGATGGCGGGCGTCGCGATGACCCAGCGGGCCGACCTGTTCGGTGCGGTCGTGATCGGTTCACCTTTGCTCGACATGAAACGCTATTCGCACCTGCTCGCGGGCGCCTCCTGGATGGGCGAATATGGCAATCCGGACATTCCCGCCGACTGGAGCTTCATTGCGCTCTATTCGCCCTATCAGGCGCTGAAGGCGGGCGTGAAATATCCGGTGCCCTTTCTCTACACCTCGACCCGCGACGATCGGGTCCATCCGGGGCACGCCCGCAAATTCGCGGCCAAGATGGAAGCGATCGGTGCGCCCTTCCTTTATTTCGAGGCGCTCGAAGGCGGACATGCGGCGGGTGTCGAGCCCAAGGAGGACGCGCTGCGCGCCGCGCTGGTGACGAGCTACCTCAATCTGCAACTGCCGCGCTGACGGATCGCGGCAGTTGCGCGCAACACAGGCGTCATAACTCTTCATTGCACTGCACAACGGGATGTGCTGACACTTGTCGCTATGATTCAGGCGGCTTTGCATCACCAGACGGTCTATCGTTACGACCGGCCCGTTTCGCTGGGGCCGCAGGTCGTGCGGTTGAGGCCGGCGCCGCACAGCCGCACCGCCGTCAACAATTTCTCGCTGCGCATCACGCCCGAAAGCCATTTCATCAACTGGCAGCAGGACCCGCACGGCAACTGGCTGGCACGACTCGTTTTTCCGGAGAAAACGACCGAATTCTCGGTCACGGTGGACCTGATCGCCGATCTGGTGGTGGTCAACCCGTTCGATTTCTTCGTCGAGGATTATGCCGAGACGCGTCCTTTCACATATGACGAGCGGATCGCCGCCGACCTCGCGGCCTATTTCGACCAGGAGCCGCAGGGTCCGCTGTTCGAGGCTTTCGTGGCGCAGTTCGCGAATGTCGAGAAGAGAACGATCGATTTTCTCGTCGACCTCAACGTCGCGATCAACCAGCGGGTCGGCTATGTCATCCGCATGGAGACGGGTGTGCAGACGCCCGAAGAAACGCTCCAGATCGGCACCGGCAGTTGCCGCGACTCCGCGTGGCTGCTGGTACAGGCTGCGCGCAGGCTTGGTTTCGCGGCGCGCTTCGTGTCGGGCTATTCGATCCAGCTGACTCCGGACATCGTCCCGATCGACGGGCCGAAGGGCGTGTCCGCCGACGTCTGCGATCTGCACGCCTGGGCCGAAGTCTATGTGCCGGGCGCAGGCTGGATCGGCATGGACGCCACGTCCGGCATGTTCGCGGGCGAGGGCCATATTCCGCTGGCGGCGGCGCCGCATTTTCGGTCGGCTACCCCGATCGAGGGCTTCCTGCTCGAGCCTGCTCATGTCGACTTTCACTTCGACATGTCGGTCCAGCGCATCGCCGAGGCGGTGCGGATCACCAAGCCGTTCACCGAGGATCGCTGGTCGGCGCTCGACGCGCTGGGCGAGAAGGTCGACGCTGATCTTGTCGCGCAGGACGTACGGCTGACGACCGGCGGCGAGCCGACCTTCGTCGCGCTCGTCGATCCCGAGGCGCCCGAATGGAATGGCGATGCGGTCGGCCCGACCAAGGCGGGCTATGCCGACCGGCTGATCCGCAGGATGCGCGACCGGTTCGCCCCGGGCGGCATGCTCCATCATGGGCAGGGCAAATGGTATCCCGGTGAAAGCCTGCCGCGCTGGGGCTATTCGGTCTATTGGCGCACCGATGGCATTCCGGTGTGGAAGGACGCCGCGCTGATCGCCGGTGACACTACCGGGCGCGCCATCGGCGAAACCGAAGCCGAAGCCTTCCTGGCGGCGCTCGCCGACGATCTGGGCGTGGGTGCCGAGATGGTCGTGCCGGCTTTCGAGGACCCCGTGGAATGGTCGGTCAAGGAAGCGCAGCTTCCGGCCAATGTCGATCTGACCGACCCCAAGCTCGACGATCCCGAGGCGCGCGCGCGGATGGTCAAGACCTTCGAGCGCGGCCTGAGCCGGCCTACGGGCTTCGTTCTTCCGATCCAGGCGTGGAATGCGGCGCAGGCGCCGACGCCCGGCCGCTGGCGGTCGGAGCGGTGGCAGCTGCGGCGTGGACGGCTGTTCGTGGTGCCCGGCGACAGCGCGATCGGCTATCGGCTGCCGCTCGGTTCGCTGCCTTTCGTGCCGCCGTCCGACTATCCCTATCTCCACCCGCGCGACACGACCGAGCCGCGCGAGCCGATGCCGGACTTCTACCAGCAGCGCACGCAGACGGTCGCGCCCGCAGCCGACGGGCAGGCGCGACAGGACCGGCAGGAGCAGGTTCCGATCGAGGGTGCGGTCCGGACCGCGGTAACGGTCGAGGCGCGTGAGGGCCATCTCGCGGTATTCCTGCCGCCGACGGAGCGGTTAGAGGACTATCTCGATCTGGTCGCGGCGGTCGAGGCCACCGCAGCCCGCACGCAGCTGCCGATCCGGCTCGAAGGCTATGCGCCGCCGCCCGACCCGCGCCTCAACGTGCTGAAGATCACCCCTGATCCCGGCGTGATCGAGGTCAATGTCCAGCCGGCGTCGAGCTGGCGCGAGACGGTCGAGATCACCACCGGCCTCTACGAAATGGCCCGCGAGATCGGGCTCACCGCCGACAAGTTCATGGTCGACGGGCGCGCGATCGGAACCGGTGGCGGCAATCATATCGTGCTCGGTGGCCGTTCGGTCAACGACTCGCCCTTCATCCGCCGGCCCGATCTGTTGAAGAGCCTGATCCTTTACTGGCAGCGGCATCCGTCGCTCAGCTATCTCGTCTCCGGGCTGTTCATCGGTCCGACCAGCCAGGCTCCGCGCATCGACGAGGCCCGCCATGACGGGCTGTACGAACTGGAGATCGCACTGGCGCAGGTGCCGGGGCCGGGCGAGGGCGCGCCGCCCGCGCCGTGGATCGTCGACCGGCTGTTCCGCAACCTGCTCGTCGACGTGACCGGCAATACCCACCGGACCGAGATCTGCATCGACAAGCTCTTCTCGCCCGATGGCCCGACGGGGCGACTGGGGCTGGTCGAGTTTCGCGGATTCGAAATGCCGCCCGAACCCCGGATGAGCCTCGCCCAGCAATTGCTGCTTCGCGCGCTGACCGCCTGGCTGTGGCGCGAGCCGCAGAAGGGTGGGCTGGTTCGCTGGGGCACGGCGCTGCACGATCGCTTCCTGCTACCGCATTTCGTCTGGGCCGATTTCATGGAGGTGCTGTCGGATCTGCGCCATGCGGGCTACGACTTCGATCCCGCCTGGTTCGAGGCGCAGCGGCAGTTTCGCTTCCCGGTCCATGGAACGGTATGCGCGGGCGGCGTGACGCTGGAAATTTCGCACGCGCTCGAACCCTGGCATGTGCTGGGCGAGACCGGCGCGATCGGCGGTACCGTCCGCTATGTCGACAGCTCGACCGAGCGGTTGCAGGTCCGGGCGACCGGGCTGGTGCCGGGGCGCCATGTGATCGCGGTCAACGGCCGTGCCGTCCCGATGACGCCGACCGGGGTGCCGGGCGAGGCGGTCGGTGGGGTGCGCTACAAGGCGTGGAAGCCGGCCAATTGCCTGCATCCGCTGCTGGAGGCCGATGCGCCGCTAACGTTCGACGTGCTCGACCGCTGGAATAACCGTTCGCTAGGAGGTTGCGTCTATCATGTCGCGCATCCCGGGGGACGCAATTACGATACGATGCCGATCAACGATCTCGAAGCGGAAGCGCGGCGCCGGGCCAGGTTCCAGGACCACGGCCACACGCCGGGCATGGTGTCGATACCGATGGCGGAGAGGCCCAGCGAATTTCCGATGACGCTCGACCTGCGCGCGCCACCGATCTTGTAGGGGCCGTCATGCAGGGGGAGATGATGGCGGAACTGCCCGGAATGCCGAGCCTCGGAGAGGGCTGGCTTCGCAGCTATATCGCGAAGGCGGGTGCAGCCGACGTCGTGCGCGGCGACGTGGGGCGCGGCGCGCGCTGGTGGCAGAGCCTGTTCGACGGCGTGGCGCGGCAGAGCGAGGGCCGGCTCGACATGCTGCAGCAGCGCATGGTCCGGCAGGTGCGCGAGCTTGGCACGGCTTATCGCTTTCCCGGCGAGGAGGTCGAACGGCCGTGGCCGGTGTCGACGATGCCGCTGCTGATTGGCGAAGACGACTGGGCGATCATCGCGGCGGGCGTGTCGCAGCGCGCCGACCTGCTCGAACGGACACTCGACGATCTTTTCGGCGAGCAGACGCTGATCGCCGGTGGCGCGCTGCCGGCAGCTCTGGTGACGGGCAACCGCGCTTTCTGGCGCTCGCAAATCGGGATCAAGCCACCTGGCGGCTACCATCTTCACATCTACGCTGCGGATCTTGGCCGCGACCCCAGCGGCCAGTGGCGCGTTCTCGACGACCATGTCCGCGCACCGGTCGGCGCAGGCTATGCCCTCGAAAACCGCCTCGCGTCGACGCGGCTGTTCGGCGCGCTCCAGACAAGGCTGCACGTCGAACGGCTCGCTCCGTTCTTCTCGGCCTTTCGGGAAGGCCTGTCGGCGGTTTGCCGGCGGGCGGAGCCGCGTATCGGCCTGCTGACGCCGGGGCGCTATAATCAGAGCTATGCCGAACAGGCGCACCTCGCCCGCTATCTGGGCCTGTTGCTGGTCGAGGGCAGCGATCTCGCGGTGCGTGAGGATGGGCTGTTCGTCCGCACGATCGAGGGCCTCAAGCGGGTCGATGCCTTGTGGCGGCGGATCGACTCGCGCTTCCTCGATCCGCTGGCCTTCGATGCAGGGTCGGCGATCGGCGTGCCGGGGCTGATGGATGCGATGGCGGCGGGGCAGGCGGTGATCGCCAATGCGCCCGGAGCCGGCGCGGTTGAGTCGACAGGCATGGCCGCCTTCCTGCCGACGCTGGCGCGGCGGTTGATGGGCGAGGATCTGATCCTCCCCAATATCGCGACCTGGTGGTGCGGGCAGGACGTTCCGCGCGCGCAGGTCGAGGCGCGGCTTGACGAACTGCTGATCGCACCGGCCCTCGGCGAAACGCCGATGGGCTTGCGCAAGGGACGCCCCGTGCTGCCCTCGACACTGTCTGGCGAGGATCGCGCGCGGCTGCTCGACGATATGCGCCGCCGGCCGATGGACTATGTCGGACTGGAGGATGTGCATCTGTCGACCGCTCCGGTGGTGATCGACGGACAATTGGTGCCGCGCCCCTTCACCCTGCGCGTGTTCGCGGCGCGCGACGCCAATGGCGAATGGACGGTGATGCCTGGCGGCTTCGCGCGGATCGGGGACGAGTCCGATGCCCGCGCGACGGTGATGGGCGAGGGGGCCTTTTCGGCCGATGTCTGCGTTGTCGGCAACCGCGCGGTCGAGCCGGTATCGCTGCTTCCGCAGAAGCTGCCGATCCGCCGCAATCCCGGCACTCTCCCCAGCCGGGCGGCCGACAATCTCTTCTGGCTCGGCCGCTATCTGGAGCGCGGCGAGGCGACGCTGCGGCTGATCCGTGCGACGCTCGGCGGGTCGATCGTGGCCGACGGCGGCGCCGCGCTGGTGCCGCTGACGCTCGACCGGCTCGGCACCATGTTGATCGCCTCGGGGGCTGCGGCGCCGCTCGTCCATGAGGATGAGGAGGATGAGGAGGATCTGTTCGCCGAGGATGTCGGCGAGACGCACGACCTGCGCGAACTGGCGCTGCTGGCGCTCGACGGCGACAGCCCGGCGAGCGTCGCGACGCTGATGCGCCACGCGCGCAGCATCGCCAGCGGCACGCGCGACCGGTTGTCGGCGGACGTGTGGCGGCTCGTCGAGGCGCCGCTGCCCAAGGCCCTGTCCGAGGATGCCGAAGCTACGCTGGCACGCGCGATCGAGATGCAGGAGCGTTTCCTGGCGCTGGCCGGGCTTGCGGCGGAGAATATGGGCCGCACGGCGGGCTGGCGCTTCCACGATCTCGGCCGCCGGATCGAGCGCGCCTTGTGGGGCTGCCGTCTGGTGCGCTGTTTCGGTGGCGACGACGCCTCGTCGGACGACCTGACGACGCTGCTCGACCTGTGCGACAGCCAGATCAGCTATCGCGCGCGCTATCTGACCGGCCTGTCGCTCGAACCGGTGCGCGACCTCGTCGCGCTCGATCCCTATAATCCCCGCTCGATCGCCTATCAGCTCGAGAAGATGGCGCTGCATTTCGGTCAGCTTCCTTCGCTTGGCGACGATGGCATGGCGGAGCCGCACCAGATGATTTTCTACCGGCTCGACGCGGCGATCCGGACCGCCACCGCCGACACGCTCGATCCGGCGACAATGCTTGGGATCGAGAATATGCTGTCCGAACTGTCCAATGCTGTCGGCAGCCGCTTCTTCCTGCAGGGCAGTGAAGGTCTGCGCATGGCCGGCATGACATTGGCTTGATCGGGGGCCTGATCGAGATGATAATGCGCTACAAGGTCAGCCACCGCACCCGCTTCCGCTATGCCCATCCGGTTGCCTTCGCCCGGTGCAACCTGCGGTTGCAGCCGGTAGAATGGTCGGGACAGACCGTCCACGATCATCGCCTCCAATTGTCGCCCGGCGCGCGGATCGCCGGCACCCGGCCGATCGGCTATCTGGGTCACGTCACCCGCATGGTGGTCGACAAGCCCTCGCGCGAGATATTGATCGAGAGCATCTTCCGGATCGACGTCGATCGCCCGACGCCGGAACCACAACCGGACGATCCGACCGTAGCCGAGATCGCGGCGCTCGTGCGCGCATCGACCGATCTCGGCCCGGAAGGGCCGGCCAATTATATCTACCCGTCGCCGTCTATTCCGCTCGATCCCGAGATCACCGCCTGGTGCGCCGAGGATCTGGCGGCCGATCGCGGGATCGTGGAGGCGGGGCTTGCGCTCGCCACGCGCATCCATGCCAATTTCACCTATGACGGCAGCGCCACCGCAGTCGACACCGCGCCCATCGAGGCGTTCGAGAAGCGGCACGGCGTGTGCCAGGACTTCGCCCAGATCATGATCGCGGGGCTCCGCGGCGTCGGCCTTCCGGCCGCTTATGTGTCGGGCTATCTGCGCACCATCCCGCCGCCGGGCAAGGAACGTCTCGTCGGCGCCGACGCGACCCATGCCTGGGTGGTGATCTGGTGCGGACCGGGGCGGGGCTGGATCGGCTTCGACCCGACCAACGCCTGTCTGGTAGGGAGCGACCATATCGTGACCGCCATGGGCCGTGATTACACCGACGTTGCCCCGATCGACGGCGTCTTCACCGGTCAGGATGGTCAGAAGATCGATGTGGCCGTCGACGTGGAGCCGATAGACTAGGCAGCCGCCAGCACGAGCGTAAGCAGTCCGAGGCCGGTTGCCATACGGATGCGCAGCCCGATCCAGCCATCGGGCACATGGTAGCGCCGTGCCAATATCCGGTCGACGAAGGGCGATGCGAGCAGCAGCAGCCCCAGCGCGACCAGCGATGGTCCCGGCCAGCGCCAACCAAAGCACCAGGGCAGGAAGGTAGCCCAGGCCGCCAGGCTCGGCAGGACCGCAACCAGATAGGGCCAGCTGGCGCGCTCATTGGCCAGCAGCGCTGCCATCCACCACAGGCCACCGAGAAAGGACAGGATCAGCCCGGCATAGAGGCAGCCCGCAGCAAGCGCGATCCAGCGACCTTCGCCGCCGCCCAGCGCCGCGACGACGCACAGCGCCTGCGGGAGAATGCCGGACAGGCCGAACAGGACGAGCGGGCGGGGGAGCGAGGTCGGAGCCATCGCCGGACCGTGGCGTTGAGCCCGTGATGAGCAACATGATCTTTGGGGCAGGCGAGCGGCAATGGCCCAACGGGCAGGTCGCCGCCGGGCGACCGAGGGTGCATGGCGGACATATGGCTGACCCGTCCAGCAGCGTCGTTCAGGCGAGCGCCCCAGCCGTCACCGTCTGGTATGACGGCGCCTGCCCGCTATGCACCCGCGAAATCGCCTTGATGCGCAGGCTCGACCGCAGGAGACGGATCCAGTTCGTCGACGTCGCCGACCCCTCGTCCAGCTGCCCGCTCGACCGGTCGGACCTGCTCGCGCGCTTTCACGCCGAGGAGCAGGGCCGTATGCTGTCTGGGGCTGCCGCCTTTGCGGCGATGTGGCGCGCCATTCCGCTGCTGCGACCGTTCGGGCTGCTTGCACGGTTCGGCCCGGTCGAACGGCTGCTCGAGCGGCTCTACATGCATTTTCTGCGCTGGCGACCGGCGCTGCAGAGGAGATTGAGATGAGCGAAGCCACCTATCGTCGCGTGCCGACGGCCCGGCTGTCGCGTTTTCTGTCGCTGGGCCAGATGGCGGGCGGGGTTGCGGGCGGCGTGCTCGCCGAAGGCGCACGGCGGCTGTCGCGCGGCGAGCGGCCACAGCTGTCCGAACTGATCCTGACACCGGCCAATGCCAAGCGGGTGACCGAGCAGCTGTCGCGGATGCGCGGCGCGGCGATGAAGCTCGGTCAGATGATCTCGATGGATGCGGGCGACGTGCTGCCGGCCGAACTGACCGCCATCCTCTCGAAGCTGCGCGAATCCGCGCACCGCATGCCGCCGTCGCAGCTCGACTCGGTGTTGCGGGCCGAATGGGGCAAGGACTGGCGCCGGCGCTTCGAGCGTTTCGATGCCACGCCGATGGCCGCCGCCTCGATCGGGCAGGTCCATCGAGCGACGATGCCCGGAGGCCGGGCGCTGGCGGTGAAGGTCCAATATCCCGGCGTCGCCGCCAGCATCGACGCCGATGTCGACAATGTCGCGAGCCTGCTGAGCATGACCGGCCTGCTGCCCGAGACTCTCGACATCGTGCCGCTGCTGGAGGAGGCCAAGCGCCAGCTGCACGAGGAGGCCGATTACCGGCGCGAGGCCGAGCAGATGAAACGCTATGCCGGGCTGCTCGAGGGCGAGACGGGTTTCGCCATCCCCCGTCCGGTCGACGATCTGTGCGGAGACGCGATCCTGGCGATGGATTATATGCCGGGCCAGCCGATCGAGACGTTGCGCGACGCCCCGCAGGCGATGCGCGACACCGTCATGGAGCGGCTGTTCGGTCTGGTGCTGCGCGAGCTGTTCAGCTTCGGCTACATGCAGACCGACCCGAATTTCGCCAATTATCGCTGGCGTCCCGATAGCGGGGAAATCGTGCTGCTCGATTTCGGAGCGGCCCGCGCGGTGGAGCAAAGGACGGTCGCAGCCTATCGCCAGCTGATGGCTGCAGGTCTGTCCGAAGACCGCGACGCGCTGCGGGCCTCGCTGGTCGAGGTCGGCTTCGTCGCGCCACAGACGATCGAGCGCCACGGCGCCGCGCTCGATGCGATGATCGACGTGATGATGCGGCATCTCGGCCGGCCGGGCCTGTTCGACTTTTCCGATCGCGCCTTCGTGGAGCCGCTGCGCCGCCATGGCCGGACGATCGCCGCCGACCGGACCGCCTGGCATATTCCTCCGATCGACACGCTGTTCGTCCAGCGCAAGATCAGCGGCACCGCGCTGCTGGCGATCCGCATGGAGGCGAAGCTGCCGCTGCGCGACATGGTGGCCGAGGCGATCGCACATGGCGGCTGAAGACCCTCGCGCGGGGCAGGCGGCGATCGTCTTCGGCGCGAGTGGCGGCATCGGTCGCGCGCTGGCGACGGCCATCGCCGCCAGCGGCCGGTTCGCAACGGTCCACGGCGGTGGGCGGGCGGCGCCGGAAGGCTTGCCGGATACGGTAAGCCCGTTTCATTTCGACCTGACCGATGAAGCCTCGATCGAGGCGGCCGTCGGCACGATCGAACAGCCGATCGGGCTGGCGATCGTCGCGACCGGCCTGTTGCACGATGGCGGACGGGGTCTGTCGCCCGAGAAGAGCTGGCGGGCGATCGACGGGGTGGCGATGGCGCGGCTGTTCGAAATCAACACGATCGGGCCGGCGCTGATCGCCAAGCA